>CAMATH010000192.1 GCA_945860955.1 Planctomicrobium piriforme
ATCGTCCCCGCCGCCGCCTTCGCGGCGAGCGGTCGAATCTGTGATTCGTCGTCGAGCCGGGAGAGTTCGTAGGCCGACCGGGCGGAGATCGCACCGGTCGCCACCTGCTCCTGGACGTCGTCCGGCAAACGCAACAGCGCCAGCGCCCGGCTGACCGACGACTGTGGAACCCGCAAGGCCTCCGAAAGCTGTTTTCCATTCCAGCCGTTCAACTCCAATAGCATCGCGAACGCCTTCGCCTCTTCAATCGGCTGCAGGTCTTCCCGCAACAGGTTTTCGATGAGTTGCTGCTCCAGCACCTCGGACCGGGAAATCTCCCCGTCGTGGAAGTGACAGTCGATCTGCAACAGACCTGCCCGTTTTGTCGCCCGCCAGCGGCGTTCGCCGGCGACGATCATCCACTTGCCAATCTGCTCCGACCACCGCACGCGAATCGGGCTGAGCTGCCCTTTGTCGCGGATGCTCTCGGCCAACCGTTCGAGCGCCTCGTCCGAAAACTCAACCCGTGGCTGATCGGGATCCGGAATCACCATGTTGATGTCGACCGAGCCGATATTCCGCAACGGCCGACGCCCCGCATCCTTCCCTTGAGGAACAGGACTCAACTTCGGTCGCAGGTCGCGCTCCCGCACTCCCATCGACTCGTCGAGGTTGCCCCCGATTCGATCCAGCACTTGCCGAGTATTCGCCATCTACGCCACCCTCCGTGCCTGGAGGTCGCGACCGATCCGCTCCAGCAGTTCCTGCCCCAGTTGTGACGTGAGCACGGCGGCCCGCGAAGCGGGACTGAAGTGCGTCACCGGCTGCCGCGACGCCAGCGAGACCTTGAAGGCTGACGCCTCGGGGATGACGGTCGAGAGGACCGTGTCGCCGTAGAGACTGCGGAGCTTTCGCTCGTAGGACTGGTGAACCAGCAATCGGCTGTCGCAGCGCGTCACCAGATGCCCCAGTAGCCGCAGGCCAGGATTGAGGAACTGAGCCTGGTCGATCGCCTGGTGCACCACCCGCAGCCCCTGCGTTCCGAAATCCTCAGGTGGTACAGGAATCACCACGTAATCAGCGGCGACCATTGATGTCCAACTGCACTGATAAAGGTTTGGTGGGCAATCGATCAGAATAACGTCGAAACCCGTCACTCGTTCAATGAAGTCGCGGAGGGCGTACTGGAGCATGCCGCTTGTTTCGGGGGACGGTCGATTGAACGGTGCCAGAATCTGATTGGCACGAAGCACGCTGATACCGGCGACATTCGTCGGTACGGGCAGACGCTCGGGGGTCGAGCAGAACTGTTCGTCGTCGAATAGAGCGGCGAGCGTTTCGCTCGCCAACAGATTCTCGACAGCGGCCGACCCGAAGAATCCCTGACTGAGTGATCCTTGCGGGTCGGCATCAATCAGCAGGGTATTTCGCCCCTCCTTCGCGAAATGCCCCGCGAGATGGAAGCAGGTCGAACTCTTGCCACAGCCGCCCTTCTGGTTGATCAAGCAAATTGTGACTGCCATGCTGCCCGTTGCCTCCGTGATTTGTGGTCTGCCGCCGGAATTGCCAGTGGCAATTCCGAATAACCCTTCGATTTCCCTCGTGATACTCTCTCACGACACGGGAAAGGTCGTCAAGAAAAATCTCGTACACCGCAGCCCACAATCGGCGATCGCCAGACAGTTCGACTCCGCCCGAGCCTTCTCCCCTTTTTTGGGGGGAGAAGGTGGCCAACGGCCGGATGAGGGGCAATCCGCGTAGTCGACAGGACGACGGCTGAGTGCGGTGACAGTGCCGCTACGACCAAGTGAAGTCCCCACCCCCTACCCCTCGTCCCCGCATTCCAGTCGCGTGAGCCTGACAGTGCCGTGCGCGGGGAGAGGGGGGCAGTCGACCACGCGGGACGCCCATTCGACTGTGCCGGCAAGACCGATAATTTCCCCTTGCGCAGTCCACCGCAGCGCGTTAGTGATTTACTCACGTCACATGAGCATTCACATTTGGTGAGCGACCATCGGGAGCGGGGAACCCGGCTTTCGAGCGGTAGCTCGGACCGGGTCAAGGGCGCCGCCCTTGTTCATCTGACTTGAACCATCGACCGCGAGACTCGACGAACGCCGCGGCCAATCACCACGAGCGCGATCGAGAGTATGAACAGACGGACAAATTCCTCCACTCCCCACGACACAACCTCGACCACAAATCTCAATTCGACAACGAAACCGCTTTCCGTGCGCCGGCGCCGGGCTACCGGCGGCCTCGGCCAACTCACTTTGGTCGAACACGCCCTCTGCCCTCTCGACGCGAAGTCGTCACTCGCCGAGGGAAAGATCTTCGAAGCCGAGTATCTTTTCTGCGATACCAATCGGCATATGCAGAGCGCCCACGCCCGCATCTTCTGCCCGCTCGGTCTCTCCGCCGGCGACGAGTTCTTCCTCTGGGGATTGCTCGGCATCACCCTGGCGACAAAGGACGCCGACCACGAGTTCCACGCCACCCCGCACTACTGCCTGCGGCAACTGGGTCTCATCGACCAGCACGCCCGACGCGGCGGTCGTCAGTATCAGCAATTCACCGACGCCATCGAGCGACTTTCGGCGGTCCGCTACCAGAGCGACTGCTTCTACGACCCCGTTCGAGCCGAACACCGCAAAGTGAGTTTCGGGTTCCTCAGCTACAGTCTGCCGCTCGATCCGCAATCGAGCCGGGCCTGGCGCATCGTCTGGGATCCGATCTTCTTCGAATTCGTGAAGGCGGCCGGCGGCTACTTGTGGTTCGACCTCGACACTTATCGGGCGCTCGACCCCGCCTCCCGACGGCTGTTTCTGTTCCTGTCGAAGGTTCTGTCGCGCCGTCGGCAAACGCTACGTCTCGGCCTGCGTCACGTCGGCGTGAACATTCTCGGTTTCTCAGCCACTCTCGAAACGAAGGATCTCACGTTGAAAGTCAAACGCTGCATCCAACGGCTCACCGAACTGGACGTCGTCGCCCCCCCAGGAGCGACGATCGACAAGCTGGCCCCCGGCGACTACCGGCTGACTGTGAATCGCGGCAACTATTTCGATCGGCGATCCCCTTCCGCTGCAACCGCCACCGTGAAAGAATCTCCGCTGGCGGAACCGCTGACCGCCATCGGTCTCGATGAAGCCAGCATTTCCCGATTGCAGCGGCAATATCCCGATCGGCTGCTTCGCGAATGGGCCGATATCACTCTGGCCGCCAAAGAGCGGTACGGTCCCGGGTTCTTCAAACGCAGCCCCCAGGCGTTCTTCGTCGATAACGTGAAGCACGCCGCCCAGGGGAACCGGACACCCCCCGACTGGTGGCACGACCTGCGAAAGGCGGAAGAGCGCGCGCAAGCCCCCTTGCCGCTCGCCAAACTGCAGGCCGCGTTCGTCGGCAAGAACCTCGAACCTGCCGGAAGCGATCACACCCCAGCAGCGGCCGATTCAAATCGTCGCTTCGATTCGCTCCGCCAAGAATTGGCAGGGCAACTGGTCGCCGAAGGAACACCCAAGGCTGTCGCTCGGCAGCGGGCCACACAGATCGCCCGGGCACAGGTACGGAACCAGCGTCCTACCACTCGCCAATCACTCGAACCGATCAAAGACCTCCTTCAGAAATTCACTTCCGCGTGAGACCGCTGCTCTCGCGCCAGAAACTGACTCAGAATCTCGGCCTCATCACATTCGCCAATTCGTAGCTCAGAATCCTGCTCGCTCAGCGGCTGGCAAAAACTGCATTCCATTCTCCGCCTTCTCCCTCGAATTCTTCCCCACAAGCAGATTCCGCGGTTTGCTTCAGTACCAGATTTGATCCTAAATACTTTGGCGCACCATCGTCGAACTCCACGATCCGGCTCGTTCGTCAGTCGATTCGCGAACTTGGCGACTCAGGTCAATTGTTCGACCGCCGCAAACCGCGGCGCGGCAGACACGCCGCGAAGCACGATTCGCGACGCCAGAGACACGCCCCGACCGAAAACCGGGCGACGCGAAAGACACGTCGCATTTTTTTCATTGCACGATACCCCCCATGCGCTAGAATTGTCGGCGGCGGTCGGATGTCGGATGTCCGACTGCAAGTTGTCGATGAAGTCAAACGCGCTGCTCCGAGTTCGGCGGAAATTCGCCGAGCCAGGGGTGGCAAGCAAGTTGGTCGTCGTCAGACAATCGCACCCGGTAAACCCGACCTCACCAGTCGGGCTAAGGGGATGGGACTTACGATCCATCATGCGATTGGCTCGTAGAGCCGGATGCATCGAGAGGTGCTCGTCCGGTTCGACGGAGGCTTGTTGGAGTAATCCTGAAACCGGTGTGGCTGCCTTTGTATCGCAGACGCCGGCCAGAGTAATCCCAGCACTCTATCCGATGGCAGTGATGCCCCCGCACAGGGCGGGGGCGATGCGGACCGGCCTTGATGGTGTTGTGCCATCAAGGCCGTCATTTTTCGAAGCGGGTGAAGTAGCCCGGCATTTAGCCGATGCTGCGTAATCCCGTTCAGGGGGATCGGGGGTCTCTGACCTCGTTCAACCTGACCGGCGTGGGGAGCTTCGAGCCTGGCGACAGGCCGAACCGGAGTGCGACCCGCAGAGGGAAGCGACCGTTCCGGGGACCGCTGGAAAATCCAGCGGCTGCGAAGAGCTCAACCATGAAAGGCCCGCGAGGGCTTGCCGGTGAATTGTGCGGAAGACGGTGCCAAACCGCGAATGACCTCAGTCGGTGGGTAGGGGGATGCTTCTACGTTCGGTCCCCCGAAAGCGAGCCAGTGGCTCGGCGACTGTGCCAGCTCGGAAGAGCGGGCAATACGACTGACGTTCCTCCCCGGTAACACGGGGTAGCGACGTGATCCGCACGATGAAGGAAATGACTAACGCAGGAGCCTCTGCGGCGGCCGGCTCGTAACCGGTGCCCAGACTGGTCGTCTGGGTGATTCAAACGCTGTAGAGGGGGAGTGTGGCCTCAGTAGAAGCGGGTGACAGCAGCGGCGGAAGCCGATGTTGCGACCCGGCGATGTTCCCTGCAAGGCAGTGGGGACTCGTTCCAGCGTCAACGGGTGGTGCCGGACGCAGACGACGACGAAAGGGCTGACGAGCGTGTTTTCTGACGATGCGTCATACTGGCGACGGAGTTTGTTACGTCGTCGGTCCCGGGAAGGGCGCAAGCGGTCACACCAGGGCGATTCGGAAGAACCGTTCTGCTGTGGCGGCGAACTGACGACCGTACCCGAGTTGCGTCTTCACGCAGCCGGTACGTCGAAAGGTTCTGGGGGTGAAGGGTGGTATGGATTGGCGGGGCGCAATACATGAATGTAGTGTGTTGTGCGCCGCTCCCCCTTTTTTTGGCGGGGGACCTTCGAATTGAGGTGGTGGCGGCACTCTGTGGCGCCACTCTCCATTCGACCGTCCCCAGGCGTCGATGGGCCGTGTGGCGAGCGAATTTCGCTCTCCCGCTGTCCACCGCCGCTGCCAGTCCCCCATTGCGTTCTTGCCAAGGATTGCGGCTTTCCGTGGAGCTTGTGCCATTGAACAAGCTCCACTTCTTCTCACGGAGGGGGAATGCGTTATCGGGCGGAAGCCAGCAGCGTCGAGGGATTCGTGCAGCAGCTTGCCTGCTGCTACCTGACCCACGGTTACTGGTTCTACGTGACCGGCTGGATCCCCCAGGGAAAGGACGCCCAAGCGGTCGACGAAAAGCTGATTCGGAAATACGGCATCGACGTCTCGGAATCGACGCGGGCACGGCGGAAACGAGCCGGCCAGGCCAACCTGCAATACCTCCGCCACGGCCGGCTGTTCGTGATTCTCGCGACGAAGGGAGAACACCGGTTCTTCGTGGACGAGGCGAAGATGGTCCGAGATTTCCGTCGCGTGCCGCTCAAGTTTGCTGGGTACTCGATCAGCGTCCGCCGAGGGGGCCGAACGCGGGAGGGGAAACAGGACGGCCGGATGCATGCCCATGTGCAGATTGAGCGGCAGCGGTTCCAGCAGGAGACCGCGTACCTGCTCCAATTCGCCCGGCAGCGAGAACCCGACCGGATCCAGCGGGAATTGTCGCTGGTGCCGTTTGAACCGTACGCCCCGGTCCGGCGGCAAATGCTCTCCCTCCTGCGGACCGTCAACCGCGAGCGGAAACGGGCCGGGTTGGGGGAGATTCCTCCCACTGTCCTTCGTCTGCGGCGGCGGGTCGTCAAGCCGTTTGACCCCCGTCCCGTTCACAACGTGCCTGCGGTGCAGTCGGCGGGGACACTGAGTCTGTGACCGTCCGTCAAAGTCCCGACAATCGGTTACACAGGTTTTCGATCGAGCCGGCAACAAATGGGAGGTGACGGCGTCCGGAAGTTGTGGCAAGTTCAACGCCATGAACGCACCCTTCCTCGTCCTCGGCACACTGTGCCTCCTCTTTCCGAAGCAGGCCCTCATGGTGTGGATCGGGTTGTGGGTGATGTCGCGATGGATCTCACGGCATCAACTCTGAATCGACTGCGACGGCACGTCGTGCGGCCGACTGCAATCGCTCTACTTCCGGTGGAACGAACAAGCCAAATTCCTGTGACTCGCGTTTCAAGTCGGTGACCTCCCCGCAATGTGCATCACACAGATCGGACTCAACGAGTTGGCCCGTTCGGCGCATAGACTCGGATTCACCGGCGGGCCGACGTTTCTGCCGATGCGATGTCGCATTCATACCCGACCGCCGGCTCGCTGGGAAACCCACCTTCGACTCCGTACGATGCACGAACATTGGATGGTGGACGGGCTGTTCCGAGACTGCCCGACATCCGATTCGACACGACAACGGAAAGCGAGATTCCCGGGATGATGCATGTTCGTGACAGGCAGACCAGCCGCCGCGAACCCGCGCGCCCCGTCGGTGGACCCGCTTCCGGCTCCTATACGTCGCGCATCATCAAGGCTGGCGCCCTGCTGGCCGATACGAAGACGCTGCTGGCCCAATGGGACGTCGCCGCCTCAGTCGGCGATAATCTCACCCGCATACGCCACGAAAACCTGTTCGGCAAAGCGTCGCGGTCGCGTGTCGAAGACATTCTGGGGATCTTTCGGCAGCGATACCTGAACGAAGAGTCCGTTGTGCGAGCTTTGTCGGTGCTCGTCCACGGGCGATTCCCGGCCGCCGCGCTCGATCGTGTGCTGTACTTCCACGCCGCCCGGGCCGATCGCCTGCTGTACGACGTCGTTGTCGAGTTCCTCCGCCCCCGTCACGCCGTCGGTCGGCTCGATCTGCCGGTGGCCGATCTCACCCGCCAACTGACCGAATGGGTCGAGAACGGCAAAACCGCCGCCCACTGGTCGGAACCGACGATTCGTCGCATTGCCCAGGGCTTGCTCTCAACGCTGCGCGACTTCGTCGTGCTCGAAGGGGCGGCTCACAAACGAATCGCTCCCGTCCACTTGCCGGTTCACGCCTTCGCCTACATCGCGTTCTATCTGAAACAGAACCAGCCGTCGGGAGTCCGGCTGCTCGAATCGAACGACTGGAAACTGTTCTTTTTGACAGCGGACGGAGTCGAACGCTCGATGTTCGAGGCGCACCAGCACGGGTTGCTCGAATACCATGTCGCCGGCAGCGTCACCCGACTGACCTTCCCCGCAACCACGTTCGAGGAGTATGCGCATGTCCTCGCTGCGCGATAGCATCGCTCCCCTCGAAAGCGACTTAAAGGCGAGTCCCCCCCGATTCAGCGTCTACCACGATCTGCCCTTCGCCATACTGCGTTACGATCCGGCCGACGAATGGGAACTTCGCCGCGAGATCAAACTGCTCGCCACCCGGCTCGAAGCGGCCGGCCGACAGGTGCACATTTTGCCGATGTCGCAATTGCTCTGGGACGCCCTCGACCAGGTCCGAGCGAAAGACGACGACGAAGGGCTGGAGGCGGTGATCGCGCTGGAGAAAGAACGGGGCTACGTCGAAGCGCAGCGACAGGTCACCACCTATCTTTCCAGCAATCAATGGGTCCCGTTGTGGGATCTTCTCGCGTCGCGTCTCGCGGCCATTGATCCCGAGAACTCGGTGGTCTTCCTGACACGGGCCGCCGCCATGGCGCCGGGGATCTTCCACATGTCGATGCTGCTCGACAAGATGCACGGCAAGACCCGCGTTCCCACGATTCTGTTCTACCCCGGTTCGATTGAGGGGACGACCGGATTGCGCTTCATGGATTTGAAAGACCGCGACGCTCTGGGCAACTATCGAGTGAAAATCTATGGATAAGGCAAGGTGATCTGCATGAAAACCATTGGCGAACTGCTGACGCGAGACCTCAGCCGCAAGATCGAAGAGATCATTCAGGTCGATCAGGCCGACGAACAGTCGGTGCATGCGGAGATCACTGAATACGTGGCGACCGACAGCATTCGCGAGCAATATCACCACTTGCTCAAGGCGGTCGCCGAGGCGCCGGCCGAGCCGCACGAAAGCGTCGGCGTCTGGGTCTCGGGATTTTTCGGCTCGGGCAAAAGTTCGTTCGCCAAGAATCTGGGTTACGCCCTGCAGAATCGCCCCGTGCTGGGAACACCGTTCGCCACGCTGTTCAAACAGCAGATCGGCGACCCACAAATCGGCAATCTGCTCGATTCGATCAACGCCCGATTCCCGACCGAAGTCATTCTGTTCGAGGTCGCCAAAGAGGCCGACACGCGCAAGGTGACGCAGCGCATCGCCGAGCTGATGTACACCGTCCTGCTGCGTGAACTCGGTTACGGCGAAGACTTCGACGTCGCCGAACTTGAAATCGAACTCGAAGCCGAGGGACGACTCGCCGAGTTTGAAGCGACCTGCCAGTCGATGCTCAACAAACCGTGGCAGACGGTGCGGGAAGGGGCGCAAAAACTGTCGCGTGCCAGCGCGATTTTGCACCAGCTCGAACCAAAGACCTACCCCGCTGCCGACTCGTGGGCCCACTCCCAGCGCAATCGCGACGCCTCGATCTCGGTCAGCAGAGTGGTCGAGCGGACGTTCGAACTCTGGGGCCGCCGCCGCCCGGGCAAGGCGCTCGTCTTCATCATCGACGAAGTGGGCCAGCATGTCGCCCGCAGCGGCGACAAGATCGAAGACCTGCGGGCGACCATCGAAGAGTTCGGCAAAGTGGGCAAAAATCTGCTGAAAAGCCGGAAGATCATCGCTCCCTGCTGGATCGTCGTCACCTCGCAGGAAAAACTCGACGAAGTGGTCGCCGCCATCGATTCGAAACGGGTCGAAATCGCCAAGCTGCAAGACCGCTTCCACTACCGGGTGGACCTCGCCCCTTCGGATATTCGCGAGGTCGCCACGCGCCGCGTGCTCGCGAAAAAGCCGGAAGCCGAAAAGCCGCTCAAGAAACTGTTCGCCGAGAATCAGGGACAGTTGAACGCCGCCCTGCGGCTCGAACGGACGACCCGTCGTACCGACATCAACGAAAGCGATTTCGTCCATTTCTACCCGTATCCGCCGCACTACATCGATCTGTGCATCGGCATCATGTCGGGCATTCGGCTGCAACCGGGCGCTCCCCGCCACTATGGCGGCAGCAACCGCACGATCATCAAGCAGGCGTACGAGATGCTGGTCTCCGACCGGACCGCCTTCGCCAAAAAGCCGATCGGAGCGCTGGTGACGCTCGACAAAGTGTTCGAACTTGTCGAAGGAAACCTGTCGAACGAGAAGCGGACTGACATCCACCAGATCGCCGAGCGATTCCAGAGCGATCCCGAAGATCACGGCTGGGCCTTGCGAGTCGCCAAGGCGATCTGCCTGCTGGAGTTCATACGCGACCTGCCGCGGACCGACGCGAACCTGGCTGCCGTGCTGGTGGACGAAGTGGGCAAGGCGACCCCGCTGGCCGAAGTGCAGTCTGCTGCCAAACGGCTCGACTCCGCCAAGTTCATTCGCAACACTGAAGAAGGCTGGAAACTCCAGACCGCCCACGAGAAGAACTGGACCAACGAACGCAGCGGTCATCTCGATCCGAAACCGCGCGAGCGAAACGAACTGACCCGCACCTCTCTGGGGCAGATCTTCGATGAGCCGGAGTTCAAGACGTACCGCTTCCAGAACCGCTCGTTCCGAATCGGCATTTGCGTCGATGGAACCGGCATCGGCGAAGAGGGGGAACTGCCGCTGACACTTTGCGTCGCCGACGATGCCGAGGAACTGACCCGGCGAATTGACGAAATTCGGACCGAAAGCCAGCAGAAAGCCCGCGAGAACGATCTGTTCTGGATGTTCTGCCTGACTCCCGAAATCGACGAACTGGTCGCCCAACTCCACGCTTCGCGAAAAATGGTCGACAAGTACAACCAGTTGAGTGCCCAGCAGAAGATCAGCCCCGACGAGGCGACCTGTCTGCAGGACGAGAAGAACTCGAAGAACGGCTACGAAAACCGCCTGCGCGACAAGCTGGCGGAGGCGATGGAGCGGGGAACCGGCATGTTCCGTGGGGTCCAGAAAGATGCCTCGGCCCTCGGAAAGAATCTCGGCGAAATCCTGAAAAAACTTTTCGGTCAGGTCGTGCCCGATCTGTACCCCAAACTGCAGATGGGTTCACGCCCCCTGAAGGGGGACGAAGCCGAGCAGATCCTCAAGGCAGCCGATCTCAAGGCGCTCCCCAACGTCTTCTACGTGGGAGAAACCGGCCTCGGGCTGGTGGTCAAAGAGGGCCCCAAGAGCATCGTCGACACGACCGCCCCCACCGCCAAAGAGGTGCTCGACTACCTGAAGAGCGAACACAGCTACGGCAACAAAGACAGCCGCCTGGGCAAGGCGCTCGAAAAACGGTTCGGCGGCACCCCCTACGGTTGGGAACGCGACATGCTACGGCTGATCCTCGCGGCGCTGTTCCGGGCCGGTGAAATCGAGGTCACTTACCAGGGAACCCGTTTCCACAATTACCAGGACCCCGCCTCCCGAACGCCCTTCTCCAACAATCCGGCGTTTCGGTCGTCACTTTTTTCGCCCCGGCAATCGGTCGGGCTCAAGAGGTTGACGCTAGCCGTGCAGCGGCTCGAAGACCTCACGGGAGAAGAGGTCGATGTCGAAGAAGGGGCCATCGCCACGGCGTTCAAGAAAGTCGCCGCCGAGGAACTCGAAAAGCTCTATCCGCTGAAGGCGACCGCCGAGGCCCACCGCTTGCCAGTCTTGACGATGCTCTCCGAATACCAGCAGACCTTGGTGGGCATCCAGTCTTCGGCCTCCGATGATTGCGTTCGCATCCTCACCGAAAATGGAAAAGATTTCGGAGACACACGGGACAAAGTTCGCAAGCTGCGCGAGTCGCTGGACGCCGCAGCCATCACCCTACTGCGGCAGGCTCGGCAAGCGACCGATCAAGTGTGGCAGCGGCTCGCAGCGCATAACCCGTCACCGGAATTGGGGACAACGGTTGAGAAACTGAGAACGCTCTTGGCGTCGGAGCAGTTCATTGACTCGTGGGACGACATTGCCGCCGACACCACGGCGGTGTTTGGAGCCTACCGCACTGCTTACTGCGAACTGTTTGACTGCCGGAAAGCGTCCTACGAGTCGGCCATCGGTGAGATCAAAAACCGCGCAGAATGGGCACCGCTGGAAGCGAGCAACCCCGGC
>CAMATH010000193.1 GCA_945860955.1 Planctomicrobium piriforme
GGCGTCTGCTCCGCCGCCGGGATCTCGATTCCCGCGATGACGATCGGTTGGATTGGCTGGGGGTCTGACTGGCTCATGCGCCATACATTCCCCGAAAAACCGACTTTGAGTAAATACCAGTTTCCGAGGGGTTATTGAGCAGTTACTCGCCGGCCACGAGCCACAGGCCGGCGAAGCCGACACCCGCCAGGTACCAGCCACTCGTGCGCCACAAGGGTGAACTTTCGACTTGATGTCGTTGATGGAGCAGCAGTATCGAACCGACCAGGGCGGCGAGTTCACCAGCGCTTCCCGCGGCGGCGATCGCCTCCATCCCCCCTCCCATTTTCAAGGCGACGAGCGCGCCGGCGATTCCCAAGAGTCTCAACACATTCGAAATCAGGGGATTCAGACTGTCGGCACGAGACATCGCCGCGATGCTGGGAAGGGTTCGCAACAGACGGATTCCCTGCATCACCGCGAGCCACGCCAGCAGGACCGGGCTGATGGAATACTCGGCTCCGTAGAGAACTCGCAGCACCACACCGCCGAGAAAGAGAAACCCGAGACTAAACGCGAGCGCCAGCGACCCCAACAGCGATCCCGCCTGCCGCAGCCGAAAATTGAACGCCGCCTGGTTGGATTGTTCCCGCGACAGTACCGGCAGACACAATGTGGAGACGACCCGCGCCAGAACCAGGACGGGGATGAGCGACAACTGGATCGCGACGGAATAACGTCCCAGGTCGGCCTTGGTCGCCGACGCGAAAACAATCAGCCGATCTCCCTGCATCGCCCCGAACATCAACAGGCTGTTGAGCGCGAGAGGCCAGCCGAAAATGAACAGCCGGCGGGCGATTCCCCGGTCGTAAGCGAATCGATACGGTCGCTCGGCGAGCGCGTGCGACACGATCGCCAGCACACCCGCCTGAACGCCGCCAGCCAGCACGAACACCCAGGCGTTGCGTACAAATGGGGCCACGCAAAGAACGGTGACCGTGGCGGCGACCGACGCCGACAGGTCGGCGATCACCTGCGGTTTGAATCGACTGGTTCTCTGAAACCGTTTCAGGTCGAGATTCTGAACGCTGCGCACAAACAAAATGAACCCGATGACGGCGACCTGCCACTGGGCTTCGGGACTTCCTAAGAGGTGCGCGACCGAATAGGAGAGCAGAACCAACAGCACGGTGGAAATAACGCCGCGAACCGCCAGAATCGCCTGGGCGGTGTTCTGAAACTGCGGCGCGTCGCCATCCTCGGCTTGAATCAGCAGTCGATCGGGGCCGATGTCACTCAACATGTCGAGCAGACTGAGGGTGAGCGCCAGGATCGCGCAGACCCCCATCTCGGCCGGCCCCAACAGCCGCGCCAGAATGATGTTCCGCAGCAGTCCCAGAACTTCGCCGGTCAGTTGGGCGGCGAACACCGCAGCCGACGACCGGGCCTTGATGGCCATCGGGCGTCCCTTTCTAACTCGTGGCCGACGGAACGGTCGCCAGCATCTCATCCAACTGCGACTTGGCCCGCAAGCGAACGGCCGGTACATCCTGAGCGAGCGCCCGGCGGGTCGCGTCGCGCGACTGAAATGAATTCTTCAGCGCGTCGACAATGTCGGCGGTGGAGGAATGTCGCAATTCGAAAACCGCATGGGCCTGTCCACAGGTCGCAAAGACGCCGCGGGTCTTAAGACTGTACGAAACGGCCGCCGCCGGCGTTTCGGTTCCCAGCGCGCCGATCGTGCTGTGCATGCGGGTTCCACAGAACCATGTGGTCTGGCCGATGAGCCATTTCAGTTCTGAAGGAGACCAGTCCGGCGGGGTGATTTGCACGCGCGCCCGCCAGTGTTCCGGTAGCGAAGCGTGGAACGCCCGCGCCGCGTCGAGATCCGATTCGACATTTCCCTCGGGAGCGATGACGTGCGCCACCAGCACAATGCGGAGTTCGGTGGTCTTGAGAATCCACTCCAGAAACTCGCGCACCAGGGCGGGATAGTCGGCCTGGAGTTTGAATTGCCGCTTGGCCGGTTCGGGCTGATTGAAGATCAGCCCGCTGATGTTGAACCCGACCAGGGTTTCTTGAGGACGTTCCCTGGGATACAGCCAGGCGGCCAGTTCGGGAGGGACGTTCGCGGGCGGAAACGGTGGCAAGGCGAACGCCAGATCCACCCCCTGGCGATGCCGGGTGGGGTCGAAGGAATCTCCCGCCAGATCACGCAGTGCCGCGAAACTGTCGGCGTCGCGAGCCCACGCCTGCCGGGCGTAGTTCAACACATCGCGGGCCGCCTGAAACGACGCGGGCTGTTGAAACGGCCCGTACGTTTGCGGCAACAAGATGAGTGGTCGCCCGGCTTCCCGCACGATCCACTTGTGAAACATGATCGTCTGGAAGCGCTTGGGGCCGTAGAGATCGGTGAAACTGTCTCCGGCGCTCACGTCGAGAACCAGTTGCGACCGCCGCACCGCCTTGGCGGCTGGATTCCCTAACCCTCCCAGCCAGTTCGAGACGCGTATATTCCAGAGGTTCTCGGGACGATAATAGCGCCGCGAGAGGATCCCACCGATCTGGTAGACCGGTAAAGTCTGAGGACCAAAGGGGATCTGCACCAGCCGTTCGCCACGGCCGTGGTCGAAGAGGTTTGTCCGCGCGACCTGCCGTTCAAACAGATGCCAGATCACCGCGTGACACAATGCGGTGACGCCGCGATTTCCCGTGTCGGGACTGGCACCAAACAGCGAAACTTCGTTTAATGCTGCCGATTGACTCATGTGGAAGCCTTCCCGAGACCAACGGTTTCGACTGGTCCTCGTACCGCGTTTCGACACCAACTGCAGGGTTGCGGAAGCGAGAGTCAGAGCATAAGTCACCCGGCGACGACCCGCCAGCCAAGCGACCGCCGGATTGGGAAATTTGCGTGAAGGCACTCTGCGGGCGTCATGGTCGATGGATGGAATGCCGCCAGGGAGATAGAATCCAACCTGAAACTCGTGAAGCGCTGGTCTTCGCGAGGTGTCCGTCGGGTGTCACGGGGATGCGGCGTCATGGTGGCGAACAACAACCTCTGGTATCGGGTTCAGCAGGTTTTGGCGGGGGTCTCGCTGATCGTGCTGTCGCCGGTGATGTTGATGATCGGACTCGTGATCAAACTCACGTCGAAAGGCCCCGTCTTCTACGGGCAAGATCGTCCCGGCCTCAATGGACGTCCCTTCAAAGCCTGGAAATTCCGCTCCATGCGGCCCGGCTCAGATAAAGACGCCTCGAAAGCACGCGGCGTACAAAACAACGACCCGCAAGTCACCGCGATTGGCCGGATTCTGCAAAATCTGAAGCTGGATGAACTGCCGCAGTTGTGGAATGTTGTACGTGGCGAGATGGCGCTGGTCGGCCCGCGGCCGATCGCCTGGGCGCTGCATCAGGAACTGACCCGGGCGATTCCGGGGTTTTCAGAACGGCTGAGCGTTCGTCCGGGCCTGACGAACCTGGGGCAGATCTGCATTGATGAAAACGCCGACCAGGCGAAAGTGATCGAAGACTGGAAGGTGCGTTTCGAAGCCGAGAAACACTACTTCCGCAACCGGTCGCTGTTCTACGACATCGTCATCATCGTCATGACGGTGCTGTTCATCTTCCGCAAGGCCTTCATGGCCGTCGTCCCGACCCGTTGGTTCCGGTCGGCACCGCCGCAACCGAAGGAAAAAACCGCCTGAATCAGCCGGGCGAAATCCGGTACATCTTGATCTTGCGATAGATTGTCGCCGACGAGATCCCCAGTTTCCGCGCCGCCTCATACGCCGACCCGTCACAGATCCGAATCGCCCGTTCGATCGCACGACGTTCCAGTTCGTCCAGTCGTACGATTTCCGTGTCGTCACTCCCCAGGAATGCCCGCTCCAGGTCGCGCGATATTTCCGAAGACGCAACAGGGTCGGCGACGGTGGCCGTCTCAGCGGGCCGCCGAAACGAAGGCTCGCTCACCGTGTACTGAAACAGCTCGGGAGGGAGCATCCGCGCGGTCAGCGAGTCGCCGTCGTTGAGGATCACCACCCGTTGCAACAAGTGAATCAACTGCCGGACGTTGCCCGGCCACGCGTACGTTTTCAATTGCTGCATCGCGTCGCTCTCGACCGACGTGAATTTCTTGTGGTACTGCTTCGAGAACCGCCGCAGCAGGTGATTGACCAGTAGCGGCATGTCGCCATCGCGTTCCCGCAGTGGCGGGAGTATCAGCGGGACGACATTCAGACGGTAGTACAGATCTTCCCGCAAATGGCGTTCATGCACGGCGGCCAGTGGATCGCGGTTGGTCGCCGAGATAATCCGCACATCCGATTTCAATTCCTTACGTCCCCCCACCGGCCGATATGTTCGCTCTTGCAGAAACCGCAGTAGTTTTCCCTGCAGCGCCAGTGGCATCTCGGTGATTTCATCGAGGAACAGCGTCCCACCCGCCGCTTCGCCCACCGCCCCCTGCCGCTCGCGGTCGGCTCCCGTGAACGCCCCCTTCTCGTGTCCAAACAGGGTTGCTTCCGCCAGATCGGCCGGGATCGACGCCATATTCTGCGCGACAAACGGGCCGGTCGCCCGATCGCTACAGTGGTGAATCGCCGTCGCCGCCAGCTCTTTGCCCGTTCCCGATTCGCCGCAAATCATGACGTTGACGTCGGTTGGGGCGACATTGCGAATGATGGAAAAGACCGTGCGCATCTGCGGGGAAACGCCGATCATCCCTTCGAACAGCGCCGACTCCCCTTCCCCCCGTTCCAGATCCCGCAGCCGCTGCCGCAATTCGTGCGTTTCGCACCATGTCGCCAACGTGACCGCGAGCTTCGCCTCATCGAGTGGTTTCGTCAGAAAATCAACCGCCCCCAGTTTGATGGCGGCGGCTGCTACGTCCGGGGTGCTGAACCCCGTGACGAACACCACCGAACTCAAGGGAAATTCTTGCCGCAATTCCCCAATCAGTTTCGTTCCGTCCGTATCCCCCAACTGCCAGTCGAGGATGATCGCCTGCGGTAACCGCCCACCCAGGACTTCGTCGATTTCGCTGGGGTGATAGGCCGCGCAGACCGCATACCCCAAGCTCTCTAACTTCCACCCGACGAACGCCTGAAAGTCAGGATCGTCGTCAATCACCAGGATCAGGTTTTGACTGAGACTCTTCACTGTTGACACCCGAATCGAGTAAACCGAAGTTAGCTTACGTTTCGCAGCCCCGATTGGCAACCGGACGGAAGTTGCCATTGATTCTACGCAATCGTTCGATGAAGTCGACTGGCGTGATTTCCAGATCTTTTCACCACCGGTCGACTGGTTTCCGGAACCCCAATCGTCGATGATGGGGACCGCCGGTTCGGCGTCCAACGTGCGTTCCTGACCCGTTCCTTATCCCGTCGACTCCCTTCAAGTGCCCTATGCGACTCATTCTGGTGACCGGAGGTTGTGGGTTCATCGGTTCCGAGTTCATCCGCCAGCAACTGGCGACGAACCCGGGACTGACCATTGTCAACCTCGACAAATTGACCTATGCGGGCAATCCCGAGAATCTCACCCAACTCGCGAATGAGCCGCGCTATATCTTCCGGCAGGCGGACATTGCCGACCCCGACGCGGTCGCCGCTCTGTTCCAGGAATTCGCCTTTGACGCCGTCGTGAATTTCGCCGCCGAAAGTCACGTCGACCGCAGCCTGCTCGACTCGGGTCCATTCGTCACGACCAATATCGTCGGGACACAGGTTCTGCTCGACGCCGCCCGCAGGTCCAAAACCCCCCGCTACCTCCAGGTCTCGACCGACGAAGTCTACGGCAGTCTCGGCGCGACCGGCCTGTTCACCGAAGAGACCCCGCTCGCTCCCAACAGCCCGTACTCGGCCTCGAAGGCCGCCGCCGACATGCTGGTGCGGTCGTACAACCATTCGTTCGGCTTTCCCGCGATCATCACGCGCTGTTCGAACAACTACGGCCCGTACCAGTTTCCCGAAAAACTGCTGCCGTTGTTCATCACCAACCTGTTCAATGATCAGCAGGTTCCCGTGTACGGCACCGGCCAAAACGTGCGTGACTGGATTCACGTCGCGGACCATTGCCGGGGGATCGCGGCCGCTCTGGAAAAAGGGACGCCAGGCGAAGTCTACAACTTCGGCGGACGGTGCGAAAAGACAAATCTCGACCTGACGTTTCTGCTCCTGGATTTGCTTGAGAAACCCCGTTCACTGATCCGCTACGTCGCCGACCGGCCGGGTCACGACCTGCGGTACGCCATCGACTGTGCGAAGGCGGAACGGGAATTGGGATGGACGCCGCAGGTCACGTTTGAGCAAGGCCTCGCCGACACGATCGCGTGGTATCGCGCCAATGGCGAGTGGATCGATCACGTGAAGAGTGGCGCGTATCGGGAATACTACACCCGGCAATACGGAGACCGGCTGAAGGGCTAAAGTCCCGACGCCCGTTCTGTCGCCAACACCACCCATTCCAGAGACCGCGATGCCCCAACTGCATCTGTTCAACCGCCAGGGGGAACTCGTCGGCCCCGTCACAGTTCCCGCGTTCGAACTGACCGAAGACGAGTGGCGAGCCCGACTGACTCCCGAACAATTTCGGATCCTGCGGGCTCACGGGACCGAGCGCGCCTTTTGCGGCACACTGCTCGACAACAAAACGCCGGGGGTCTACGCCTGCGCTGGTTGTCGATTGCCGCTGTTCACCTCCGATTCGAAGTTTCATTCCGGAACGGGTTGGCCGAGCTTCTTTCAGGCCATCGCGCCGGGAAATGTGGCGGAGCGCGCTGACCGCACTTATGGCATGGTGCGGGTTGAGATTCTATGCGGCCGTTGTGGTGGCCACCTGGGACACGTTTTCGACGACGGCCCGCGTCCGACCGGATTGCGGTACTGCCTCAATTCGGAATCGCTGGACTTCACCCCCGCCGACCGCACTGCGGATCTCGCCGACCCGGCGGCGGAGTTGCCCCCCACCGCCGCAGCCGCGCCTCAGGTCACCGGGAAGTCCGCTCAGGCAGTCTTCGCAGGGGGTTGCTTCTGGTGTACCGAGGCGGCGTTTGAGCAGCTCGTCGGGGTCAGTGACGTCGAAAGTGGTTACTGTGGCGGGAGCCAAGAGACTGCGAACTACAAGGCGGTGTGCGGTGGGGACACCCAGCACGCCGAGGTGATTCGGATCACCTACGACCCGGCTGTGATCTCGTTCGACACGCTGCTTGACCTGTTTTTCGACGCCCACGACCCGACGCAACTCAATCGCCAGGGAAACGACGTCGGAACCCAGTACCGGTCCGCGGTGTTCTACGTGGACAACGCGCAAAAAGCCGCCGTCGAAGCCAAGATCGCGGCCGTCAACGCGTCAGGTAAATTCCGGAAACCGATCGCCACCACGCTTGAACCGTTGACCGCGTTCTACCCAGCCGAGGCGTACCATCAAGACTACGCCCGCCACAACCCGACGCAGCCCTACATCCAGGGACACGCGATTCCGAAAGCGTGTCAACTGCGAGCGCGACATCCGGAGTTGTTTTCGCCGCAGGGGTGAATCGCCAGTCATGAAATGAGTTGGCCATCGTCGGGGCTTCGCCTCTTCGCCGGGACTCTCGTCATTCCGCGTCGCCCCGCGTCGTGCTGTTTTTTGCAGGTGAATTTCGTTGTGAGTCCTGGGGCAGCCCCCAGTGCGCTGTCTTGCCGGCGGGGGCACAGTGGAGGCAGTCTTTCGGAGAAAGACGCCTACGTTCTCCAAACCGTCACCGTGTCGCCGCCTCACGAAGTAAACGCTTTCGTTCCATTCGCGACGCGCGCTTCCATTCCGGCGACTGGCGAATTTCGTCTGCGGACTTTTGCGACGGAAACTCGCCACGGGCGGAATTCGCGTCGATTGGACGGGAAACGTCTACGCCAACTGGGGATTGCGCTCGCGAACTGGTCCCCGGTTCGAAGTCGTGTGACTTCGTTGCGGGAGAATTGTTCCCGCCGGTGCGACTTGTTCCGGCTGACGGGATCGAGTCTCTCGAAACGTCGGAATGTACGGACGGCTGCGGCAGCTTGGAAGAAGTCGTCGTGTTGGGCGACGTATTGTGCTGACGAACTGGCGGTGAAGAAGGGGCACGTGGATTGAAATCCACGTGCCCCTCCCCCAATCGCACCTGCCGCCTGAGTTCGCTCGGTGAGGAATCGTCCCAGACCACCGTTTCGTCGCGCATTTGATACGCGGACGGTGCGGCGCGACAGTTCGACTTGAGCGGCAGCAACTGAAACCGGTCAATCCCATCGGTCGCCGGGCAAATCTGCCAGATCGCTCGCGCCATTTCGACCATCGCCAAGCTCCCCAGCGCCTTGGGCATTGTGATCTTCCCAGCGGCGAACCGTATCGGATCCCCCACGAGGGGAGTCACCAGCACAACCGCCGCGTCGAGTTCATTGGCCAGGCGATTGAGCTGGTCGAACAGAATCCGCAGCTCCGGTTCACGCCACTTCGCAACCTGAAAGGGCAGCGAATCGATCACCAGCATTCCGATCCGCTTCCCGCCGGCGGAGCCTTGCCGAGACCGATTCCAGTCCAGAATCTCCCGACGCACTGCCGGGAGATCGGTTGGCAACGACAGACTGCGCTCGGGCAGCGCGTCTTCCTCTTCCGAGGGCGCGGCAATTCCCGTGATCACCAGCAATTGATCCGCGCGTCCCCCCGCGAGCGCGATCCGACGGGCGATTCCGGACCGAGGATCGCCCCCGGCCGTCACCACAACGACCCCCTGCGACGGCTGCGCTCCCGGCCCTCCCCAGCACTCCTCGTCGCCCGGCAACGCCACCCCCGCCGTCACTCGGGCGGCCAGATCGGAAATCACATCCGTGGCGTCTTCGCCGGGTGTCGGGACGAGCAGGGTCAACCCGCCCCGGGGAATCCGGTCGTTCCAAATCCAAGTCGGATCGAACACGGAATGGTTGTCCATGTTCCACGTCACCAACCGAGGGCCGGCAGCGGCAGGGTGGGCACGATCAACCCCCCGGCGGGCTATCGGGCGAAGACCGTGCCTGCACATTCGGCGGTCGTTTTCGAGCTGTTTTTGAACTGGCCATATTGCACCACGCGAGAAATTCCCAGATCGGAATCGAACATGTGTCACACAGAGCACTATAATACACCAGATCACCACATCACTCAAGGACAGTGTGTACTTTTATTCTAATTTTTGTCCGTTTGTATACAGAATACCCGTCCAGTATAGAAGTTGTGATTTTGCAAGTCACGCGACATGTGGTGCGGAGGAACAGGCAGTGATTCACAGAGTAGGAATGGCGCGCAACTCCCTCCTGTTCATCCCTTTCATCCTCTTCATCCTGTCAAATTCTTTCCGTCGGGCGTACGCACTTTCACCTCGCAAGGCCGGAAACAAGGCCATTTCCAGAAGCCGCGCCCGTGAGGAAGCGGCATCACGCTCTTCAATTCGCATCTCGTTTTCGCGTAACGCTTTGCGTCGAATCCCCCGGCGCTCCGAACCGATTTCTGTATGATTCTCCGGATTTTTTTCCACCGCCATTCGTTGTTTCCGCAGCAATCGGGGGAAGCACCTTCCCCCGACCTGGAACCCGTTTCGCCCTCTTCCCCTGGAACAACAAATCATGAACAACAAATCCCTCAAGTCCTTCCTGCTGCTGAGTGTCCTGGTACCGATCGCCCTGTATCTCGTCGCCGGTCGGCAATTGTCCGAGCTGTTCGGCTTCGCCCGCGCTTCGGCCAACGTGGCCCTCGAAGATCTGCAGCGCGAACTCCCCCGCGAAGTCCACGACAAGAAACGCGAACAAGAGCTGGCGACCATTCGCCAGGAACTGCTCGACCGACAGGTTCAGCTCACCCAATCGAAGAACCAGATCTCGCAACTTCGCAAAGATCTCACCCTGCTGGCCGACTCGCTCGACCGCCGGCAGCGCCTGCTGTCCGAGGCGTACCCCGTTCTGGAACGGGCCACCCAGGAACACCTGACGAAAGTCACCTTCGCCAACCAGGAAATGCCGATCGCCGAGTTTCAGCGCGAACTCGACGACCTGCTCGCCCGGCAGGAACGCGAGGAGAAGCAATTGACAATCAAGCAGCAGGGACTCGACCGCCTGCAACAAAGCGAACGGCAGGCGGAAGAAGCGCTCGCCGACATGCGCCGCGCGCTCGATGAAGCCGAACAGGAGGTCGACATTCTGGTGGCTCGCCGGTCGCAGGCCGAGGTCGAAGCGAAAACGCTCGAAATGGCGGCGGCCGTTTCGGGGAACACCCGGCTTGGTGACGAAGCGATCGCCAGCAGTGTCGCCCGGTTGCGGGACGAGGTGACCGGCATCGAATCACGCAACGAAGCCCGACGTTTGAACGCCCCCGCGGGAACAGCCACCGGCTCGAATCGAATCTCCCGCCAGTGGAATCGCCTGGAAGCGCTGAAGGCGATTCGCGACAAGCAGGATGACAAACAGGACGACAACCGGGGGGAAACCACCGAACGGACGACTGTGCCGCAGCCGACTTCCGCCGAAGTGGCTCACGCGTCGAGCGAGTCAACAACCCCGACCGCCGACACGGCGACCACCACGTTGAATGGTGCCGACGTGCGGATTGAGATTCGGGGAAAGTAGGTTCAGCACGGTAAAACGCAAACCCAGCGGTTTCAAGAAACCGCCCGACGGGAGGGCGAAGCTCCTGCTGAGCCGCCGATGTGCTTTCGAGTGCCAAACAACGCTCTCTGGGCAGCCATCGACCCACGTTCCCTCGGAAGCCGCCGTTGGATTCGCGGCGGCGATGACGCGTGTTTGGGGTGTCCACGACTTCGGATTCGATTCGACATTACGGTTCGGTTGGATACCGAGCGCGCCCCAGTGGGCGGTGCTTGGCGGTTGTTCGCACATCGGCGGCTCACGAGGACGTTCGCCCTCCCGTCGCGTCGGATCCTGCCCCATCACGTCGTTTGGCCGGCGGTAACACACTGGTTCCCGCGCCCCGCGAATACCCGTGTTCTTCAAGGCTTCGTCAATAGGTACTCCCACACTGGAGCGTTTAGAATGCCAACCATCAAATCCCCCCGCCGAATGGAAACTCGCATGACAATCGCCACGGCAGCTTTTGATCTTCCCTCCGACGACGAAGACGAACTGCTCAAATGCTTCAAACGCATCCACGAACTTCGCCAGACCCTCCCCGATCCTGAGGCCCCCATCCGACTCCGCGACGCGGCGGGCAAACCTCGGGAGCCGAACGAGGTGGAAGCTGTGATTCTGGATTGCGAGCGGAAGGCCTTGAAAATCGTCGACGGGTATTTCCGAGGTTGTTTGCCGGGCCTTATGACGACGCTGTTCGGCAAAGGGGTCGTGTCGACCAAACAGGACGCCTCGGTGCGCTTCACCGAGATGCTGAACAACTTCTTCATCAAGATGCTCGAAAAACGCCCGGACGAATTCTGGCGGGCCCAAACCGCCAAAGACCTGCGGAAGTGGGCTTCCGTGGCGAACGCCAATCTGATGCGCGACATTCTCCGC
>CAMATH010000194.1 GCA_945860955.1 Planctomicrobium piriforme
TGCGCCGAGTGTCAGGGTAACGCCCTGACACTCGGCGCAGCCCTGGGTGCCGTCCCGCCACAACACATCCGTCAAGCCCCAACGGGGCGCTATCCAATCGCGCGACAAGCACATGACGTCGTCGGGCCGTTTCGAAACCGCCATTCCGCAGTACATGGTGAACAGCCTGCGTTCACCGTCGCCGTGCTCGAGGATCGCGCCGATGCGAATTGCTCCCCGTTGGGGCTGAACTTGTGGCCGGAACCACCACCGGCGAAACATCCGCAGGCCGGAAGTCGAACGTGCCTGCTGGAGGTCGATGGCGGATGAAGGAAAGGCGGGATCGAGATCCCGCACTCCAGGGATTCATGGACACCGCCGGGGTCGGACGGGTAATCTGCGGGCGTTGATCCGTTTCTCCTTTCGGGTGAAGTGCTTCAACAGCGAGTTTCCGTGTTAGATTCCCTCACTCCCGGGCGTAGAGGCTGATGACGACCGCCGCCGACTCCCCTTCAACCGATCCGTCATTGCTTCGCATGCTGGGTGACCCGGAAATCGCCCACAAGGTGTGGGTGACATTTGTTCGAGAATACCGGCCGGTCATTCTCAAAGGGTGCCGCCAGCGGAACTTGCAGGAGGACGATGTCGAAGAGATCTATTCCCGGGTCATTTTGAACCTGTTGCAGGCGTTTCCGGAATTCAAGTACGACCCGATCCAGCGGTTTCGCGGCTACCTGATGACCGTGGTTCTCAACGCGCTCTACAGCTACTGGCGCGAGCGGAAGCGGAAGCCGGGAAACTGGAGCTTTGGCGGCGTGGATGGGGATGAATTTCCCCTGGAATTCACGCGTTTCGCCGAGGCATTTGACCGCGACGCGAGCCAGAGGCTGGAATTGATCGAACGGGCGATTCCCCGGGTTCGCGACCGGGTGCAGTCCAAGACCTGGGACTGCTTCTGGATGTTGACCGTCGAGGGTTTGAGCGGAAGAGAAATCGCGGCACAGTTGGGGATTCAGGTCGCCAACGTGTACGTGTACAGCGAACGTGCCAAGAGGATGTTGCTGGAAGAAGTCACGCATATTCGCGGAGATCAGTGATGCTGACGTGTTGCCCAAGCCAGGAAGAACTGTCGCGATTTCTCCGGGAAGAGTTGCCGACCGGGGTGGCCGCGGAGATCGCCGACCATATCGAGGGGTGTGGGAGTTGCGCGACACAGTTGGAGTCGATGGCGGTCGAGCGGCCGTTCGCCTGGGCGTTTTCGACATCGGCCGATCCGATTGCCGATGAAACCTCCATCGATCGCGCGGTGGAGCGGGAGTCGCGCGAGGGAGAGGCCGGCGGCGGAGGTTCTTCGCGAGCGATGCGACCGCACGGGTCGGTCCGAATCGCCGACTATGAGATTCTGGAGGAAATCGGTCGCGGCGGACACGGGGTGGTGTTTCGCGCGATCCAGAAAAGACTGGGGCGGCCGGTGGCGCTCAAACTGTTGAAGCGCGGGGGACTGGCGTCGCGCGATGAGACCGAGCGGTTTCTGGCCGAGGCGACGGCGGTGGCCCGATTGCGACATCCCGCGATTGTGCAGATTTTCGATACGGGGACAACGGACGAGACTGTGGACGGCGGCGAGCCGTGGTTCGCGATGGAACTGCTGGAAGGGGGAACGCTGGCGGAGCGCAGCCGGGGGGTGCCGGTCGACGGGCGACACGCCGCCCGTCTGGTGGAACGGCTGGCTCGGGCGGTGGCGGCGGCGCACGCGGCGGGGATCGTGCATCGGGATCTGAAACCGGGGAACGTGCTGTTTGTCGCGCCGGTGAAACAGCCGCCGGCGGAATCTCAGGAAGCGCCCGGGTGGAGCGACGACGAACTGGTGAAAGTGGGCGATTTCGGCCTGGCGAAACAAATCGACGCGGACGCGGGGCTGACGCCGACGGAGGCGATTGTGGGGACACCCAGCTACATGGCCCCCGAACAGGCGGCGGCGGACGCGAAGCAGGCGACGCCCCTGGTTGACGTGTATGGGCTGGGGGCGATTCTGTACGAGCTGCTGACAGGCCGTCCGCCGTTCCGGGCGAAGTCGACGTTCGAGACGCTGATGCAGGTGCGGTGGAACGAACCGGTGGCACCCCGGCAATTGCAACCCGGGTTGCCGCGTGATCTGGAGGTGATCTGCCTGAAATGCCTGGAGAAACACCCGGAGCGGCGGTACGCGTCGGCGGAACTGCTGGCGGAGGATTTGGGGAGGTTTATTGCCGGGCGGCCAATTGAGGCGCGGCCGCCCGCGTGGTACGAGCGCGGAGCGAAATGGTGTCGCAGGAATCCCTGGCGGGCGACCGCAACGGGGTTGGCTTCCCTCACGTTTCTGACGATTGCGATGTTCGTCTGGAACACGGAAAGAACTTGGTTCGCAAGTCGCGGAGAGACATTGTTGCAAAGCCTGGCAACCGTTAACGACACGGGACTTCCCGAAGTGATCAAGCAACTCAATGAGGTGCGGGAGTTTGCTGATCCCGGCCTTAGAAAGATTGCAGATGACCTGAGTCTGTCGGAAACTGTCAGGCTTCGAGCCCAACTGGCACTGCTGCCGGTTGAACCGGGCCGCCTGGAGTCGATCTACGAGAAAATCGACATCGCCACCCCTAGCGAACTGCGGGTGATGCAGACGCTGTTTCAAAAACATCGCTCAAGTCTCACGCCACGGCTGTGGGCCGAGGTGTTTCGCATTCCCGCGTTGTTCGCGTTGGAACGAACTCGCCGTGCCTGTCTACTTGCGGCGCTCGATCCTGACGACTTGAGATGGAGCGTGCTGGGCCCGCAGGTCGCTGATTTTGTCGTGACCGAGAGTCCGCGCTTGGTTCGCGATTGGGAGGAAGCGTTCCTTCCAGTGCGCAACCAGTTGATTCCGCGGCTGATCGAGGTTCATCGCGATGAGCCGAGGCCCTCATCCGAGCGCCTGCTGGCGTCCACTTTGTTGTCGAAGTACGTCAGTCACGACGGCAAGCAACTCGCGGAACTCATTTCCGAGAGTGATCCCCAGCAATTCGCGGTCCTCTTCCCTTCTTTGCAGACCAACCACGACGTCGCCAAGCCAATTCTGCGAACCATGGTGCACACCGAATCGGATTCACCCGCCAGCGATCTGGTGCGGGACGCAGTCGCACGGCGGCGGTCGCGGGCCACCGTGGCGCTGATCCATCTGGGCGAAGTCGACCTGCTCGATACGATGCTGACCTCAGAAGATCTGCGGAAACGGGGCCAACGCGATTACGAATCGGGCGCGTCGGTCGCTGCCGAGGTTCACAACGAAGACGCGCCGCGGGCGACCAGTTTTCTGATTCACGACCTGGCAAAGTACAACGTACCGGCGACGCAGGTGATCGCCGCTTTACGGCGGTGCGATCCCAAACGCCCCGAGGTGAAGTCTGCGCAATTGCTGTCGCTGGGGGAGTTTTCGGAACAGCAACTGACGGCGGCGATGCGTGACGAGATCCTGGCGGACCTGGAAGAGGCCTATGTCACACACCCCGATTCGGGAGTACACGGCGCGTTGACGTGGTTACTGGGACAGCGCTGGGGACGTGCCGACCGATTGGCGGAACTGGACGACCGTTTGCGTCGGAGACTCCCGGACGACGGTTTTGACTGGTTCGTGGATACGACCGGACGGACGTTTACGGTGTTTCGTGGCCCGTTTCAGGCCGTTGTCGGTTCACCGGCAGGCGAGCGATATCGGAGCAAGCGTTCCGAGAGCGTGCAACGGGTGAATATCGAGTACGATTTCGCCATATCCACACGAGAGGAAACAGCCGGGGATTTCGCCGACGCACGACCGGACCTCGACCCCGTGTTTGTTCGGATGGAAGCGCCGTACAGTTCCGAGGAATTCCGAAATCCCCGCGAACCGGCGCGGGACGTCGGCTGGTTCCAGGCGGTCGCCTACGCACGCTGGCTGAGCGAGCGTGAAGGTTTCGCGAAACCGGATGACGAGACAACCTGCTACCCCCCCTTGAGCCAGATTGGCTTCGACATGACCTTGAAGTCGGGGTTTCTGACACGGCCGGGGTCTCGGCTCGCGACGCGTTGTGAGTGGGAATACGCCTGCCGGGCGGGAACCCGAACCCCCCGGTTCTACGGCCATGACCGGTCGACGATGGATGGGTACGCCTGGTCGTTGCAGAACGCCGACGATTGGCCGGGGCTGGTCGGGACGTTGAAGCCAAACCCCTTCGGACTGTTTGACATGCTGGGCAACGTCTGGGAACAGACGATGGACTGTCCTCTTGAACCGCGAGGTGGGATTGCAGTTGCCGTCGAAGGGGACTTGACCGGCCATCGGCAGCAAGACGCCAAGGGGGGCTCGTATCTATATCACGCGCCGTTCATCCGCTCGGCGGTGAGGTACAGCGTTTTCCCGGCGGGCCGGGACTATACGCTGGGCTTTCGTCTCGTCCGCACGCTGCCGCGCGCCGCGGAGACGTCCCCTGGGGAATGATGTCATTGAATCGATCGCAACGAATCTCTCGGTTTTGACCGTTCTGATTTCGTCGTCGGTCGGCACAAGCAGACGTCGCGCGTTTTCATTCAAATCGAACCTCGTGAAAAGTCGATGGCGCACCAGTTCGGCTTGTTCCGCGCGAGGTTGCAGCGATGTGGTTCGGTTCAGATGAGTCTCATTACGATCGACGGTTTGACCGCCGTGGCGACCGGTACGACGATCGGTACGACGACCGGTACGACGACCGGTACGACCATGACGAGGAGTGGCACGATCCCGACGACTACTGGTTTGTCTCGCGGCAACCACTGGCGGTCTTCCTCTTTATCGTTCCGATGATCGCCGCTTATGAACTCGGCGCGCATTACATCAACACAGGAAGCGCTGAACCGGTTCGCAACGGGGCCGACTATTGGTTACGGAGTGGCCTGGCGCGATTCGGACTCAACCAGCCTTGGCTGTTGCCCGCAGTGCTGCTGGGAGGTCTGGCTGTCTGGCAGGTATTTGGCAGATACCGCTGGCGGGTCTCGGCGGGGACGCTGCTGGGGATGCTGGCGGAGAGCCTCGCATACGGGATGTGTCTGGTACTGATCGGGGAAGCGCAGGAGAAGATCTTTCGGGAATTCGAGCCAGTCCCGGTCAGCGCTCCCCAGGCGGCAATTGCGCTGCCCGACTCGCTGGATCTCACGCAGGCGATCAGTTTTCTTGGTGCGGGGATCTACGAAGAAGTGCTGTTTCGAGCGGCGTTGTTGCCGCTGTGTTTCGTGCTGTTCCGGGCGGTCGCGCCGCGGCGCGTTGCCATTTGTCTGGCAGTTGTCGTGTCGAGTCTGCTTTTTTCCGGTGCACACTACGTGGGGGCTGCGGGGGACAATTTCAACGTCTTTGGTTTTGTCTTCCGCGCGATCGCCGGTGTGGTTTTTGCGATTGTGATGGTCTTGCGGGGGTTTGGAATCTCGGTGGGGACTCACGCGGCGTATGACATTCTGGTGGGGATTCTGTTGCCGGCGAATCTGCTGGAAACATGGTTGTCGGGGGGGTGAAGCCCGGGCGTTCGACAAATTCGGTGAGCGGAATTACAGCGGAATGCGACCATGTCATTGTCGCAGGGCCACGAGATTCCGCCGGCCATGGGGATGTGTCGCCGACTTGGGCGCGTGAGGACCGCCGGGTTGGAATCCGATCCCGCAAGTTGTCTTTTCGAATCCGGAAAGAACCCCCTTGACATCTACTGGAAGACCAGTACGATAACACCAGTATCTACGGGCCAACCAGTAGATTTGTGTTTGGCCCGGGATGGTTCGGTTCCAGGTTCTGTCTCAAGAGTGAATCCCCCATGTCGCAGGTTGTCCCCACCGAGCGGGAATTGCAGGCGCTCAAGATCCTGTGGGATCGGGGCGAGGCCACGGTGCGCGAAGTGTGCGAGACGCTCGACCAGCGCGGCGAACAGCTCGCCTACACGACCGTACTCAGCCTGATGCAGGTCATGGAACAGAAGGGACTCGTGTCGCATCGCGCGCACGGGAAAACCTACGTTTACCTCCCTTCCGTAGAACGCGAGGCGACGGTGACTCATCTCACTCGCGGCTTTCTCGACTCGGTCTTTGACGGCGCAATGGAAGAGTTTCTGGTTCACGCCATGTCGAACCACAAAATCTCCTCGTCCGAACTCAATCGGCTGGAAACTCTCATCGAACAGGCCCGATCCCGGGGACGTACGAAAAAGGGGGGAGAGTCATGAACGTGATCGTTGATCGTCTGATCCAATTCGTTGGCGACTACCTCGTGCTATCGACGATTTGGCTGGCGCTGGGCTTGCTGGCCCAGCGTCTGGTGCGTTCCCCCGCGCTCCGGGTCGCCTGCGGATGGTGCGTGTGTGCGGGTTTGGCGGGACTGTTCGTCATTGCGGCCTGGGCGGACAGGCCACAGGTCAACTGGCCACGAATCGCTTCCGTTCCCTTGCCACTGACCGCATCGGTCAAAGATCCCGTAGGCCCCACACATTCAGAATTCGAGGTAATCGATCATGAAGTGATTGAATCGATCGATGAATCCGTTCGCGATTCGGACACGGCATCCCTGTTGACGGATGCTGCGGCTGGTGAGTTCACGGCAGATGTGAAGCCCAAAAGACGAACGGTGGAAGGAAATCCGCTTGTCGCACTGGAACAATCCGTCGTGGCTGGAAAGGATCTTGCACTCTGGGATCGTCCAGGAGTCGCAGACGCTGCCGAAACGGGAGTTGAGGTGCCGACAATCGCTTTGGGTCGGGCGAACGATCCCGATGCGCCGGTGGACTCGGAGGTGAGCCCGTCCGGATCCAATCCCGCGCGTTGGGAAGAGATCGGTCGACCGTTGTTGTGCGCGATTTGGCTGGGCGCGGCGATCGTGGCCGTGGTCTGGCTGGCCCTGGGTTCAATTCGCACCGGTCGGCTGAAAAAGAACTCTTGGCCGGCTCCCGAGTGGTTGAATCGGGAGCTCACGGAAGTGATTGGAACTGAACGACGTAGGCCACAACTCGCGCTGAGCGCTCAACTCGACACCGCGGTCGCGTTGGACGCGATGCGGCCGATGATTGTGATGCCGAGTCGCCTGGTGGAACGCGGGAGCGATCCCGCCCTGTCGGCGATGTTGGCGCACGAAGTGGCGCACATTCGCCAGGGAGATTTGTGGTTGCTGGCGGTTCAGCGCTGCCTGTTGCCGCTGTTGGCGGCGCAGCCTTTGTACTGGTGGTTCCGTCGCGGTCTGTCCCGCGATCAGGAACTGCTCGCCGACGCCGAGGCGGCCCGTGGTCGTGAAGTCGACTACGCGGCGGCGCTGCTGGCGTGGGTCCGTACTGAAAGTGATCGAAACATACCGTCAGCGTCGTGGTCGGCGCTGGCATTCTGGCCCGAACATTCACTCACCACGAGGAGAATTGAGATGTTGCTGGATACGAATACACCTGTGGCTACGACGACTTCGTCGAGAAGTCGGCTGGGACTGACCGTGCTGTCGACCGTGGCGCTGTGCCTGCTGGCGTTGTTGCCGGTCGGTGGAGCGCGCGGGACGACCGAGGCGGCTGATGTTGAACGGTCCGTCGCCGAGTCGGAGTCGGGCGTTGCCGACACCGAGTGTGAAGAGGAAGACGACGACGACGATCGCGACGACAAGGACGAGAAATCAGACGACGGCGATCGCGAAGACAAAGACGAGAAGTCGGACGACGACGATCGCGAAGACAAAGAGGAGAAAACGGAAGACGACGGTCGCAAGTCATCGGCTGATGGTGACGGTGACGATGGCGACGATAACGACGACGATGAACACGACGCCTCGAGTCAGCGACGCCCAAAAACTGAGATGGAAGCGGACGATGACGACGACGACGATGATGATGATGGTGACGACGATGATGATGATGGTGACGACGATGATGACGAAAAACAGAAGAGCGAGAAGCGCGGCGGTGCGAGCAGGATGCGGGAGAATGCGTCGCGGTACGAGACAGTGATTCAGCTCACCAACCCGAAGGCCGCGATGAAGTCCATCGACAAGATCAACCAGTCGATTCGCCGACGACATCCTAAAGTCCCAGGTCTGGGCGTCGAGGCCAAACTGCACGCCAGCGGCGAGATTCACCTGAGTGGTTCGCCGGGCGAAGTGGCGATGCTGGAAGTGCTGCTGCCGCTGATTGATGCGAAGGTCTCGGAACGAGAGGAAGACTCGCCGCGGCGGGCTCCGCGTGCTCCTGAAAACGCTGAGATTCCGATTTCGGAATTGAGTCCACAGGCTCGCGTCAAGTTGTTGCGAATCGATGTGGCGGCGGCGAAGAAGGAACTGGAAGCGTGTGAAGAGTCGGTCGACCGGACCCAAAAACAGGTTGAGAAAGGAATCGAACCACACGCGCAACTTCGGGCGGCCAACCGGGAACTCGAACAGGCCCGGTTTCGGTTGGAGCGACTCGAAGTGCAACTGGAAGATTTGGAGACGCGTCCAGAACGAGAAGCGAGAGCCGCTGACGAGGCGGCGAAGCTCCGAGCCACGCAGCGTGCGAAGCGGGGCACGGCCCGACTGAAATTGAAGGAACTGGATCTGAGGTCCGAGGAACAGGAATTCGACAGACTGGTCGAAGACCTGGAACAGGCACAGAAGCTGCGCGACAAGGGGTTGATTCCCGAGACCGAATTGCAAGTCAAACGCGCAGGTTTGAACGCGTCACGACAGAAGGTCGAACGGGCGAGACTTCACTTGGAAGAGGCCCGGGAGGAATTGGAATCGGATTCCGATTTGCCGGTTTCCCGATAGTGAGTCGTCACTCGAACCAATACGAATAGAGCCGTGCGTTTTTCAGTTTGAAAACCAGGTGGACTGGAGAATTGTCTTCGGGTGGAGTCGGAACGTGTCGCATTCCCGTATCCCACCGATTGTGATCTCCAGTGAGTGACCCCGAACTCGCGAGCGTGTTTCCCCGCGAGTTGACTAAGTCAACCGAAACCTCCCCCGCGCGGGCGTCGCAATTCACGTGCAGACGTCCCGCGGGGAATGAGAACGGCTTGGTGGTGAGTCTCCCCTCCGATTCGCTCGCTTCATACGAAACAAACCCATCGCGCCTCAGCGTGACGAGCCCAATCGCTCCGGGAAACTTGCGGTCGACCTTGGGAAACCTCGCGCTGCGATGCGGACCATTCACCATGGAGTAGTGCAGGTAAATCGTCTCTCCCACCACACAAATTCCCCGCCCAGCCCGCGACATGCCATCATCCCAGGCCCCGTCAGGTCCGTTCGCCAGAAATGTCTGCCGGCCTGCGACCCGCCGCCAGCGTCTCCCGTCGCGACTCAACGCCAACTGAGTGTCAATCTTCGCGTCCGTCCCTTCGCGATACATCCAGAACATCCCCAGATACATTCCCTCATAAAGATCGGTCGGCATGCCGTAGATCTGGCCTCCCGGTCCATCCTGTTCATCGCATGAGAGCACCCGCCGGGGTTCGGTCCACGAAAGCGCGTCATCACTTTCGGACAGTGCCACGGTGCGGCCGAATCCCATCCGGCCAAATCCCAGATACTTCTTGCGACGCGGGTCGAACAGAATGGTGTGCGTGGTATCGCTGCCATGAGGTAAGACCGGACCGACGGTTTTCCAACGCACGCCATCGGATGAAAACGCGACCCACATCCCTCCAGCGCGTCGAGCGTCATTGAGATCAGGCGGATCGAGTGGAACTTCGCGAAGGGTGCCCTCGACTCCGGTTGGATCGTCGGGGGGAGTTAACCGACGGTCCCAGAAAAAGGCCTTGAACCGCCGTTCGGGGTCGGGATCGGCGACGTCGTGCAGCACGCCGACCCCCTCGGGATTGTCGATCCCGATATCGATCAGGTTGTTTCGCTTCGAGCCTTCGAAGCTTAACTGATTCAGGGTTGGCTTCTCCCAGTGGACTGCGTCGTCCGATTCGGCGTAGGCGAGCAAGGTGCAACCCGTGACGCGGCGATAGCCTCCCACTTCCAGCCATTTTCGGCCCGACGCGGGGGGTTCGGGTGAACAGAGGTACCAGAGCCGAAAACGCTTTCGGGCTTCGTCGTACAGCATGGTGCCGTAAACCGAAGTGGAGGTCTTTTCCCAGGGGAATTCGCCGCGCAGCACAGGGTTTCCGGCATGGCGGTCGGGGGAGTGCATCTTCCGGGTCAGCCCCGCGACCTCCTGAACACCAAAGTCGTCGAGGAACAACTGTCGCGTACCGCCTTCCACCGTGAACTCCAGGTTGGGCTTGGGCACCCCGCCATTGATATTCCAGGAGACCTGGTCGATCAGGCCAGTTCCCGATCCATTCTCGAAACTGATTTCCAGCGTCGAATCCAACGGGCTCGGACGGGAGTGTCCGTGGAATTCTTTGATCAATTGGCCATCAATTAAGAGCCGGCACGCTAGGTCGCGGGGTTTGGTTCCAGGGGCCCACTCCAGCCGGTAGTCGTGCAGGTCACTCGCCAGCCAATCGGGGATCCTCTTTCGGACCAGCGGCGTCTCGTCAACTCGCTCGTCGGTTTCCCCGACACGTTGCCAGAGCACGCATTTGCCGTTTCCCAGGTCGAGCAGCGCTCCCGCTCCGGGGATCGAGATCGCGACTTGCACCGTTCCCCGGTAGTCTGCCGCCAGTTTGACGTTGGTCGAATGGGTAACCCCCACAGCGGTGGGATCCCAGTCGTGAGTGCTGGCCCGCAGAGTGATGGTATATCGCCCAGATTGCGACCCATCCGGACGGCCAATCCTCAATCCCCGGTTTTTCGAGGAGATCCGCTCGATCGTGATCGCCTCGGAGGGATATTCGAGATTGTCGAGATTCCAGCCGGGAGTTCCCTGGTGTGGGAGATGGTCAAATCCGAACGCGCCGACGTTCGCCACATCGTCGGCCCGGCACATGGCACCAAACGCCAGTGCGAAACAGACCATGACAATTCGCATTGGAACCTCCCGGGGTGAAGTGTTTCGGCGGTCTCGCCGCAGAGCGCCGACAGTATATTCTCGCCACACCGGAATTTGGGACATCGCGCCCGAGTCGACGCCGTCGGGCATCCGCAGTCGAATACCGCTCCGTGACGGGCACCACGCTCGCGGAATTCCGGGTGAATCGCCCCCTCCCCCTACGCTTCACTCCACTCTCACGTCAAGTTACAGTGTCGGCCTGCCTGCCATCGTTTGTTTCCCGCCTCAGGATCCGTCATGTCCAACCAGCCCGCCATCCCCCCCGCCGGTCGGCTTTCGACCGTTCAATGGTTGATCTGCGTCATC
>CAMATH010000195.1 GCA_945860955.1 Planctomicrobium piriforme
AGCGACTGCGACCCCCGCACCCGAGACCGGATAATGGCAGCGGCCTGAGGCAACTTCTCCACCTCCGTAAACTCGCGCACTCAATCGACGCCTGCGACGAGCGCCGCCGGACCGCGCGCCGACCGCGGGGTTATTGAGCAGTTACACGACCCCCGGCTACTGTATTGCATCCCTAACGGGATGCGACCGGCGGCTGCGCCGCAGTGGAGGTGAAGCTGTAAATCGTTGATCTTCTTAAAGACGATACTCAACCCGACGGAAAATGGAACGTCGATGTCAAGCTGTTGGATTCACTGCTCCGTGTGAGGATCGCAAATCACGAAAATGTTTGTGGACGGCTACTTAGCCGTACGTCGCGAAATGAATCGGACGCCGCATGGTCCCAGCGGAGGAGTGAACCGCTGGTCAAAGTCGGATGCGGGGAGGCTTTGGTGTGAGTCTTGGGGCAGCCCCCAGTGCGTCGTTTGCCGGCGGACGCACAGCGGGGCCAGTCTTTCAGAGAAAGACGGCTACGTTTAACCATCAAACGGGCGTTTAATAAAAAAACCGTCGTCGTCCCCATCCGGAACCGTGCCCTGGTGGGGCTCGCCGGGGACACCGGTTCCGGAGGGAAAGACGACTGCACGGTTCGCCGAACACAGCTCTCAGCGATCGGCGGGAAATTCAACTCGACACACTCGAACTGTGGGTGAAGCAGTAGGCCTGAACATCGGGGGCGATTTGTATAGAGAAAATCGTCCGATGCCTGCCCCACGCAGGCCCCAAGCACGTTGCTCGTCAAGGGGGTGGCGGGTTCAGATTCCCAATTCGTTCGCAGAAAATCACGTCGGCAATTGAGTTACCGTAAAAAGGTCCCCTCACCCGCCACAGACGGATTGTCTTTTTGTGGATTTCCGTAAAAATAATCCGTGGTACATTGGAACAGTGATCCCGAGTGCCCTGTTTTTGACTTCTTCCAAAGGACCAATTCCCATGTCGCTCGAACTCGTCCGTCGCCTGAAGTCGGAACTCGATCAGCTCTCTCTGGTTGATCCTCATACTCACATCAACCCGCACGCTCCCGCCTCGAAAACCCTGGCGGATATCCTGGGCTACCACTATTACACAGAACTCGCCCACTCGGCGGGACTCCCCCGTTCCGAAATTGAGGCGGCGGAACTGAGTCCCAAAGAGCGGGTGGCCCAACTCATTCCCGGTCTCGCCCCCATTGAAAACACGGTCCAATACAGTTGGTTGCTGACCATCTGCCGGGAGTTCTTCGGGTTTCAAGACGATTCGATCCACGCGGGGAATTGGGAGTCGCTGTTCGATCGAGCCGAACAGATTCTGGCTCAGCCCGACTGGGAACGGCAGGTTCTCTCCAAGAGTCGTCTCGACGGGGTCTTCCTGACCAACGAGTTTGACGACCCGCTCACCGGGTTCGACACTTCGTTCTACATCCCCTGTCTGCGAACTGACGATTTGGTTTTTAAGTTGTCGGATCCGAAGGTCCGGGTCCGTTTTCACGCTGCCACCGGGGATGATGCCGAGAGCAGCGGCTCGCTGGTTCGCGGAATCGGGAAGCTGTTTGACCACTTTGTGAAAAAAAACGGGCGGGCCTGTGCGATTTCGCTCCCACCCGATTTCGAACCCGCGCCGGTCCCGGCCTTGTCAATCGAACCGATCCTGGGGGCGCTGGCACATAGCCGTCCCCTTTCTCACAGCGAGCAGAGACAACTGGCTTGTTTTGTCTTTTGGACACTCGCCGACTGCTGTGCCGAATTCCGCCTCCCCTTTGACCTGATGATTGGCGTCAATCGGCGCGTTTACCCTGCGGGTGTGTACCAGGGTCAGGATCTCTTCGACGGGCGTTGCTCGCTGATTCAGTATTCTCGTCTGTTCAACGCGTTTCCGGCGGTCACGTTCCCCGTTTCCGTACTGTCGCACAGCTTAAATCAGGAACTGGTTAGCTACGCCTGGATCTTTCCCAACGTGGTGACGAGCAGTCACTGGTGGTACTCGAACATCCCGGCCTACATCGAAGCCGACTGCCGCGCTCGGCTTCAGGCCGTGCCGAAAACCAAGCAGATTGGTTACTACAGCGACATGTACAAATTGGAATTCGCGTTGCCGAAATTCGGGATGTATCGGCAGGTTCTCTCGCGGGTGCTGGCTGACGATTTTGTGATCGCGCGGGGCTGGAGCGAGACGGCGGCACTGGAGTTGGGGACAACAATTCTGCGGGACAACACAGCCCGGCTGTTCCCGGCTCGCGATCCCCGCTGAGCCTGGGGGGCTGTCGGTTCTGTAGCGACGACGCTCCGCGGCGTCGCTCCGGTTGTGGTGCCCGCGCAGCGGAACCACAACCGGCTGTGGCAAACACGCGTCCGGCTCGAAGAAATCGACAGCCCCCCTGTGCGACTGGTTTCACGCCGGCTGATTGCAGGAGTGCGCAAGCGGTCCTAGAATCGATGCTTGAATCGGCTCTTTCCTCTCTCAACAGCTTCCGCCATGGCCAGGATCGTCATTCTGAAATCGGGTGAATCCATCGAGCACGAATTGCTGCGCGATGAGACCGTGATCGGACGCCATCCCGAGTGTCATATTCAGATTGAATCCAACATGGTCTCCCGCCGCCACGCCCGCGTGGTTCGGGAGGGCGATAAGTTTTTCGTGGAGGATATGAAGAGCGGCAATGGCACCGGCCTGAATGGCCAGCGGATTGAATCACGCGTGCAGTTGAACCACGACGATCGCATCAAACTGGGGCCGATGCTGTTGCGATTCGTCGACTCGAGCGCGGCACCGTCTCCCACCAATCTTGCCGCGACCGCCACCATCGCCGCACGGGGTCCACAGGTGGACTTCACGGAAGAGGGAGACGACTCGGCACTGATCACCAGCACGCTCGACGCGGGGTCCAGTCGATATGGCACGCTCGAAGTGCAGCCGCAGGCCAAGCTGAAGGCCGTGATCGAAATCAGCAAGGCCTTGGCCGGAACGGTCGAACTCGAACGGCTGTTGCCGCGGATTCTTGACACGCTGTTCACGGTGTTCGCGGCGGCCGACCGGGGTTGTATCCTGCTCAAAGACCCCGCGACCGGTCAAATGGCACCCCGGGCGATGAAGCATCGTCGGGGCGATGAAGACGAAACCGTTAAACTCAGCCGAACGATTGTGCGCACGGTTTTGGAACAGAAAACCGGGATCCTGTCGGCCGACGCGGTCACGGATGAGAAATTCAACGCGAGCGAATCGATCGCGAATTTCACGATCCGCTCGATGATGTGTGTGCCGTTGCTGGGTCTGGATGGTGAACCGCTGGGGCTGATCCATGTCGACACGCAAAACGCGGCGAAGAAATTCACCAAAGATGATCTGGACCTGCTGACGGCGGTCGCGGGACAGGCGGCGCTGGCTTACGAGACCGCGCGGCTGATTGCGTCGTACCTCGAGAAGCAGAAATCCGACAACGAAATGAAGATCGCGGCGGAGGTGCAACGGGCACTTCTCCCCGAACATCTGCCGCAGGCTGCGGGCTACGAGTTCTTCGCCTCCTACGAATCGGCCCAGGCGGTCGGCGGAGACTACTATGACTGTTTGATTCTCCCCGACGACAAAGTCTGTCTCGCGTTTGGCGACGTGGCGGGGAAGGGGGTGCCGGCGTCGCTGGTGATGTCTCGGCTGTCGAGCGTGGTGCAGAACACGCTGGAATTCGTCCAGGATGTGGGCGAAGCGGCCGCTCGCATCAATTCGCACATGTGCGCCAACGCCGTTGAAGGGCGATTCGTGACGTTTGTGCTGGGAATTATCGACCTCAAGACGAATGAGCTGTCGCTGGTGATCGCCGGTCACATGTCTCCGATGATTCGCAAAGTCGATGGAACGATCGAGGAATTTCCCGAAGAAATCGTCGGCCTGCCAGTGGGGGTCATTCACGGAATGACGTTCGATGTCGCCCGCCGCAAGATCGAACCGGGCGAGACGGTGGTCATCTACACCGACGGCGTCAGCGAGGCGATGAACGCGGCGCAGCAGTTGTACGGCGATGAACGACTTCGCGAACTGGTGAAGAAGGGGTCGCCGCGTCCGTCGCAACTGGGGGCGGCGATTCTCGCCGACGTCAAACGTCACGCGGCGGGTTTCCAACAGAATGACGACATCACTCTGATGGTGTTTGGTCGCGAGGCGGCGACGGCGGATGCCCAGTAACCCGCGACGACCTGGTTCCGAACCCATCCCGAGTGAGTTGCTTGCCGACTGGCGGAATGAGCCGCGCGATTGCTGTCTATGACTCTCCCTGAAGCTCCGTTTGTCGCCGAACTGACTGTCGAGGCGTACCTGCAGGGCGTTCGCATCGATTCCTTTCTGGTGCGGCATTTCCGCAACTACACCCCCTATCGAATGCAGCGACTGGTTCGTGCCGGCCAGGTGCGAATCGAAGGGGTGGTGGCCGAGACGTCGAGCCGGGTGTACAAGGGGCAGACGGTGCAGGTCCGGTTGGTCGAACCCCCCGACCACCTGTTGCCCCCCGAGCCGCGCGAGCTTGAGATCATTTATGAGGATCAGTGGTTGATCGTCGTCAACAAGCCGGCCGACTTGGTGGTTCATCCGTGCGGGAACTATTCGACCGGTTCGCTGGCCAACGCGTTGCAGGCGCACTTCGACGCGCAGACGCAGTTTCCCGGGCTGGTGCGTCCCGGAATTGTGCATCGCCTCGACCGACTGACCAGTGGGGTGATGGTCTGCCCGAAAGATCACCTCGCGCACCGACACTTGGGAATTGCCTGGGAGCAGGGGAGGGTATCGAAGTCGTACCTCGCGCTCGTGTATGGTGAAGTGGCCGACGACCGGGGTTCCGTCGACGCCGCCATTGGCCAATGGCCTGGTGGTGGCACGATTCGCATGTCGATCTCTGCCGATTCGATCGAGCCGCGACAATCACGCACGCTGTATGAAGTGGTCGAACGCTTCCCCGGTTTCACTCTCGTGATCGCGCGGCCGCTGACCGGCCGGCTGCATCAGATTCGGGTCCATCTGGCCTCCATCGGCCATCCCGTCCTGTCGGACGAATTCTACGGACCGTCGGCGGTATTTCGGACGAGCGACCTTGATCGGCATGTCACCCGGCTGGAGAGTCCGTTTCACGGCGCGGGGGGCACATTGCCAACTACGGGTCAGGCCTTCGATCGCCGTCCCGTGGATGACGATGCGGGCGATGACGGGGAGGGGGGGGCGCGAATACCAATCGACGATGACCCCAACGACCCGATTCTGCTCAACCGTCAGGCGCTGCATGCGCATGGACTGAAATTCCTGCACCCGATCACCCACGCCGCCATGTCGTTCGAAGCGCCGCTGGCGGTGGATATTGAAAATGTGGTGCAAATCTTGAAATCACGTCGGGCCGCAGGGAGGGCGTGAGCCGGTCATTTGGTCTGTGGCTGGCCATAAGTTCCCATCCAAGATCAATTTCGCGGTTTGTGAAATCCTTCGGACAAAATGATCTTGGACATTTGAGCTTTGATCCATTTCTCCAATGGACGCGATGTGATTTCGCCGAGCCGCGCCTGTCAGGAAGCGGTAGCCGGCCACCGCTTCCTGACGGGCGCGGCTCGGGACGAACACACGCTACGGTCATGTCCGTCGAGCGCGGGCGCAGATCGCTATCCCGCCGAACTCACGGCGACCGGCATTCTGGACGTCGTGTTGGTTCGCACTTCGTGGTTCAGAATTTGCCAAACCGCGCGCCGTGGGGCGTCGACGGTTTGAGCCGGCATTCGCGGATGGCCGACGACATCCCCCAGGGCGAGGATGTTCGTCCGCCATGTGCGTTGCTGATCGTCGCACCACAGTCGGCCGCGCTCATCGATCTGAACTCCCGACTCTTCAAGTCCCAATCCATCGGTTCGCCCGCGACGTTCTGTGGCGAACAACACGCGCTCGGCAGAGAGGCGCTCTCCCGACACCAACTCCACCTGAGCGGTGTTGTTCGGCGCGAGTTCCGCCGCGATCACCTCGGCGTCGGGCATGAAACGCACTCCCAGACGCTGAAGTTGTCGCACGATCGCGCTGGTTCCGATCTCTGATCCACCGCCGAGCTGCTTCTGTCGCTCGATCAGAGTTACGCGTGTTCCCAGCAGGCTGAACAGGTACGCCGCCTCGAGTCCGGTCTCGCTCGCACCGACGATCGCTAACGAGCGAGGCGGCTGTTTGAGACGTCGTAGATCGTCCGCGATGAGCAATCGATCGCCGTCGATCGTCATACGGGGAGGAGCGACCGCCTGGGTTCCGGTCGCGATGATCGAGAAGTCAGCCGTGAGGCACTGTCGATCCGAACTCGTCCCGATTTCAAGGTGAGAGGAGTCCAGAAATCGAACCTCTCCGGAGAACTGATCGACGTCGAATCTTTCCAGTCGAGTTTGTAAGACCGCGTATTCGCACGCTTCGACTTCCGCCGCTTCGTGGAAAAGGTCGGTCATCCCAAGGCGAGGGCGGCCCCTATCGGTCGCGGCCGGAACGGGTCGCGTGCAGACGCGAATCGCATCGCGCAGTCGTTGGAGTTTGGTCGCCGAGACGTTGAGATCCGACGTGGAGCCAAAGAGCGGTTTGACCAGGGCCACTCGTCGATGGAGTCGCCCAGCGGCGAGTGCCGCCGCGTGCGCCGCGGGCGTGTCGCCAAGTACCACCAGGTCGTAATTCATGTCGCCAGCTCCGGAATGGGGGAAACTGGGTCGGGGCGATCCTGTTCGCCAGCAGCAAAATCTCCGTATCTTACGCAAACCCACGACTCTGGTATCGAATGCCTGTTAAGATATTCCGCAGAGGAAAAATGAGACTGTTCTGTAGATCTGGGGATTTGACGGCGAAAGGTGGGGTTGTGACGGTTGTGTCAGCAAGATGAAGTTTCGGTGAAGTTGGCAGGGAAATTCCATTGCCAATTGATCCAGCCGATTGCCACTCCCGTTTCCCCGGTCAGAACAAGAGCCAGACCAAGACGAATGTACCCGCCACCCACTCCATTCAGAGAGGAATCCAAACCATGGCGAACAGTGAAGAGGTGTTCTTTCCCGAGGAACCACGTTCATCACGGGGACCGCGTCGGCCCGTCGCGGCTTCCCGTGGTTGGAAAATCCTGGGAGCCGCCGTTGTCGGTCTGCTGGTGTGTGCGGTGGGAACGTTGGCGACCTGCTATTCGCAATTCGTGATCGATGTTCCCGTAAAACACATGGCGGTACTGATCAAGAAGACGGGACACGATCTGAAGAATGGCGATGAAATCGCTCCGGACGAGAGTTTTAAGGGTGTCCAAATTGGAGTGCTGACGGAGGGGCGTTATGTCTTTCAATACGACCCCTACAACTGGTCCTGGGAAGTGATTCCACAGCTTGAGATTCCCAACGGAAAGGTCGGAGTGCGCGTCCGGTTGTACGGCGACGATCTTCCCCCGGGAGAGCTGCTCGCCAAACTCGAAACCCAAAAGGGAATCGTCCCGGGGGTGCTGCAACCGGGTCGGCACGCGGTGAATCCCTACTTGTACAAGGTAGAGGTTCACGACCCGGTCACCGTGCCGGCCGGTTACAAAGGGGTGAAAACAAACCTTACAGTGCCGATTCCCACCCAGGCGGAGGACTATTGGAACGACGCGGACGACGAGACGCATCGCAAGCTGCTGGTGAAACCCGGCTTCAGGGGCGTCGAAAAAGAAACACTCGACCCGGGGACGTATCCCCTCAATCCGTTCGAGGTCGCGGTCAACCTTGTCGACTGTCGGAACCAGCGGTTCAATCTGTCCGAGAGTAAGGATCTCGGCTTTCCGTCGAAAGACGGGTTCTGGGTGAGCCTCGACAGCATTGTCGAGTTCCGCGTGAACCCCGCGATGGCCGCCAAGGCGTACGTCCTCTACAACGAAGAAGTCAACGGAAACAAGGTCGACGAAGAGGTCGTCCGCAAAGTGATTCTGCCGGCCGCCCGCAGTTTCTGTCGACTGCAAGGGTCGAACAACACGGGCCGCGAATTCATTCAGGGGCGGACGCAGTTTCAGGAGAATTACCAGGCGACGATGAAATCGAATTGTGATCCGCTGGGAATCGAGATCATTCAGGCGCTGATCACCAAGATCAATCCTCCCCAGCAAATCGCAAAACCGGTTCAGGACCGCGAAATCGCCAAACAAAAGGCCGAACAATACACCGAACAGATCAAGCAGCAAAAATCGGAAATCAAGCTCGCGATCGAACAGGAACTCGTGAAGCAAAAGCAGGCGCTGGTGACCGCCGAGCAGTCGGTCATTCGCGACACGACCCAGGCACTGCGGGAACAGCAGGTGGCGGTGACCAAAGGGGAAGAAAAACTGGCCGTTGCCAAATTGCACTTGGACGCCGCCAAAGACGAGTCGGCGGCCACCAAGGCGCGCGGTGAAGGGGCCGCCGAGGTGGTGAAGTTCAAGAACGCGGCGGAAGCGGCCGGCTGGAAGCACGCGGTCGAGGCGTTCGAGGGAGATGGCAACCGCTACGCCCAGTTCGTCCTGTACGAAAAGCTCGCGGGAGCCTATCGCAACGTGATGATCAACACCGCCGACAGTCCCTTGATGAAGGTCTTCGAGACGTTCCAGACTCCCGGATCGCTGCGACCGGGTAAGGGTTATGTCCCGGGAGGGGGAGCGACGGCGGCCAGCCCTTCGAACCCCAGCACGCCGCCAGCGGGTCGGCTATCCGATCCCGAGAAGTCCGATTTACCGGCTGACGCCAGCGATCCCGTCCGCCCGGTCGCCGATTCGACTGCCAAACCCTAATCAGCGGATGGTCACTGTCGAAGAGAATCTCGCACCGCGGGAGATTTGATTCTGGCAACCAGTGATTCACAACTCCCTCTGGCACAATCCAACACACGGGAAAAATCATGAGAACCACGAATACCACTATCCGACGCATCAGTTGGCTGGCGACCGTCGCCTTTCTGGGATGGTTCGCGTTTGAGGCGTTTCACTGGACTGTCAACCACGTTTATGTTCCCCCCGGCAAGAGTTTGTTGCTGCGATACAAAGGGCCGCTGCTATTTGGCGGAGGCACAGCTCCGCAACCGGGCCGGCTCGCGAGCCTCGAAAAGATGGAGGTGGGGGTCATGGAAGAAATGGTCGGCCCCGGCCGTCACTTCTTTTGCCCGCTCTGGTGGGAACGGACACTGGTGGAAGACGTTGTTGTCGAACCGGGTGAAATCGCGATTGTCACCAGTCTGGTCGGGGATGACCTGGTCGCGGCTAACGATCAACAGTCGACCGACAACCAGTTCCTGGTCGAAGGCGAACTCGGCAACACGACGGTGAAAGGGATGCTCCGCCGGGTCTATGGACCGGGCCGGTACCGTGTCAATCCGTACGCCTACAAGGTCGACAAGATCAAGACGCAAAAAGACGCTTCGGGAACCCAGACCAAACACTCGGGTTGGGTCGCGATTGGGACGGGCCACGTCGGCGTCGTCACAAACCAGACCGACAATCCGAAGACTGGTGCGAAGAAGGGGATTCAGCCGCAACCGTTGCCCCCGGGACTCTACGCTGTCAACCCACGTGAACAGCAGATCGACGTCATTGAGATCGGGTATCGCGAGAAGACGATCCAGACCGCGTTGAAGCACGACGCCTCGGGCCAGTTGCTGCTCGACGAGAGTGGTGAACCACAAATGGCTGACAACGCCGGCGGGATCGCGTTCCCGTCCAAAGACGGGTTCACCATCCACATGGACTTCACCGCGATCTGGGGAATCATGCCCGAGCAGGCACCCCGTGTGGTCGAGTTCAGCGGGAATGTCGACGCTGTCGAACAACGGGTGGTCGTTCCCTTGATCGAAAGCATCTGCCGCAACGAGGGTTCCAAACTCGGAGCCGTCGAACTGCTGGTGGGTGAGACCCGCGAACACTTCCAGGACGAAACGACCTTGCAGTTCGAGACCCGATTGAAGGAAACGGGGGTCGCATTGCAGTACGGCCTGGTTCGGCACATCTACATTCCCCGCGACGTGCGAATTCCAATTCAGCAGCGGTATCTCGCCGACGAGTTGACGTTGACCCGCGATCAGGAACAGCTCACTGCAAAGATCGAAGCGGACCTGCGGGAGCAAGAACGAACGGTGGAACTCGAAACCGAACGGATTGTGGTGGAGACGGAAAAATTGGTCGCCGAGAAGCAGGCGGAAGGGAAGAAGACCGCCGCCGAGACGCGAGCCGAGACGACCAAACTCGTGGCGGCGATCGATCGAAAGACCGCCGAGCTGGAACGGGAAGCGACTGTGATGCTGGGCGAAGCGGACGCCGACGCGCAGACTCTGATGGAGGAAGCGAAAGCGGGGAGGTTCAAACTCGCAGTGGCGGCCTTCGGAACGGGTGAGGCGTTCAACCAGTGGGTGTTCGCGACCGGACTCCCCGACGACCTCCAATTGCAGATGCTCTACGCGGGGGAAGGGACATTCTGGACCGACCTGAAGGGCTTCAGCGAGACGATGTTGGGTCGACAGGCGAGCCAACAGTCGAAAAAGGAGAACGCCCAATCCGAAACCAATCGCCCGGCGTCCAGTCGGCCGGTTCGGTGACGGTGCGATGTCCGCTCGTTCCATATCTCCCCCAGCGTCGGATGTTCACATTGTCTTTCCCGCCGGCGATCTCGCAATCCGATCGAACTGAAAACTGCGGGAGGGGTTGCGAGTTGCGGGTTGCGAATGAGATCGAATTCACAAATTGATACTGGCGAGCGTTCTCGCGAGGCCAAAACCGCAAGGTCGGCTTGTGGGTGGCCCTCGCCTTCGTAGCGGGGGCACAGCGCGGGCAGTCGTTCGGAGAATGTAGCCCGCATTTTCCAAATGCGCGGCCCGCTGTGCGAACTCCGTCCCTCGACGCACTCGGGGCTGGCGCAACCTCCCAAGCGAGCCGTCCGTCGTGAATTGAATCGGCCCTCGTCGGGGCTTCGCATCTTCGCCGGGACTCCCACCGGAACTCTCGCCATTCCGCGACGCCCCTCGTCGTGTTGTTTTCTGACAAGATGAAATTCGTTGTGAGTCCTGGGGAAGCCCCCAGTGCGTCGTTTTGCCGGCGGAGGCACAGCGGGGGCAGTCTTTCGGAGAAAGACGCCTACGTTCCAAATGCGCGGCCCGCTGTGCGAACTCCGTCCCATGACGCACTCGGGGCTGGCGCAACCTCCCAAGCGAGCCGGCCGT
>CAMATH010000196.1 GCA_945860955.1 Planctomicrobium piriforme
GCGTCTGCTCCGCCGCCGGGATCTCGATTCCCGCGATGACGATCGGTTGGATTGGCTGGGGGTCTGACTGGCTCATGCGCCATACATTCCCCGAAAAACCGACTTTGAGTAAATACCAGTTTCCGAGGGGTTATTGAGCAGTTACATCACGGGAACCTCCTGGTCATGGAGTCTCAACTGATCGACCTCGAGTTCGCAGCATGAAATGTGACTGGTGAATTATCCTATTTCGGTCAGTTCGCCAGTGCTGGTACCGAAGGTCGTGGATTTGATTCCGAGTTGTCGCAACATGCGGACATAGAGATTCGCGAGCGGGTAGTTTCTGGTTTGGTTGAACGCAACATGGCCGGCATGCTTGAAACCGCCGCCTGCGAGCAGAATCGGCAAGTTACTGGAGGCATGGGCGGAACCGTCGCCGAGGTTGCTAACCGAGAGCACCTGGGTTTGATCCAGCAAGGTTCCGTTCGCCTCCTTCGACTCGGAGAGCTTCGTCAGCAAGTGGTTCAGCAACTGGTGGTGAGCGTCCTCGTAAAGGGCGACTTGTTCGATCTTGCGGGGATCTTTGCCGTGATGCGAGGCGTCATGTTCGCCCAGCTCGCTGCCGGGGATCGTGATCGCGGGAAGCTGCTCGGGGACTCGGTGAACGATGACGCGCGTCGAGTCCGTTTGCAGCGCGAGAAACATCAAGTCGTACCACTGGCGTGTCAGTCCGACCCATTCATTCGCGTCGGGTTCGAGCGGCTGATCGACCTTGGGTTTGGGACGCGCGGCCCAGACTTCGTCTTGAGAGAGGCTCAGCTCCGCTTCGCGAATCGAGGTCGCGAGCAATTCCAACCGGCGACGATCCGCAGTGCCGAGTTCACGTTCAATCGACCGCAACTGCTCACCTACGGAATCAAGGATACTGCGTCCATCTTCGAGCCGACGCACCTCTCGAGCCACTTCGGCGGGCGCACCGTCGATAAACAAACGCGCGAATACGTTGCTGCGGCGAGTTTCGCCGGGCAGAGGTACTCCGCTGCGAGAATAGGACAAACCGGGTCCCATATCCCCGAGCAGCAGGTAAGGGACGCGAGTGAACTTCCCAACCTGCTCGGCTGCGGCCTGATCGAGCGAGATCGTGTTATGCACTTCGTCCGGGTGCTTAATCCCATCGGGATGCACGCCGGTGAGCAGTCCGAATTCGCTGCTATGCGTGTTGGGATACCCCAGATGCGACATGCCAGAGAAAACCGTGAACCTTCCGCGATGCGCTTCGAGCGGCTTCAAAAAACGAGTTGTTTCGTAATTCAGTCCTGCTGTTTGAGGAAACAAGTAAGACGAGTATGTCCCCAGAGGACGTTCCAGAATCACCAGCCGCCGAGGCGATGATGCAGCGACGTCAGCGGAGCGGCCAACGGGTAACATCGCGTCCAGCAGCGGCAGTCCGATACTCACCGCACCCGCCCGCAGGAAAGTGCGTCGGGCGAATCGTCGACGGAATATGTGGGACATGGTTCGTGGTTCACAAAGGGTTATTTGGAGAGGAAGCTGCGGCTCTGTATGACTTCGTGCAGGATCGACCGTATTCCGAACTGACGCTCGCGAGTTGTGTTGACAATGTGTTCGATCACTTCCCGATCGGCGAATTGTATGTCGGCTCCGGTCGAGTACACGAGCAGTTTGCGAATGACGTTGCGGGCCAGTTGATCGCGGTCGAAGAGAAGTAACTGTTTGAAGTCGTCGAGATTGCGAAACGAATCCCCACTGGCCGTGACGGCGGACGAAGTCACTTCCGAGCCGAACCAGACTTGCTTCATCTCTGGATAGTTCGGCAAGTGTCGATATCCGGGCCCGTCTCCCGAGCGGTAGTGTGTGCGATAGCCACCAATTACGTCATAGCTTTCCAGAGCGAAACCGGGCGGGTCGATCTGTGAGTGGCACGACGCACACGCCGACAACTCGCGATGCTTCTCAATCTTCTGACGGAGCGTCACTGCACCGCGGATATCCGGCTCGACCGACGGGACGTTCGGCGGAGGTGGATCAGTCGGCTTGCCGACGAGCCGCTCCAGGACCCACACGCCACGTTTGATCGGAGACGTGTACGAGCCGTTGGCCGTCGCCTTGAGAATACTGGCGTGAGTCAGCACGCCACCGCGATGGTCTTCAGGCCGCAGTGTCACCTTTCGCAAATCCATCCCGTCGACTCCCGCAATTCCGTAGTGCCTGGCCAACCGTTCGTTCAGAAAAGTCCAGTCGGAATGGACCAACTCGGTGACGCTGCGATCGCGAGCCAACATCTCCGCAAAGAAGAGTTCCGTCTCCGGCATCAGCGACATGCCGAGCGCTGTGTCGTACTCGGGATAGGCGTCGTCAGGCTTCATCGTCAGCGCCTTGTTGACTTGCAGCCATTGCCCGACGAAGTCCTTCACGAACCGCTGCGACTTCGCGTCGTTGAGCATGCGCTCAACCTGTCCGCGCAGTACTTCCGGCCGATGCAGTTCGCCGCGCGCAGCGACTTCCAACAGCGCGTCGTCCGGCAGCGACTTCCAGAGAAAGTAAGACAGCCGCGATGCGAGCGCGTGATCATCCAGCGGCCCCGGCTTCGACAGCAACATGAAGAAATGTGGCGAGCAGAGCGCAGCCTTCGCTGCGCCGCGGACTGCTTCGGGGAACTCGACGCCGCGATCAAGTCGATCGTTCGCAAATGTGACGAACGTCTCCTCCAACTCGCGACTGACAGGCCGACGAAACATCTTCGGCAGGAACTCGCGAATCAAACGCTCGGCGTCCGCTCGTGGCTGTGTTGAAACGGGAACCAGCGGATCGGATTCGAACCGGTCTCGTGACCAGGTTGACCAGTCCTCTTGAGGGACCGCCTTCGATTCGGCCCTCGCGCGTGCATACGATCTCGGCTCAACCGGCAAATCGCCGAATAGCAATCGGTGCCCCGCGGACGGCCAGTCACCAATCGGACCATCGACTTCGAGCGAGTGAATCTCCAGCGCTGGAGCGGTGGCGTGATCGGGAGCCGGAGTCATTTTGTCGTACCGCGGAATCTGCGGCAGAGCGAGCGTCTGCACTCCGATTCCATTTCGTCCCGCGCGTTCGTCAGGAACATCGACGACGAATTCAATCGTCGTCGGCTTGCCCGCCGGCACATCGCGATAGCCCAGTGTGAGCACATGCCCCGGCGTGATATGAGCGGCGAGTCCCTGCCAATAGATCCGCAGCGGAAGCGGTTTTCCGCCCGTGTTCCGCGCGGCGGCCGTCAGTCGAAACCGATACAACCCCGGCACGGGAGGTGGGCTGCTCGCGGCAATGTCCACGTCAGAGTTGTATGGGTCTTGTTCAAACAGAATGCCGATGTCGCCATCCATCACGAACGATCGGCCCAAGAAATTTTTCACGCCCGGATGAATGCGATCGAACCATTGCTGCCCCAACACCTTCTCGCGCAGACCAACCCACGGAGCCGACATCAACGAAGCATCCAACGCTTTATCAATCGCCCGTTGATATCGCACCAAATGCGTCGGCGAGACCGCCAGCCCCTCGCTGACCGTATCGAACCCCGCAGCCAGACCGTCTTCTGGCAACAAATCCTTCACCGCGACATGAACGCCCAACAGATCGCGTAGGGTGTTTTCATACTCATTCCGATTGAGCCGTCGCACGACCGCTCTTCCCTCCGACCTTTGACGACCAAGCGACGCAGCCTGCAATCGTTCTTGCAATCCATTGAGAAACTGTCGCCGCACGGCGTCCGTCGGCAGTTCTTCTCCCTCCGGAGGCATCTCGCCACGAGCGACCTTATCGAAGACCCGCGTCCAGGTTTTCTCCTGAGCCGAATCGTCAAGCGAGAACTCCGTCTGTTGCAGATTGAACGCCGCCTCCGGCTGCTTCCCGCCATGACAGTGCGAGCAATGCTTTTCGATGAAGCGTGACAACAACTCCGGCTGATCCGCCTGTGCCGCACCAATCCCGATCACACCGACCACAAGGCCGATCATCCCCGCCCAGGACATGCGATGCATGAACGTGCTCCAATCTGGTTGCGATCTCCTGCCGTACGTCGGCCGGGTTTCCCGAATTGGTAAGTCTATGGCAAAAGGAGTTTGAGTTCAATAATTTGATAATTGAGCCCGACTTATTCACCAGCCCAGTATTTCTGAGTTTCGCGTCGACCTGAAAGCTGCGTATGATTTCGACGGTCGGCCTCGCGCGCATCTCGCCCCTCCCCCACGTCGGCCGTTAAGGTTGCTCCGGGAATTCGAACCAGTCATCCCCAGGTCGGCCTCAGTCGGGTCGGCCGGTTTGCCTGCCGAGTCACGCCGCAGGGGGCAGATCCGATTCCAGCGTCGCGCGACTTGTTCGTCGGGCCAGCCGGCGGCAACGTCTGGCCGATTGCGAACGACCACGTGGAAGTGGTTGCTCATAAGCGAAAAGCCTAGAAATCTCACGCCATGACACCAGCGAGCCACTCCAGCCGGCCTGGCGGCCATTCCTTGCGATGGTCGAAGGACCTCCCGGAAACTTCGTCGAACCCACAGAGGAACGCCCAGTGGACGCAGCGGTTGATGCAGTGATTGACCCCGACCTCGGTGGAATCGAACAGCAGTTTGCGAGGGATTCTGGACATAGAACACCCGCCACCCGGGAGGAGTCGAACCGGACGCCAGCCAAGACAGTCAGGGGACTGACGACCACTGGTGGGAATTTGTCTGTATACTGCAACCCTGCCAGGCGTTCAGATGTGAGCCAGAGGGACACCGAGCATTCGGCCGCAACAGATTGCTGTTAAGCGAGTTACGACAATGCCTCGGCCAGGAGATTGCGGTGGAAGCGCGGAGCGTTCGCCAAGATTGTCAGGGAAACGGTCAAGAAATCTGGCTGATGGGTGGCACTGACCTTCCTAAACTTCCCGGCCCATCTATCCCGGAGTGCGTGCTGGCCGTGGCAAGGCGTTCGAGTCAAACTGATTCGGCAATCAGTCATCCCCAGCGGGGCCACTTGGTGATCTCGAGGAGGGGCACCGCTCGGCATTGCCCCTCCAACGTATGCCCCTGACTGATGAACCATCAATGAAGCTTGGAAGTATTCGCTTCGTTTCATTCTGGCCGTGGTTGTCGATCCGTTTTACGCCGTCTAGAAACAGTTTCGCGGATGCTGCGGTGATCGTCCGAGTGTTCAGAAGAGTCGAGTTGTGCCTCCGCAGGTCAATCGATGTCGACACACGCAGTTTGGTACCAGGCCAGTCAGGTTTTCAATCAGCGCGGCTGGGAGCATGGCAGGCAACGGCCGCCAGGCTCGCAGTCCGACTGGTTGTAGAAATGACCGGTTTTAATCAGTTGCTTAGACCCCACACGAAGGAGTTTGCGATGATGCACGCGTGGTTACGAGGTGTCATCCGGAGTCTGGTTGCCGTCTGTTGTGTAGCCTCGGCACAGGCGCAGTACACCGTCACAATTCTGCATAACAACGACGCTGAATCGAAGATCTTTAATCTCGGCAGCGGTGCGGCATCCCAATACGGGGGAATCGCCCGCTTCAAGACGATGGTCGATGTGACGCGGGCCTATTATCAGGGAGAAGGCCACGGAGTTGTCGCGATTTCCGCAGGGGACAGCTTCCTGGCGGGGGCCAACTTCCAGGCGAGTCTCGACAGCGGCGCTCCGGGTTCTCGAACTTTCTACGACGCCTTGGGATTGAGTCACATCGGCTACGACGCTGTCACCATCGGGAATCACGAATTCGACTTCGGACCCGAGGTGCTCGCAGAGTTCATCACCGATGCGCAGACCAGCAGTCCCACGAAGTTCCTATCTGCGAACCTCGATTTCTCAGGGGAAGCCGCGCTGCAGGATCATGTGAACAACGGACGGATCGCATCCAGTACGATCGTGCAGGTAAGCACCTCTGCGGGCATGAAGAAGATCGGGATCATTGGCGCGACGACCGAGACGCTCCCCTACGTTTCCACTCCGGGGAATGTCGTGGTGAACAACGTCGCGACGGCTGTCAACGGCCAGATCGCCGATCTGAAGACTGCGGGGGTGGACCTTATCATCCTGTCGAGTCACCTGCAGGGTCTCTCGAACGAGCAGGCGCTCATCTCGCAACTGAATCCCGGGATCAACCTGATTATCGCCGGAGGGGGCGACGAACTGCTCGCGAACCTCGGAAACCCATCCCCCTCGTCGATTTATGGAGCGGGAGCCCCGGCGAGTGTGGCCGATACCGGACTGATTCCGGTCAGTGGCTACAACAGCACCGCCGCGCCGAACTCTCCTCTGTACCCGATCATCAGCACGGCCGCTGATCTGGGGGGAAATCAGATTCCGATCGTGACCGGTCGCGACAATTACAGTTACCTGAATCGGATCAGCCTGAATGTCGACGATATGGGAAATGTGACGGTTGATCCGAGTTCCAACCCGCAAAGAATCGCCTCGACGACCATCGATCCCGTTCACGGAATCGTTGGCGACGCGGTGATGCAGACGACGGTCGTCGATCCCGTGGCGAACTTCATCTCGGGTCTGGCTGCCACCCATGTGGGGCAGACCAGCTCCCTGCTGGAACGGGCGCAGGTGCGGTTTCGTGAGACAAATCTGGGGAATCTCGTTGCGGACGCCTTCCTGGAACAGTCGCAGACCTTGGCTCCCGGGCTGGGCGCTCAGACTCCTCAGGTGGCACTCGTCAACGGTGGCGGGATTCGCGACTTCATCTCAGCGGGAACCATCACCCGTCTCGACACTTTCGATGTCTCGCCCTTCGGAAATCTTCTGACCGTCGTCGAAGACGTGACATCCGCCGACTTTAAGATGCTGCTGGAAAACGCGGTCTCCAAAATCACCGACAGTGCCGCCCCGGGAGTCACTCCGACCGGCACCGATGGGCGTTTCGCACAGGTGAGCGGGTTTTCTTATGTTTACCTCCTTCCGAAACAGCCACTCGTTCTGAGCTCAACCGGAAATATCATCACGCCGGGAAGCCGGATTTGGGACGTCCAGCTCGATGATGGGACCTGGGTCGTTCAAAACGGCATCCCTCTGCCGGGCGTAACGATCGACGTCGCGACGCTCAACTTCCTCGCCTTCGGAGGCGACCAGTACTTTGATCGCGACTACCTTTCAAAAGACTATTTCACGAGCTTCCGGATTCTGGGAGTCTCGGATCAGCAGGCTCTCGAAAACTATCTGCTCGGCTTCGGCGGGGCCGATGTGGCGGCGGACAGCCGTTACGACCTTTTCGGGGACCGCCGAATCTTGGCCGCCCTCCCCGAACCGTCATCCGCCCTGCTGTTGCTGGCCGGTCTGGGATGCGCGGCAATCTTCCGCAGGTATCGTGCGCGGAATTCGCGTTCCTGACAGCGAGCCTGCCACGATTCATGTTCACTGAGGCTCGAACAAGTGCCGTGCGACACGGCACTTGCAGCTTCGGGTTGGCCAGTTCCGCAAAGGCTTGGGGCCGCATCTCGTCGACAATGCGTCGAACGTCGGCGTCCCCAGCCTGGAATCCCCGGCCGCGGGTTTTGTACTCCAGACGCTGGCGTTGGGCTCGATACAAATCCCAGAACCGCCGAAGCCATTCGATGGCTCACGGTTTGAGTTCATTCCCGCCCATCGCCTACCCCGACAAGGTCCCGTTACCCGTGGGCCCAGCAGTAGGCTAATACAATCTTTCTATTTTTGACCTGCGCCATGGCCTTGTACGCCAAATCGCGATCGACCACCAGAATCAGGCTGGCGTCGTGTGTATAATGCCTCTCTGGCACGTCGCGGCTGCGGGTGAGATCCTGGCGAACGGATGAATTCAAGCGGCGAATTCAAAGTCGGCTTGCCGCCGAAAGTAATCCTTGGCCGATCGCCGGAACCTCCCTGAGTGTAATCGGTGACGGACAATTCGCTGGTCACCAATCGGCCCCGACGCATAACCCAGCACTGATTCCGTAGAATGCGACGCGACTGCCTATCCAATAATTGGTTAAACCATACAGACGGCGATTTCCAATATCTGGCTGGTGGATGTCACCGGGCTCCCCGCAAGAATCAGTTGCCACCGCCCGTGGCCCCGTCGTAACATTCACCCCGTGACGTCTCGCCCCCGCTCCCTCGCGTCCGGCCGCCCCGCCTAACAACCGGTTCAACCCTTACATGTGCCTCAGTCGGCATTTTCCTGGCAGTCACTCCCGTCCGCGGCACAGGCGGATTAAACTTATGTTTCGGCGCGATGCATCCAACCGGGTGATGTCTACGAATAGAAGGTTGTTCCCCGTATCCAACTCGCCAGGTCTCTCATGCGTTCTCCGATGCCGACTCGCCTCTTGGCTGCAGTTCTGATCCTGTCCCTCAGCTCCGCAGGTTGGGCCGCCGACCCGCTTATGACTGCGGACCGCGAGGCTGTCCTGGCGAAACTGAAGGCGAATGGAGCCCAGGGTGGCCTGACGATTGAAGGCCATGATGGCGGAACGATGATCAACCTCGGCACCACGCTGAACGGGGGCGAGGCGAACAACGCCAACGACGAGAATCTGCGGCTCATCGCCCAACTCCCGGACGTCGAGCGGGTTTACCTGTACAAAGGCAAAATCTCGGCGGACGGGCTCTCCGCCTTGGCTTCGCTCCCGAAACTGCGCCGGCTGAGTATCTACAAGACGGACGTTTCACCCGATGCGTTCGCGGCCCTGGTGAAATTGCCGCAACTGAAGTATCTGAGCCTCGGAGACTACCCCGTGACGGACGAGATTCTCGGCTATGCCGGGCAGATCAAGGGCCTCAAGGGATTCGACCACACCAGATCCGAAATCACCCCGACAGGCTTCCTGAAGTTCCTCAACGGAGTGGAGAGTTTGGAACAACTCACCCTGTTCGGGGACTTCGTAGATGACGCTTGCATGCAGCGGATCGGCCAGATGAAGGAGATGCAGCGATTCTGGACGGACAGCGAGAAGATCACAAGCGCCGGGTGGGTTCATCTCGCGGGGTTGACCAAGATGCAGGATCTTTTTCTGTCGAACACGAATTTCGGTGACGACGATACGCGTGCCTTGGAAGGTATGCAGGACTTGATGTACTTGGGATTGAACAAGACCAAAATAGGCGATGCGGGGATGCCCTCCCTCGCCGGGCTGACGAAACTCCACGACCTCGGGTTGGATGGCACAAAAGTCACCGACAGGGGCATGGCGGCGCTGAAAGAGATGACCGAACTCAAGAACCTGTACGTCGGGATGACGGACGTGACGGCGACGGGGCTGGCCGTGGTGCCCAGAATGGAGCGGATGGTCATGATGCGGATGGGGAGGACCGCACTGACACCGAATCAACTGGATGAAGTGATGCAGCTCTACCCCGACACGCAGATCTTCGACCCCAGCGGGTACTGGACGCCGGAGCGTGTGAAGGCGGCCATGAAAGAACTAGGCAAGGACGTGCCCCAGCCGAAGAAGGCTGCGGCCGACTTGGGCGGGGGGGTGAAGCTGGAACTGGTGCTTATCCCGGCAGGCAAGTTTCAGATGGGCAGCGGCGAGTCGGCGGAGGACACGGCCGCCTATTTCAACAAGACCTACCGCGAGAATTTTCCGGCGGACGGGATGGGCGGGCTGGAAGCCAGCTTTTTCGGAGACGAGCATCCGCAACATGACGTGCGGATCACGAAGCCGTTCTTCATGGGCACGTACCCGGTTACGCGAGGTCAGTTCCGGCAATTCGTCGCCGCCACTGCGTACCAGACGGACAAGGATAGGGATAAAGATAACAAGCTGTTGGCATCGGGCTGGGACTCTGACAAGAAGCAGTTCAGCAACGACGAGAAGTATTCCTGGCGATACACCGGTTTTGAGCAGACCGACGAGCACCCTGTGGTGAACGTGACATGGAACGATGCAATGGCCTTCTGTAAGTGGCTCAGCGAGAAAGGGGGCCAAACCTACCGCTTACCCACGGAGGCGGAGTGGGAGTACTCCTACCGCGCCGTGACGACCACGCGGTACCCGAGTGGCGATGATCCACGGACGCTAGGCAAGGTCAGCAACCTGGTCGACGCGACGGTCAAGGCGAGAATCCCGGACTGGAAATACATGATCTATCACAGCGACAACTATGCGTTCACGTCGCCGGTGGGGAAGTCCCAGCCCAATGCCTTCGGGCTGTCGGACATGCAAGGAAATGCCTTTCAATGGTGCTCAGATTGGTACGGGGAATATACTCATGCCGCGTCTCCCGCTGACGATCCCTCCGGCCCCGACTCTGGCCGATTCCGTACCGTTCGAGGCGGTACCTGGAGCTTCAGGCCGCTCGGTGCCCGTTCCGCCGAACGCAACAAGAACGAGCCGGACCGAGGGAACTGCGGCGCAGGGTTCCGCGTTGTCAGGAGTCAATAACTCGCAGTTTGAGGAATTATCGAGTCCGACCGAACCCGGTGACACCCACCAGCCGGCCTGAGAGATCTGTGACAGATCGCCGGAAACTCCGTGGGCGGAATCTTTTTCGGACAGCTCGCGTTGACCCAACGGCCACCACGCATTCCTTACGACTGATTCCGCACAGTACGTGGTCACTTCCTGCCCAGCGAAAGGTGACACGATTCGGATGGAGACTTTCCATTTTTGCCCGGTGGGTGTCACCCGGTGCTTCACCCATTGCTTTGTAGGCGAATTCGCCGACGAACGGTGGGTGGCCCCATCATTCCCGTCATTCCAGCCTTCGGTTAGCCGCCGATGGTCCCCAGATCGTCCAGCGCCCGCGTCGCTGCGGATCGGACATCCTCTTCATGCGAAACCATCAATCTTCTGAGCATTTCGTGCGCCTCCCGCCAATGCGCGCCGCCGCCGCCGCATCGGCCTAGAGCCGTTGCGACAATCGCCAACAGGGAACCGGCCTTGGATTCGGTGGCGGTTCCCTTTTCGAACTCCTCGAAGCGAAATCGGCCGTGTGCGTATCGTAACTGCTCAATAACCCCTCGGAAACTGGTATTTACTCAAAGTCGGTTTTTCGGGGAATGTATGGCGCATGAGCCAGTCAGACCCCCAGCCAATCCAACCGATCGTCATCGCGGGAATCGAGATCCCGGCGGCGGAGCAGACGCC
>CAMATH010000197.1 GCA_945860955.1 Planctomicrobium piriforme
GGGCGCGGCTCCCCGAAATTGTTTCGGTTCAATTGTGAGGTATAGATTCAGGTTTCATTCGACGGTCTCCGCACACCCTGGGGCTTTGACAATTCGTGCAGGATCTCAGTGCTGGAATTGTACCTGGGATTACGGAAGCAGGGATCCCATCCCGGAGCGGAAAGCGGTCCGCTTTCAGGCATCCACCCACCCCGATGGATTGGAAAATCACAGTTTTCAGTGCCAAACCCAGTGAACCCCTCCCGAGAATTTCGGTTCCTCTTGTGTAAACAAGTCCACTTGAACTTTAGAGGAACCTGATCATGACCCCGTTGATCTCGACCTATGTCGCGTACCTGATAATCACCATCGGCATCATGCTGTTCGTGTCCCACAAGTTGCGGGTTCACGGCCTGCCGATCCTGACCGATGGTCAGGAACAGCGGAAACCGCTGATGGGTTCCTGGATCAGTCTGGTCCTGGTTGGCTTCAATCTCGCCACACTCGGAATCATCAGCTACACACTGGCGGTTCAGTCCAAAGTCGAATCAGCCGACAAAGCGATCGAAGTCCTGAGCCAGAAGGTCGGCGTGATCGTGATGCTGATCGCCGGCGTTCACTTCGTCCTGACCATCTCGTTCGGCATCATCCGTCGCGCCTACTACAGCAACACCGAAGACTTCAACGCCTAACAAGGGCGCGGCCCTTGACCCGGTCCGAGCTGCCGCTCGAAGTTGGAGTTCACAAGGAGTATTCGTCATGACGCCCCTTTCCGCCACCTATCTCGCGTATCTCGCGGTATCAGCGTACATCACGATTGTGGTAGGGCATCAGTTGCACAAACATGGCCGACCGTTTCTGCTGGAGGTGTTCATGCGAAACGCCACCCAGGCTGACGCGGTCAATCACCTGCTGCTGGTTGGTTACTACCTCACAAATGCCGCCCTGGTCACTCAGACAATGACCTGCCACGTCGAGGTCGCCACCTGGGACGACCTGCTTCCGATTCTGAGTTCTAAGATCGGCTGGGTCATGCTCGTTCTCGCCGGCATGCATTTCTTCAATCTGGCCGTTTTGTTCGGAGTCCGTCAGCGGATCTGGAACACCCCGACCGATCTCAAGTTTGAGTGAACTGCGGCGACTCGAAAAGTTGGCGAAATCTCGGTGGAAATTGCGGGAGCGCGATTTCGGGGTCGGCGAGTTCCGGATGCCAGGCCTTTTCCCACTCCAGGCTGAACCAGCCGTTGTACCCTCGCTCCAACAGCAGGCGGAGACACTCAGCCGCCGGAAAGTCCCCTTCGCCGAACAGCACGTACTCCGCGTCGCGGTGGCCGCTCATCAACTGCCGGGCCTTTTCCGCGGCGGCAATCGCCCCAGCGGATCCACTGGCCGATCCGTTCACGAGTGACGGACGTGGAGTCGGGTTCGTCGCCGAATCTTTCCAGTGAGTGTGCCACACCCGCGATCCCAACCGACGCCACGTTTCGTCCAGCGGTTCCCCGTGGAATCGCCAGGGATGGTGGGTGTCCCACAACAGTCCAACCGCCGGATGGGGAACCAGTTCAAACAGTTCCGCTGCGAGAATCGAATCGGAGAAGTCGCCATGGGTCTCCATGACAACTCGCACCGATGGGGTGGCTGACTGGGCGTGGTCCCCCAGCGCGCGCAAACCATCGGCGATATTGTGCAGCCGTTCGAGACGGGCGGCGGAGTCTCCTGCCGAGGGCAGAACATCGCCAAACACGCGCACAAAACCGGCCCCCAGATCGCGCGCCAGATCCAGATTCCGCCGGCCGACATCGATTTGAGCCTGCCGCTCATCGCGGGTCGCGAAATCAAACCGGACCGACGACGCGAGGCCGCATACGCGGATTCCCAGATCGTCGAAAACACGTCGACTCTCGGCACGCCGACCCACAGCCATTTCCGGCTGGGCGAGCAAATCGACGTCCCCTGCGATCATGCGGACTTCAACGCCGTCGTAGCCATACTCGGCGGCACGGCGAGCGGTTTCAGCCCACCCCCACTGCGGGCATGCGAGAGTTGAGAAACTGATTTGAGGCATTCTTCGACGCTCTTTGCGGCCACTGATGATTCCAAGTCGCTCGCCGAAACCTGGCAACTGCACGGCCGAAAAACCGGCCGGCTGACACCGGGCCGCTCGCCCATCGCGGTGGGCGGGTTAGGGCAGCGCGACGCCGAGCTTTTCAGCCAGCTTCACCAGTTCGGTCCAGTTCCCTTCATCGAGGGGGATCCCATCCGCCAGGCGTTTCTCCAGAAGCTGCCGTTCCGGGTCACCGGGGAGGATCACCCGGTCGACACCCGAGCGGCGCGGGGTTTCGCGAACGAACGGTTCCAAGATCCCGATCTGCGCGCGGAGGTGGTCCAACCCACCCAGGTGCTTCGGATCGAGGATGACAAACAGAACGTCATTTCCCACCGGCGGCGGTGCGTTCGGGTGCGAACACAAGCCACCGCTCAGGCCACCCGCCAGCATCTCGATGAGAAATGCCAGGCCGAATCCCTTGTAGGCCTGGTCACCTCCCATGGGGAGAATGGATCCGGGGGGATTGCCGTAGAGCTGGTTGGGATCGGTCGTGGGGTTGCCGTCGGGATCGAGAATCCAACCCAGTGGTACTTTTTCGCCGGCGATTTTCTTGACGCGGACCTTTCCCTCGGCGGTGGCGCTGGTTCCAAAATCAAGGATGAACGGCCCGTCTTTACCCCCCGGCATTCCAATACTGAGCGGGTTGGTCCCCAGTCGACCGCGCGTGCCCCCGACCGGAGCGACCCGCTGGCCAGAGCCGTGCGAGTTCGCGCAGATGATCGCGGCCATCTCCGCCGCCGCCGCCTGCTCGGCGTACTCTCCCACGCGACCAATGTGGGCAGCCTGCCGCAGAGTGCCAGCGGCAACCCCGACTTCCGACGCCTTCGCGATCAGTCGTTCCACCAGGTCATGAGCCAGCACCTGACCCAGACCCCAGGCACCATCGCACACCAACAGCGCGGGAGTCTCTTTTTCGATCTTGAGCGGCGTTCCGGGGCGCACCCGGCCATCCTGCATGGCGGCGATGTAGAATGGAATGCGCATCACGCCGTGCGAGTCGTAACCCCGCAGGTTCGCCCCCACCAGCCCCGCAGACAGAATGCGGGACTCGTGGGATGTGACACCGGCGGCGACGAAGAGCCGTTCGGTGAAGTCGGTCAGCTTATCAGCGGGAAGTACCGGCATGCGCGTTCCTGGCGATTTGAGACTTGGCGGCGGCAACCACCGCCTCGGTGGTGAATCCGAAGTGCTTTTGCAGATCCTTGAGCGGGGCGGACGCGCCAAAACTGTTCATGGCGATCACATGACCTTCGGATCCGACAAACCGGTGCCAGCCAAAGGGGGCGGCCATCTCGACAGCGACGCGTGCCCGCACTGCGACCGGCAACACCTGCTCGCGATATTCCGGATGCTTCGCGCAGTACTGCTCAAAGATCTCGAACGAGGGAACACTGACCACTCGGGCCCTAACCCCCTCGGCTGTCAGTTTCTCGTACGCCTCGACCACCATGGAAACTTCACTTCCGGTCGCCAACAGAATGACTTCCGGTTTTCCGCCAGCGGCATCGGCCAGCACATACGCCCCGCGCTGCGTCCCCGCCGCCGAAGCGTATTTTGCGCGGTCGAGTGTGGGGAGCGCCTGCCGGGTCAGGATCAGGCAGACAGGGTGATGCGTCTGCGCCATGATGAACTTCCACGACTCGGCGACTTCATTGGCGTCGCCCGGCCGCAGCGTGTACATCCCCGGAATCGCCCGCAGGCTGGGGACGTGTTCAATGGGCTGGTGTGTCGGTCCATCTTCGCCCACACCGATCGAATCGTGCGTGAAGATGAAGAGGGAGGGAATCTCCATAATCGCCGCCAGCCGCAACGTGTTCCGCATGTAATCGCTGAACACCAGAAAGGTCGACCCATACGACCGCAGGCCCGAGACCGCCAAACCGTTGACGATCGCCCCCATCGCATGTTCGCGGACGCCAAAGTGCAGGTTGCGCCCACCGGGTGATGCCGCCTGAAACGCCCCGGCTCCTTCGAACGTGAGCTTGGTTTTGGTCGACGGCGCAAGATCGGCTGCCCCACCCACCATCCACGGAATCTGCTTGGCGACGGCGTTCAAAACCTGACCCGAGGTGTCACGCGTCGCCTTCCCCTTGGGATCGGCCGGGAAGTTCGGAATCTCTTTGTCCCAGCCTGCGGGAAGCTCCCGCGCGAGGATCTGGTCGAGTTCTTTCGCGAGTTCTGGGTGTGCGGCGCGATACTCTTCGAAGGTTTTGGACCAGGCGGCGTATTGTTTCGAACCCCGAGCGCCGACGCCCGCCTCAAAGGCGCGGTAGACATCGTCTGGAACCAGGAACTTCGCGTCTTCCGGCCAACCGTAGGCGCGCTTGGTCAGACGGATTTCTTCGTCACCCAACGGCTCGCCATGGGCGGCGTGGGTGTCCTGCTTGTTGGGCGATCCCCAGGCGATGTGGCTCTTGGTGATGATCAGCGTCGGACGGTCCTTCGTCGCCTTGAATTTCAGCAGCGCCTGTTCGACGGCGGTGGTGTCGTTGGCGTCTTCGACGTCCAGCACCTGCCAGCCGTGACCTTCAAAACGTCGCCCGACATCTTCCGTGAAGGCGAGGTCGGTGTGACCTTCGATCGTGATCCGGTTGCTGTCGTAAATCCAGCAGAGATTCGACAGTTGCAAATGGCCGGCGACCGACGCCGCCTCGGCCGAAATCCCCTCCATTAAACAGCCGTCGCCGCACATCGCGTAAACGTTGTAGTTGAACAGTTCAAAGTCGGGGCGATTGTACCGGGCGGCGAACCAGCGGGCGGCCATCGCCATCCCCACACTGTTCGCGACTCCCTGTCCCAGGGGGCCAGTGGTGGTTTCCACGCCGCTGGTCAGATGCGATTCCGGATGCCCGGGGGTCTTGCTCCCCAGTTGTCGAAACCGCTTGATATCGTCGAGCGAAACGGACGGGTCAGCACTGGGTTTGCCGTCTTTGACCTGCTTCACACCCGCGAGGTGCAGGACCGAGTAGATCAGCATCGAAGCGTGGCCGGCACTCAACACATACCTGTCGCGATTCAGCCATTGGGGCTGTTGCGGATCGTATTGAAGAAGTTTTTGCCACAGTGTGTAGGCGACGGGGGCCATGCCCATGGGAGCCCCCGGGTGCCCCGAATTGGCCGCCTGGACCGCGTCCATGCTCAGAGTACGAATGGTATTGATTGCGAGTTGATCGACGGAACCGCCGGGCAGACCGCTGCTGTTGGACATGACGAATCAGACTTTCCTGATGTGAATTGGGGAATCGAATTCCCGAGCCTTTGGAGATGCGCCGGGGATTATGGCGAATTGCCGGCCGATTTTGAACGGTTCGCCTGAACGATCGCCTGGTCGAAGTAATTCACCCCCATGCCGGCGTCAATCACCAACCCTTGTGCGTTGATTCCCGAGGAGCGGGGGCTGATGAGAAAGGCGACCGCGTTGGCCACTTCTTCGGTCTGCACCGCCAGTTTTCGAAGGGTCGCCTCTTCCGCATAGAGGTAGCTGTCGATATAGCCGGGGATTCCCGCCGACGCCGAACTCTTTAACAGCCCCGGGCAGACCGCGTTGAATCGCACATTTGAAAACTGTGAAAACGACTTCGCCAGAAAGCAGACCGCCGAGTCGAGCGCCGCCTTGATCGGAGCCATGTAGCCATAGTTTTCCGCCGCCATTCGGGTGGTGGAAATCGAGATCGTGACGACACTTCCCTGCGCCCGGTCGAGCAGATCGCGGAACGCGTTGGCCACCGCGATCAGTGAAAAGCAGGAAACATCGACCGCCTGCAAGAACGCTTTGCGGGGCGTTTCATGGAACGGTTGAAAACCGCCCGAATAGTCGGCGAACGCGATCGAGTGGACGACGCCGTGAAGCTGGGGATGATCGACGGCGATCGCTTCACGCAGGGCGTCGATCTCTTCCGGACGTTCGACATCGCAGACGTAAACCGACGCGCCCGGGGCGAGTTTTTCCAATTGCCGCTTACGCGCGAGAGACCGGACCGAGTAGAGCACTTTTGCCCCCGATTCGGTCAGCACCCGCGCGACATGCCAGGCGACGCTTTTGCGATTCGCCACCCCCAGCACCAGCACCGTCTTCCCCGCCAGTTGCAGAAAATCCACTATTTCTTCCCGCGATTCACGTAGAGTTTCACGTTATGGGTCGCCCGGCCTCCCGCCACAATGTCGGGCCAGCCGTCTCCCGTCAAATCCTCCGCCACGAGGTCTTCCGTGGCGACTCCGCCGTTGTCGATGGTGTGCTTCTTCCAGACGGCCAGATCCGCCTCCGCCCGGTAGACAAACACTCCCGGCCCGACAATCTCGCCGGTCCCCTTGTCGCTATGGCCCAGCACAAGTTCGTCGGAACCATCCCGATCAATGTCCGCCGGCCAGATCGCGTGCCCGCGTCCCAGAGTGTCGTCGAGAACGATTCGTTCCCACAGTTTCGGGGGAGCCAAGGGGTCATTGACCGCGTCGGGATCGGGCGACAGGTAAATGACCGCCTGATTCCCGTGCATCGGTTCGACTGCCGCGATGAATGTACGGCCACCTTTCAACCGGCCGACCTTCACTTCGCCTGCACCGGTTTTCTGAGCAGCCAACGGCACGCCCGGTGCCCCTTCTCCAATCTGGATTTTCTCGAGTTCCCCCTGTTTCGATCGGCGGAACAGAAAAACCCCTTCCATGCTGGCGGTGAGCAGGTCGGTTTGGCCGTCGTTGTCGAGATCGCCCGTCCAGTGGGCATGGACGGCATTCAGGCTGTGATCGAGAGTTTCTGCTTTCCAGGGACCGTTTTGGTCGAGCTTCTCGGGGATCTGAAAGGCGAGCATCCGCACGCCATCCCCCTTGGTTTTGTTGAGTGGCGACACGATCAACTGCGGTTTTCCCGTCCCCAGCAGATCACTGAAACGGATGCGGTGAGTCCAGCTCTCCTGGCCGATGCTGTGAACCTTCCAGGGGACATCGAGCGACTCACCCCGGGACAACCAGAAGAGCGTCCCCAGATGACGGTTATTGAGCCAGCCGGCACCGAGCGCGAAATCGATTTTTCCGTCGCCGTCAATGTCATGGGGGGCGATACAGACGTTGTCCCGCTCCGTCTGGTCGTTGATGATCACCCGCAGTTTCCAATCGGGGTTGTGGTACCAGACGACCCGATTCTCCGTGACCGCGACGACGTCCTTCTTACCGTCCCCGTCGACATCGGCCAAAGTCACCGCATAGCACACTTCGCCCACTTTGGGATCCAGTGTCTGCGGCTGAAACGTCGGAAATTCAGCACCAGCCGCCAGGGTGGTGGAGAACAGGCCCAGTGCGAGCCAAAAGATCGAGCGGATTTGCATGGCCGTTTGGGGGGAGGAAGGCGCGGGGAAGCGAATTCGGGATTCTAGTTGAATCCCGTGCGTCGCTGTAGGCATAATGCGTGCCGATTCAGAAACTTGACCCGCGTCCCTACCCAGGAATCGCTCCATGGCGGCGGCCACCCCACTCGAACCGGGCACAGAAGATTTTTCGTGGCACGTCGCGTCGCGCTGGCAGGAATTCGAGGGAGAGACGCGGGCGAATGCGCTGCGGATCTTGAGCGTCGTGGCGTTTTACATCGTGGAGCTGGTGAGCTATCGCGGGTTGAACCTGGGATTCTTGCAGATCCCGTCCCCCCAGGAGATCACTCCCGAGCTGCATCGGTCTGTCACGCTGATCGTGGGAGGTTGGGTTTTTCTTGCGTTGGGTGTTCATTTTAGTCTCCACCACCGAATTCTCCCGGCGTATCTCAAATACGTCGTATCGGCACTGGATATCAGTCTATTGAGTGTGATTCTGATGCTGGGAACCGGCCCCAAGAGTCCCATGGTCGCAGGGTATTTCGTACTGATTGGGCTCGCCGCACAGCGGTTCAGCCTGCCATTGATTCGCGCGACGACCGTCGGCTGCATGGCCGGGTATCTGGCGGTGTGTGGACATGTTCTGTGGGCGAAAAAACTGGAATATCAAGTTCCCCGTTACCATGAGCTGCTGGTTCTGGCTGCGCTCGCCCTGGTGGGAATCGCGATCGGACAGGTGATTCGGCGGGTGCGCCGCTTCGCTGAGGATTTTCACGAGCGTGTCAACGCGTCAAATCGGTTCCCATCGACGCCGGCCCCCATTGCGGACCGGTCGGCCCAGAAATAGGCGTTAAAACCCCTCCCAGTTTGCCGGAACCAGGACGACATCAAATGCCTGTCGCAGCCCCCACTGACGCCACCACCTGTCCCCACTGCCAAGCGGCAGTCGGCGCGAAATGGACCTATTGCTGGCTGTGCAATCAGCCGTTGTCGGGAGAGGGAGCGGACCTGCCGCCGCAGGCGCTGCGAGCTGCGGCGGGGACGAAAAACCTGGTGTCGCTGACGACGAAAGTCGTGGGAGGGGCGGTCGGCGCGGGGCTCGTTCTGGTCGCCCTGGGGTTGTTTCTGGAACGGGAATACGGTGGCATGCTGCTGATGTTTCTGGTGCTGATTCCCCCGGCGATTTATACCGGGGTCAAAGCCCTGGATCGGCGGAACGCAGGGGACGAACCCCAGACATTCATGCACCACGCTGGCGTGTTCATGGCGTCTCTGGCGGTGACGCTTTCGACGCTCTCCCTGATCGCAGTGGCGATCGGGATCGCCCTGTTTGTCGCGTGTCTGGCGATCTGCGCTTCGATGAACGCACGTTAGAACCCGTCCAGGATGCAGTCCGTCGAATTGTGCTTTTGGGTACAGAATGCGGCAACAAATTCCGTTGTCCTCTTCCGGCGCCGATCCGCAGCACTGTATTGCCCGCCCTGACGCGGCGGGCAATACAGCATCGTGCTGCAGCGAATCGTCCGCCATTCAGCGACGTAAACGCCTGAACACAAAAACCAGGCCTCCGATCCCCAGAAGTAGAATGGATGATGGCTCTGGAACCAAGTAAATCACTCGAATTGACTCCAAAAGCTCATCGTCCATATTCGTCCCATCGGCATTCTGTATGATGCCTGTACCATTCCAGCTCAGAGTTTGCCCTCCGCCGCTCAAAATGCCGTACTGAAAATCCTGACGTTGTGTCGCGCCCGCCTGGCCAGTGTATTCCGTCCCCGCCTTATCGATATTGCTGTCGGTGAACTTCACGGTCCTCCCTGCAATATCCAGCTCATACAGACTCACAACATGGAAGTTTGACCACCATTCCCCAGCAAGCAAGGCTGCATCGGCGATGTCGACTCGATCCACCAGGGCAATGGCTCCGATGGCGTTTGTTAATGTGATCGTCCCGAAGTCAGCCAGTGCGTAGTCCACAGTCCGGTACGATAAACCCACCGGCGCGGTTAAATAGGTAGCGACGAAATTCTCATTGGCCGTGGTCCAACTGGTATGCTCATTGGTGAGATTTCCATCCATAAACTGCGAGTGGGACGACACGCCATTGTAATTCCCGGCGATGGATGTCCCGTAGGCTTCGGTACCTCCTGCTCCCGCGTTCCAGGTACCTTTTCCAGAGTCGACGATGCCCAACATCGCATTGTAACCGGCCGCACTGAAGCAAACCCCCATGAAAGGATCATCCGTTGCGGCGACCCCAGCCTGGTGTTGGAAGTATCGAAAGGGAGAATGAAGTACGACCCCCCCCGTCGCCTCTCCTGAAAGCGAACCAAGCGTGATGAGAGCGGCGGTCAGAAGAGCGGCGGTGTTTCGAGCGTAGAGCATCGCGTGACTCCAGATGTGTGGTGGCTCAGCGGGACATGGAAATTCGTTGGGATGGCGTTTGTGAGAGGAAAGGGGTAACAACTTTCCGAGAAGTCGCGGCATCGTACCGGGATTGTTTTTCTTCTTACCAATTCGGCGAACTGCCATTCGACCGCCGAAATACCATTGGACTTTTCCGAATTCTGGCTGTGCGGCTTGGACTTGTCAAGTTTGATGGGTATGAGGACGAAACGAGTTGCGACGGATTCCCGGATTGAGTGGCTTGGTCGCTTGCCCGAGGGCGAATACCGGTTTTGACCGGTTTTTCTGTCTACCACGCAAGGACACACTCAACCAAACGAGCTGAAATCGTGCCGTTTGCGGCGGGTCTCGACCAAGTTGGACTCCCACTTCAATCAAAATGGAGCTTCGCCGCGATTTTCAGAACACCACTGACGGTCAAAACGGCCAATGCCAGTTCGCTCCAAAGCGGCAAGTGAACTGACCGAAACAATCAGTGCGACAGAACCACCCGGAGGGAACCATACAATGTGATTTGGGCGCACCATCGCCCCGGAAAGGGAGTTCACATGTCCATTCGGAAGTTCTGGTTGGGAGCGGTCGCAGCGGTTTTGGCGGGAGGTGCCGGCGTTCAAGCCAACGAAGGCGTCGAACAGTCGCCGTGGACCGTATAGACACAAACCTACGAAGAGACCGTTTCGCAATCGGATACGTTGTTCGGAATCATCGGTCATACCGATCATTCGTTCGACAACTTCATCAGCCCGATGACGAATCCGGTCTACTTCGAAGATCCACGAAACTTGACGGAAGTCCGCTTCATCTTCCTCAACAATCATCTCCCTTCGGAATTGGGAGGCCAGGATGTGCAATTGTATGGAGCGCAGGTTCGAGCCAGCCTGACCGAGAACCTGTCTCTTGTCGCGGCCAAGGACGGGTACATCGTCTCGCAGAATCCGGTCGTCAAGGACGGGTTCGCCGACGTCTCGGTCGGTTTGAAATACAACATCTTCAAAGACATCGAAGCCCAGCAGCTCCTCAGGGCCAGCGCTCACTTTTTCCCTACAACAGTGATAGTTTCGACGAGAAAATCGATGCTCCATGAGCAACTGTTGCGTTTCATTGCGACACTGTCCTTGCCGGGATGCTGCTTGAGCAGGGACAGGGTAAAGCGATTGAGCCAGGCAA
>CAMATH010000198.1 GCA_945860955.1 Planctomicrobium piriforme
CACGAAACACACGAAAAAAAACGGGAAAGGAAAAGGTTTTGCGGCGACATGCGCTGTGGCAAACGTTTGGTGAACGCTTCTGGTGGCGGTGCCCGTTTACGCACCGCACGGAGTCAAATCAGACCACTTGCGTCCCCAGCCGCTATCCGGATTTCGCGAGCCACTTTCCGGCTCGAATGCCATGTTGCGTTTTTGGGCCGCGCGGAGGCTACGCTCGCACGGCCGATTGGCCGCTGGCCGTGGCACCCTTTTTGCAATTCAAGCGGGTGGTCGTTGTTAAAAACAATCCCCCGGAGCGTTCGCGTTCGCTACCAACACCGGGGGATTCACGCGCGCGTTTCGCTGGCCAGAACGTTTCTAACCGCTACGGCGACTCCGGCCGGGGCTGCCGCCCGCTCCCTCCGTGCCTGCGCTCCCGTCTCCGCTCGGCTTGTTCCTGGACGGACCTGGAGGCCAAGCGAAAGCCCTGGTTGTCATCCCGATCTTCGGGGAAGCGCCCCATGGAGTACATCGACTCCCAGTAGTCCGCCACCGCGTCCCAACTGCCGCCCTCGATAACCCGGCCCGAGCCAAATATAACGGATGCACACCATTCCCAGACGTTTCCGGCCATGTCGTCGAGCAAAGTATCCCGTGTCCGCGAAGGCGGAAAAATCCCGACGGCGGACGTCATCTGCAACCCCGAATCGGTACTGTTGCAATTGCCATTCTCCCATTCGTTCCCCCACGGGTACTCAAAACCATCCGGTCCACGTGCGGCAGCTTCCCATTCATCTTCCGTCGGCAACCTTCCGCCAGCCCACGCTGCAAACGCCTCGGCCTCCCAGTACGAGACACCCACCACCGGCTGATTCGGCCCGTTCCATTTGCCGTCGTGCCAATAGGCTGGCAATTCGATTGAATTGTTCACCCGCCAGGCCCATCCTTCGTCCGACCACCATTGCCGGTCTTGATAGCCGTTCTCCTTGATGAACAACGCGAATTGAGAATTCGTCACCGGGTACTTCGACAGCGCGAATCCCGCGGCGATCTTCACGTTGCGCGGCGGATCTCCGATGCGATAACGTCCCGCCGGAATGGGAACGTATCCCTCTCCTTGGCGCAAGTCGACAACGATTCTCGAATCGCCCAGATGGCCCAAGACCAATGCCAGCTCATTGCGTGGTCGAACCGGAATCTCTCGTTCGATCGCCGACAGACAGTACCGCTTGAACCGCTCTTCAACGTCGGCTTTGAGCCTCCAACCCCGTTTGAGCAAAATCTGCACGCAGTCGGCCACCACGACCGCGAGCGCGACGCTCTCTTCGTTCAAACCGTCAATCAACTCTCCCAGCAGCCGCGCGCTGCGGTCCGAAAGTTTGCGGTTGGAAACCAGCGATCCAAACACGAAGTTCAGCGTGCTGCGCCAGTTTTCGACCGCGCCACGCCGCCGGAATTCCTGTTCCAGTTCCTCTTCGTGCCGGGCCAACAGCCGCTGGGCGGCGAAAAAATCCTGAATCGTCAGATGGTAGAATCCCGCCTGCTTTCCCGCCTGCGGCAACAACAGTCCGGTGTGTGTCAGCAACTGCTCTCGCGCGTCGATGGCGTTGGTATAGCTCGGTTCGTTGAGCAACGACTCGTGCTGGTAGGCACCGATTAACTTGTCGATCTCGGCCAACGTCGCTTCCGCTTGGGGCGTTTCGCGCGAATCCCCCAGCCCTACGCCCGTGTGCATTCCATACGCGACGACCGCCAAGCGGTTACGAACGCGGTCGACCGTGCCGCGATCCTCGGGAAACCGGTTGAAAAGCACATTGTCGACGATTCGGTCGTACAGATCGTATCGATCCTGGGGCAGCCGACCTCCCTGATGGTAGACGATACACACGGCGGTCAGCAGCATGGGGTTGGCAGTCAACGGCGTCAGATCTTCGCGGCTGGCAATGTGCTGCGTCATCTGCCGCGCGGTCGAATCCGCCGACTCGGGGTTTTCGTCGAGACAACGGAACCAGCGCTGGATCAACAGTTTCTGCAGCGGGGAATCGAGGTCGGCCAACGGCGCGGCCCGCAGCGGGAGTTTACGAACCTCGTCTTCACTCAAGCCGTACGGCCGGCTGGTGAGCAGCACACGGTTGCCACGTCGTGTCCACTCGCGCGCCGCGTCAGCGATTCCCTCCACCAAAGCGGCCCGCAATGGACACGGCTGGCGCGCGTCCCCGGCGGACAAAGGGACTTCGTCCACGCCATCGAGCAATAGCAGCAGTGAGCCGGCCGCCAGGTGCGGCTCGACTTCGTTCCAAGTAATCCCTGCGGGACGTTTGGCATCGACCCAGCGGGCGAGCGCCGCCTCGAGCTCCTGTTGCCGAAGCGCGCGACTCCCGGGGGTCTGAGGAAGATCGCGCCAGAAATCACGCAGCCGGACGAGCAGCGGCAACCGGTCGCGAAACGCCGCTGGAAACCCCTCCTGGTAGCCTTTCGGGGGGGCGACGGGAATTTCCGGGAACTCCCCAGCGCAGGCCAACCAGGCGACCCAGCGACAAAAAGTCGACTTCCCGGAACCGGCGGGACCCGCGACGTACAGTGATTCGTTGGCCAATAAATCGAGCAGCAACTGCGGTGGACGTTCGCGATCGTCGGCAACCGAGTTCCGCTTCTTCTTCGTGGCTGCGGGTTCGGTGGCCGCAGGAGTCGTCAGTGGAACATAGACGGAATTCAAACGGACCGACTGGCCATGCTGTAGGCGCAGTCCCAGGAGTTCGACCCCGGCACATTCGTCGCGCAGTCGACGCAGGTATTCGGCTGGGCGGACCGGGGGACCGCTGGGTTGCGTGGGAATCGCGACTTTCGAAACGTTCGACGGTTTTGGCGCTTTCGCCTTCCTCGGCGACTTGGAAGTCGATTTGACCGCGGTCGCCGGGAGCAGTTTGACAATCTTCCGCAGATGCTCATCGATCTTCGCCCGAAAGCTCTGTGCATCGCCGTTGACCCCGACGTAGCCCTGCACCAGTCCCTTCGTTTCGAGTTCTTTACGGAACTCGCAGACTTTCACGTATTGCTGCAGCGCGTCGAGGTTGGTGCCGGGAATCACCTGGTCGCGAAAGTAGAACGCGATCCAGGGAGCGTCCGTCTGTTCATACCGGCTGTAGGCGGCGCGGAATTCTTCTTCGGTCCCGCTGGGGTGGGTGCCGGTCGGTTGGCCGAACCGGGTTGCCATGATGCCGACGAAGATGTCGTAATAGGGCGTCTGTTCGTTGACGATTTCCTGCGGCCGACCGCCGAGCCGGGTGACGACGTCTTTGGTCCACTGCAACGTCTCGAGTCGAAAACTCCCCGCGTCGCCGTCGGTCCGATTGATGGTGGCGACGACTTCGTTGATCGCCTGCCATTCTTCCTTGACATCGCTCGGCGACGAGACGAAGACGCGAATCAGGCGGACAAGATTCGGAGCGGATTTCTCCGGGGAAGATCGACGTCGCGGAGATGGCATGATGGGAATACCGTTCTCAAGGTTGCGATTCTGGGAGATGTGCGGTCGGCGAGGTTGCAGTCGGCGAGACGCGGTGAATGGTAGTCTCGGCGAGACGCCCGCTCAACGACACCCCGTGATCCCGTAGAGTGGAGTCGTCCGATTGGAATCCGCCGGATGTGTGGCCCCGGATATTGTCGAGGACAGGGCGACGGAAAGACGGTTTTGACAGGATTTCAGGATTTACAGGATTAAGGGAAAAGGAAAAGAAGGCAAGAAGATGGACGATTGCCGCAACGTAGCCCGCATTTTCTAAATGCGCGGCCCGCTGTGCGTGCGGCGGTCGAGAGACGCACTGTGGGCAGCCCATGACGTTGACCGAGCTGTTCGGCGAATGGGCGACGGCGAACGTGTTGGCAAAGCGGCAGCGCCTCAGGTCGTTCGCATGGCCCAGGGGCGCGTTTGTTCGCATCGGGCGCACACCGGGGCAGGCACTCAGAGAGTGCCGCAACGTAGCCCGCATTTTCTAAATGCGCGGCCCGCTGTGCGTGCGGCGGCCGAGAGACGCACTGGGGGCAGCCCATGACGTTGACCGAGCTGTTCGGCGAATGGGCGACGGCGAACGTGTTGGCAAAGCGGCAGCGCCTCAGGTCGTTCGCATGGCCCAGGGGCGCGTTTGTTCGCATCGGGCGCACACCGGGGCCGGCACTCAGAGAGTGCCGCCTACGTAGCCCGCATTTTCTAAATGCGCGGCCCGCTGGGCGTGCGGCGGTCGAGAGACGCACTGGGGGCAGCCCATGACGTTGACCGAGCTGTTCGACGAATGGGCGACGGCGAACGTGCAAAGCAAAACCTTCATCCTTCCGCCTTCATCCTTCAAACATTCACCTGCCCCGCGTCACGCGTGACTCCCCCCGGATACTTGCTCCGAATCGGGTCCACGATCTCCCGCACAAACGCGTCCACCTGTTCGGGGGCTCGGCCGATGAATTTTTTCGCGTCCAGCGCCCCGGCCATATCGATTCCCGCGAACGCCGGGTCGCGGGCGAGACGCTCCAAGAGATCGTTGTCCCGGCCGAATTCCTTCACCTCACGAGCCGCCTCGTGACTGAGGACGCGGATCGTCTCGTGCAGATCCTGCCGGTCCCCACCCGCGACGACCCCCGCCATCAGCAGACTTTCCGTCGCCATGAAGGGGAGTTCCGCTTGCAGGCGTCGGCGGATCACCTCCGGATAGACGACCAGCCCCTGCGTCACGTTGCGATACAGGATCAGAATCGCGTCGACTCCCAAAAACGCCTGCGGCATGCTCAGTCGGCGGTTTGCGCTGTCGTCGAGCGTCCGCTCCATCCACTGAACCGCCATCGTCTGCTCGGCGTTACCCGACAGATTCATGACGAACCGTGCCAGCGCACACATTCGTTCCGATCGCATCGGATTCCGTTTGTACGCCATCGCCGATGATCCGATCTGCTTCTCTTCGAACGGCTCTTCCAGCTCTTTATTGCTTTGCAACAGCCGCAGGTCGGTTCCCATCTTATGGGCCGACTGCGCGATCCCACTCAAGGCGGCGGCGATTTGAGAATCGAGCTTGCGGCTGTAGGTCTGTCCGGTGACGGCAAAGAGCTGGTCAAAGCCCATCTTGCGCGCGACCAATCGATCCAGTTCGTCGACCTTGGCATGATTTCCGTCAAAAATCTGGAGGAAACTCGCTTGGGTCCCGGTCGTCCCTTTCGCCCCGCGGAATCGCAATGTCGCCAGGCGGTATTCGATTTCCTCAAGATCCAGCACCAGATCGTAACACCACAGCGTGGCACGTTTGCCAACCGTGGTCGGCTGGGCGGGCTGGAAGTGGGTGTAGGCCAGACAGGGGAGATCGCGATACTTCTCCGCGAATTGCGCGAGTCGATCGATAACCCCGACCAGCCGGTCGCGCACCAGTTGCAGACTCGATCGAAACAAAATGAGATCGGTGTTGTCCGTGACGTAACAGCTTGTGGCCCCCCAGTGAATGATCCCCCGGGCGCTGGGGCACTGATCGCCGTAAGCGTGAACATGTGCCATCACGTCGTGCCGCAATTCCCGTTCGTACCGGTTGGCGGCGGCGAAGTCGATGGAGTCGACGGCCCCCCTCAGTTCGGCCAACTGGGCTTCGGTGATCGGGAGTCCCAGTTCGCGTTCGGCTTCGGCGAGCGCCACCCACAATCTGCGCCAGGTCGAGTGGATCGATTGCGGCGACCAGAGCCGACTCATGTCGGACGAGGCGTAACGGGTGATCAGAGGGTTCTGGTATTGATCGTGGGACATGGGTTTCTGGGGTTCCGCGCCAACAGTTTTGAAGGGCGGAGGGGAGTCGGGAAATTGGTCGGGCTACAATGTTCGGTCAGCGTCACTGCGGCTATCATCGGGGGATCCTGGAATTTGTAAAGCCAACCCCTCTTCATTCACCCGACTTCACAAGCGCCCCCTGTCATGACCCCCTTGGAATCTCTGATTTCTTCCGGCACCAAGCTCTGGCTGGACAGTATTGACCCCGATCTGGTTGTCGCGAATCGCCAGTTTGGCGCGACGGGGGCGACCTCGAATCCCATCATTGTCGCCGATCTCATCAAGACCGGGCGATTTGACGGGAAGCTGGCGGAATTGATGCGCCAGGGACTGGATGACCACAGTGTGGCGTGGGCGGTGACGGACTTCCTTGTCAACCAGGCGCAGCAGGTGTTTCTGCCGGTCTGGGAACAGACCGTGGGGAACGACGGTTACGTGAGTTTCGAGCTGGATCCGCTGTTGGAGGATGCGACCTGCCCGCTGTCGACCGCCGAGCGGGCGGCGAAGTATGTCGAACTGGGCAAAAAATGGTCCGCAGGGCACAAGAACCGGATGATCAAGGTGCCGGCGACTCCTGCGGGACTGGCGTCGTTGACGGAACTGGCGGCGGCGGGAATTCCGCTGAACGTGACGTTGATTTTCAGCACCCGGCAGTACCACATCGCCCGGGAGGCGGTTTGGAAGGGGGCACAACGGCGCGGGAGCTTGGCCCAGTTCAAATCGGTCTACAGCATCTTTGTCAGCCGAATTGACGTCTACACGAAGAAGCACGTCGCCCAGCTCTCTCCCGCCGCCCAGGGTCAGGTGGGGCTGGTCAATGTAAAACGGATCTGGGCCGACAATGAACAGCATTGGGGACAGTATAAACTGCCTCTGAAGCAGGAGATTGTGTTTGCCAGCACGGGGACAAAAGATCCGGCGGAGAGCGCGGACAAGTACGTGGGGGCGTTGGCGGGATCGGACATCCAGACGAATCCCCCGGCGACCAACGAGGCGGTGCAGGCGATGGCCGGTCAGACCTACACGCGCGCGGTCGACAAACTGCCGACGGAAGGGGTCTTGGCCGAGATCGATCGGGAAGTCGACTTCGCCAAGATGGAGAACTTTCTGATGGAAGAAGGATTGAAGAAATTCGCCGACCCGCAAAAGGCGCTCCAGCAGTTGATCGTCGACAAGCGTAAGTCGCTTGGACTGTAGTCGACTGCCCAATCTTCGAATTCTCTCCCTCGTACGGATGTGACCCCCCGTGTCCGATCCCGCGCCCCCATCGTCGTCACCCCACGCCGGTTCCCCTGCCACGGAATCGGTGAATGCTCTGAATTCCGCGGAATCAGGGCCGATGGGGGTGGCGAATGGGGCGGGCGGGAAGGGAAAAACCGACCGCCGGGTGTGGTTGGTTCGCATCGCCCTGGTGCTGCTGACCGGGGGGATCTTCGCGCAGACGTTGGGATTCGGTTTCGTCGACCTGGATGACGGGGCGTATGTCACGCAGAACCCGTATGTGCGTGGGTTGTCGAAGCAGGGGATCGCCTGGGCGTGGAGTTCGACCCGCGCGGTCGCGAACTGGCATCCCCTGACCTGGATGTCACTGCAGTTTGATGCTCAACTCTGGGGAACCTGGCCGGGGGGATATCACGCGACCAATGTCCTGCTGCATGCGCTCAACGCCCTCCTGCTGTTCGCCTGCATGCGGGGTGCGACGGGTTCTTTGTGGCGGAGCGCCTTTGTCGCCGCACTGTTCGCGGTCCATCCTCTGCATGTCGAATCGGTCGCCTGGGTTTCCGAACGGAAGGATGTGTTGAGTTCGCTGTTTGGACTGGCGGCGCTGTGGGCGTATCTGCAACACGTCAACCGTAGAGAACCAGGGTGGATGTTTCTAACCGGATTCCTGTTGATTCTCAGTCTGCTGTCGAAGCAGATGCTGGTGACGTTTCCGTTCGCCTTGCTATTGCTCGACTACTGGCCGCTCGGGCGGCTGAGTGAGCTGCCCCCGCGCGAGCGCTGGAAAACACTGGTCCGCGAGAAGGCGGGGCTGCTGGTCATCGCGGTGGCTTTTTGCGTGATCGCGGTCGTGGCGCAGGCGTCGGGTGAGGCGGTGCAATCGACAGCGAAGTTCTCGATCCCGGTTCGAGTCGGGAACGCGATCATCGCCTATGGTGGTTATCTTCTTCAGATGCTCGTGCCGATTCGGCTGGCGGTTTTCTATCCACACCCGGGATCCGGTCTTTCGGTGTTTCAGGTTCTGCTCGCCGGTGTGGCGATTGGAGTGATCACCTGGGGAACATGGCGGCAACGATCGACCCGGCCGTACCTGCTCGTCGGCTGGCTGTGGTATCTGGGGACGCTGGTTCCCGTCATCGGACTGGTTCAGGTGGGAAGTCAGCAGATGGCCGACCGCTACACGTATCTGCCCCTCATCGGCCCATTCTTCGCGCTGACCTGGTTGGCGCGGGACTTGGCGAGTCGCCGCGGCGCGACGCGGGTGTTGGGGGGTGTCGGAATCGTCCTTGTGGGAATCCTGTCTGTATTGGCGTTTCGACAAACCCGCACGTGGCGGAACAGCTTCACGCTCTTTGAGCACGCGGTGGCGGTGACGTCGCGTAACGCGTTTTGCGAGAACAATCTGGGAATGGTGCTGGAGCGCTCGGGGCAGGTTCCCGAAGCGCGAAAGCACTTTGAACGGGCGCTGGTGTTTGATCCCAAATCGGTGTCGGCCCTGTGCAACCTGGCGACGCTGGTCCAGAGCGAGAACGATCTGCCGCGGGCCCGGGAATTGCTCGATCGCGCCCTGGCGATCGAGCCCAAGAACGGCGAGACGTCGCGGCTGATGGGGAGCCTGCTCCTGGCGGAAGGGAAACCCGAGAAAGCGGTCGAGTATTTCCAACGGGCGATTGATCTGGCCCCCACAGAACTGGAACCACGCGAAAATCTCGCCAACCTCTATCGCGCCATGGGAAAACCAGAGGAGGCGATGGCTCAACTTCGAAAATGTCAGAAGCTCGCCCCCGCGAATCCCGAGATCTGGAACACCATGGCGGCGACCATGGTCGATCTGGGGAAGCCGACAGAAGCCGAGGCGATGTTCCTCAAAGCGCTCGACCTCAACCCCAACTTTGAAAGGGCGCGAACGAATCTGGGCGTGTTGCGGCACGGTTTGGGGGATTTTGAAGGGGCGATCGACCATTTCCGGATCTCGCTCAAGTTGTCTCCATCAAACCCGCAGGTAATTGAAAATCTCTCTGGCGCGCTCATCAACTCGGCCCGCGAGGCGGCGAAGAACCGATTGCTTCCCGAGGCGAGGACGATGCTCGAAGAGGCGGTTGACCTGACACCGAAGTCGTTCTTCGCCCACCACAATCTGGCCCGTGTGATGTCGGACATGGGGGCCGAGGGACTCGCGCGGCGGCATTTTGAAGCCGCCCTTTCTCCCGAATCGGACAAACGACGGGCTCAACCCGCCGACATTGCGATCTGCCACTTCGAACTGGGACGCATGCTCGCTGTTCGCGACAATTACGACGAAGCCGAACCGCACTTCAAGGCGGCTCTGGAGATTGTCCCAGACTTTGAAGTCGCCAAGTTGTCGCTGGAAGGGGCGCGGCGCATTCGCAAGAAACTGCAAGAAGAGCAGGCGGCCGAAAAGGCTCAAGAGAAGTAGCAATTATCGGAATTGGGACGCGAACTGAGCGCCACCCAGTCCGGCCCGATCATCGGTCGGTCCCAGCTACGTCTTGACCGATCCCGAACTCCACGCCGCCACCGCGCCCCAGAACACGATCGGCAACCAGACCGCCGACTCCGCCGACACGAGGTTCACCTTCGCCAGGTACATGAACGCTTCATTGCAGGCGAACATCACTCCCAGAATCGTCGCGCACAGTCCGACGTTTTTCAGGAGTGACGTGGTTTCTTTCCGGGCGATGAACGGTACCCCGACGAACATCACAATCAGATTCACCAGCGGCTTCGTGAGTCGGCCGTGCAGGTACAGACTCAATCCATGAATCGACCGGGTACTGAACGAAGGGTTTCGCACCCGATTCATCAGCTCCTTGGTTGAAAGGTATTCGTAGCTGCTGTCGCGATTGTGCAGTTGGTCGAACGTCACATCGGTTCGCACGAAGACGGCGTCGTCGGCGTCTCCCGGAAGAATCAGCTTCTTCCCCAGTTCCGTCAGCGGTATCGCGGACAACGGCGGTCGTACCCCGCGCAGCATCCACCCGGCCGGCTGTCCTTCCGACGCCTCAATGGAAACGGCCTCATGGGCCAGAACCGGCGTTAGACTGGTTGCGACACGGGTTTCCCGCAGCACGAATTCCGCCGCCTCAATGGACCGCCGACGAAGATTCAACCGCTGCCCCGCGATCGCGATGTCGGCGGAGAAGTCGATCGCCTGCTCAATGTTGTTCGTCGTTTCCGATTGACTGCCTGCGCTTTGTTGCAGCTCCAGCGCGATTCGGGGAATCACCAGTTCCTGATTGAGGATGATCAACCCGTTGACCATGATCATTCCCAGCACCAGCGGACGCAACATGCGAAATGTCGAGACCCCCGCCGACAGAATCGGGTAAAGTTCGCCGTTCTTCTGCATCAAGGCCAACGAGGTCATGGCGGCGATCACTTCCATCGATCCGCCAATCGCCCCGAAGAATGCGCACGCCCGGTACGAATAATACCGCAAAAGCTCGCCGGCGATCACCAGCAGGCCTCCGGGCATGTCCAGAAAATCTCCGACGTTCGTGAACACGTCGATCACGAAGTACAAACCGAACAGGGCCGCGTATCCGATGCAGAATACGTACCAGTACCGGCCGAGCAGATAGCGGTCGATCAGCGTCATTGCGGAGCCTACTTACACGAAACCCCGCATCGCGGTCAAGATGATGTTGCCCGCCCCAGACGTCAGGGGTGCACGTCAGCTTTTGTGCGACTCAGCAGGGCACAAAAAAGGTCAATAGAGGAAATCAGGATTTCCTGGTAATCTGCGGGCCTTGGCAGGGACTGGAGAACCCATCAGTCAGAAAAGGAATTGGACCATGGAAGGTCGAGAACA
>CAMATH010000199.1 GCA_945860955.1 Planctomicrobium piriforme
ACAGTCCGGACCGCGTCGGCGAAAGTGATCAGCCCGACCGAGTCCTGCTGCCTCAGTAGCAGGTAGGAAATGCACGCCGCGATGCCACAGGCGTAGTCGTACTTGGTTTGCTTGCCCGACCCGAACTGCATCGACTCCGAGACGTCGACCAACAGCGTGCAGCGGAGGTTGGTTTCTTCTTCGTACTGTTTGATGTAGTACTTGTCGGTTTTTGACCAGGCTTTCCAGTCAATGCGGCGCGGATCGTCACCCGGGACGTATTCGCGATGCTGAACGAATTCGACCGACTGACCGAAATACGGGCTTTTGTGCAACCCCGACAGGAAGCCTTCAACGACCGTTCGGGCCTGCAGTTCCAACCGCGAGATTCGGGCGACCGCCTCAGGCGGCAAAAATCTTTTGGAATCGAGGGTCACTCGTCAGTTCGCCTTCCTTCGTGGGAGTCTCTTTCAGCATCCGCTCGATCACCTTGTCGGTGGTCATGCCTTCGCTCTCCGCGGCGAAGTTCGTCACAATACGATGACGCAACACCGGAGCCGCCAGCGCCTGGATATCGTCGGTCGTGACGTGGCTGCGACCGTAGAGCAGAGCGCGGGCCTTGCCACCGAGCAGCAGAAACTGCACGGCACGGGGGCCGGCCCCCCAACTGAGCGTGTTGGTGATGAAATCGGGAACCCCCGCTTCGCCCACGCGGGTCTGACGGACGAGCGCCAGTGCGTATTCGATGACGTGGTTGCTGGCGGGAACCTGACGGACAATGCTCTGCAGCTCCAGAATCTCTGGTCCACTGAGAACCGGGCGGATGTCGTCGCTCATGACGGCGGTGGTCCGCCGGGCGATTTCGAACTCTTCGCGGAAGTTGGGGTATTTCACGAAGACCTTGAACATGAAGCGGTCCTGCTGCGCTTCAGGGAGCTGGTAGGTCCCTTCTTGTTCGATGGGGTTCTGGGTCGCGAGAACGAAGAATGGATCGGTGAGCTGATGGCGGACCCGGCCGACTGTCACCTGGCGTTCCTGCATCGCTTCGAGCAGCGAAGCCTGTGTCTTGGGAGGGGTCCGGTTGATTTCGTCGGCGAGAATGACGTTGTAGAAGAGGGGACCTTCGATGAAACGGAACTCGCGTTTGCCGGTCGTGCGGTTTTCCTCCAGCACGTCTGTTCCAGTGATGTCGGCGGGCATCAGATCGGGGGTGAACTGAATGCGGCTGAAGCTCATCGAGAGGGTGCGGGCGAGCGTGCTGATCATCAGCGTTTTCGCCAGTCCGGGAACCCCTTCGAGAATACAGTGCCCCCGGCTGAACATGGCGATCAGCAGTTGCTCGACCACTTCCTCCTGCCCGACGATGACCTGCGACATCTGTGACTTGATCGATTCATGAGCTTTCTGGAGCTTCTGAATCGATTCGAGACTGGCGGTTCCGAGTGAGGCTTCAGGCATGAGCAGTGATGTTCTGGCCGGGGTGAATTCGGTTCAAGCGGCGTCGTCAGACAAAATATGTTAACTGACGGGAGGGGGGCTTGCACGCCCGGGATGAATGAAAGTTGGAAATCAGGGGATTTACGCGGACTGTCCACGGTCGGGTGACAGGGGTTCGACAAGTTTCAATCCGTCGGTCTGCGTTTCGAAAAAATCGTGAACAGCGCCCGAGACTCACTGTCCTGCCGGTGCCAAAGCGGGATCGGTATCGATGATCAATTTCGCTGTCAACCGAATCGGTACGACCGTTTCCGATCCCCCCTCGAGTTTCGTGAACTTCCATCGGCCCGAGACGGCTCCGACGACACCCCGCGTCAGATCAAACGTGAAAATCGTCTGGCCCTCGAGTTTCATTTGCGGGGATCCGCCCCCCGGTTCCCGCGATACCAGCGTGGTGACTCGCACGATCTCCGCCGATTCCTTCGAGCGCTGACCCAGAGAGTGGACCGCGTTCATGCGGCCTTCGATCATTTGCATCGTCGGACGGTTCCGCAGCGGTCCCAGCGCTGATCGACGGCTTGGAAGCCCAAAACCGTTGTCCGGGGAATCGATCGACAGGGCGACCTTCGGTTCGGAATTCACGGTCCAACGCGACACGCTGTCCGCCGGCAGGGGAACGATTACCAGTTCCGACAGGGAACCGAGCAGCCAGGGAAGGTTCGAATCTCCCGTCGACCGATGGACGACGCCGCGATCATCGACTTCCAGCGTGGGGGAGTCTTCGAACAGAGCGCCACCATACTGTTCATACGAAGGATTGAACGAGAATGGCAATCTCCCTGGTTCGATGCGGCGCGGTCGCTGCCGCGCGGTCACACCGCCGTCACAGGCCAGTCGCGTCCCCAACGCGTCGCTGTCGACCACCCGCCAGACGGGCGTTCCGGAGAGTGTCTGCGGGTTATTTGCCACGTCCGCCTCGATCGACACGGAATAAGTCAATGTGTCGCCGATTCGCCAACGGTAACGGGGAATCATTGATCCAGGGGCGGGGCGCGTGTTGTTCCCCGTTCGATCTCGTCCCGACGGATCGGAGGCGGGCGGCGTCTCCAGCGCCAGGGCGGTTGACGGATTGGAACGCGTCGCCCCCGCGCCCGGCAACAAGACAGCCCCGAGTACGAGGCACACGAATCCCACCTGCCAGCGCGGGAGCGCCGGCGATCCGGGGTCTTTCGACAGAATCCGCTCGAGGCGCTTTCGGGTCGGACCTTTGGATTCCATCACGCCCAGCGCCAGTGGCGGGGACGCGTAACCAAAAATTTCGGTCACTTTGACGATCGCGCCGCCGTAGGCGCGCCTGCCCCCAGGAATGCTGAGAAGTGTCGATTCGTCACAAGCCAGTTCCCGCCATTCACGGATTCGTGAATTCGCCCACCAGACCAGGGGATGGAAAAAGTAGAGTGCCGTCAGAATTCCCTGAGCAAAATTTACGATCGCGTCGCCACGCCGCAAATGGTGCAGCTCATGCAGCAATACACCCCGCAGTTCGTCGAGAGACAGTTCTCCCAAAACGGCGCGCGGCAGCAGAATTGTCGGGCGGAACTGCCCCACGACGACAGGGGTGGTGCACGCTTCCGAATTGCGCAGTTCCACTGGCCATTTGAACCCCACCCGTGTTTGACAGTCGCGCAGCAGGGTGTAGAGATCGGGATCGTCAATCGGCTCGGCGGTCTGAACCCACATCCAGACGCGAACCGAACCGACCGCCAGCAGAACCAGCAAGGAAAGAGCGACTCCCGCCCAGGCGAGCATGACGTAACTCAACCAGCGGGAGATTGCCTGGGACCAACGGGAGGTCGACTCATCCGGGTTCGCCGCTTCGGGAGTTGAACCTGGAATCGGAGGAAGCCCACCGGCGGCATTGGGGTTGTGACCGGCGGGGAAATCAGGAAACGCCCCGGTCCCCGGTGGGACATTGGGGGGTTCGGACTTGGCGGTGGTTTGGGAGTTTGAATGAGCCTCCGGCAACACCCACCAGCCCCAACCGGTGGGAGAGGCGAACGAGGGGGGGACTATCAATCGCGCCAAAACCAGCAGCCAGAGGGCGTGGACCAGTGTCGCTGACCGATTTCGGACCAACCACGTCACCCCCCAGACCACGCCAACAACCACGACCAACTGCCACGAGATCCCGAACATCCACGCTCCCCAACGTTGGGAGAATTGATCGAGCGTGGTCGAGACCGGGTCAGTCATGTCGCGGCTCCGTGGTCGCTATCCGAATGCTTCGCGTCGTAGTCGTCGAGCATTTGCCTTAAGTCGCGGACTTCGTCATTCGACAAACCCCGGCGTTCGACCAGGTGCTGAATCAATGGGGCGACCGAGCCATCGAGAACGCGTTCGGTCAGGTCGTCGAGTGTGCGGTCCACCGCGGCCCCACGGCGCACGCGAGGGGTGAATTCGTAGACGTTGCCCACCCGACGGGATTTCACATACCCCTTTTCGACCAGGCGATCGAGAATCGTTTTCACGGTGCTGTAAGCCCAGTCGCGGGTCGATTGCAGGTCGGCCTGCAGCGCGCCGGCCGTCGCGCGACCGCGTTCCCACAGCGCTTCCATCAAAGCCCACTCGGCAGGGGCCAAAGCCGGCAGTTCCTTCGCCACGTGCAAATCACCTCGAAGCGGATCTTGAACTCGACAAATGTCGAATATGGTAGGCGATTTTGGGACCACCGGCAATGTTTCCCGTTTGAGCTTGCTGGCGACCTTCAGCATCGCCACTGGCAACGCACCGCCCCTCACCCGTGCCCGCGACTTGCCCGGTTTCGGTGGATCGACTAGCTTCGTCCATCGCTCAACCTCACCAATTCCCTCAAGCGGTCGCCCTTCCATCGTGCCACGTGTCGGCTTGTTCATTCCCTGTTACATCGACCAGATGTATCCCGACGTCGGGTTCGCAACCGTGGAAGTTCTCGAACGACTCGGGGTCACTGTCGAGTTCCCCGAGGCTCAGACCTGTTGTGGCCAACCCATGGCGAATACCGGCTGTACCGAAGCCGCCGCACCGCTCGCCCGCCGGTTCGTCGAGATCTTTGAACCGTACGACGCCGTCGTGTGCCCTTCGGGAAGCTGCGTCGCGATGGTCCGGGCGCATTACCACGAGTACTTCCACCACGATCCCCGGTACGACGCGCTTCGCCCAAAGGTCTTCGAGCTGTGCGAATACCTGGTCGATGTCCTCAAAGTCGACAAGCTACCAGTTCGCTTTCCGCACAAAGTCGGGCTGCATCAGAGTTGTCACGGACTCCGCGAACTCCGTTTGGGAAGTTCATCCGAGACAATCGTTGCCCCATTCAATAAAGCCAAACAACTGCTCGAACTCATCGACGGTCTGGAACTGGTCGACCCCGCTCGACCCGATGAATGCTGTGGTTTCGGTGGAACCTTCGCCGTCAGTGAGGAGGCGGTCTCGTGCCTGATGGGACACGACCGGATCGCGGACCACCTGCAAGCGGGGGCGGAAGTGATGACCGCGACCGACATGTCGTGCCTGATGCATCTGGATGGCTTGATCCGTCGCGACAAACAGCCGCTGCGCTGTATGCACATCGCCGAGCTTTTGGCGGGACGGCCCGTATAATGTGTGACCGCCTCCCACGAGGTGCCAGCAATCGAATCTTGCGTGCCGGGTTCGGGGCGTCGATTGACCAACCTCCGATCGCCTTCCTGACACTCTTGCCAATCTCTCCCACGTGTTCCCAGTTCGTTCCATGACAGGCCATCCCACCCGAGCCGCCGAGTTTATCGCCCTCCCTCAACGGGCGGCGTGGCACGACCAGAGTCTGTGGTTCGTCCGCGCCAAACGCGACAAGGCGGCCAAAGCGATCCCCGAATGGGAATCGCTGCGCGACGCCGCCGCGGCGATCAAGGCGCATACCGTCGCGAATCTCGCCGACTACCTGGAGGAGTTTGAACGGAACGCGAAGAAGCTCGGGGCCGTTGTGCATTGGGCCCGGGACGCCGCAGAACACAACGCGATCGTGCTGAAGATCCTCTCCGACCACAACGTGAAACGGGTCGTGAAGAGCAAGTCGATGCTCACGGAAGAATGCCATCTCAATCCCCACCTGGAAGCCGCCGGGATCGAGGTGGTGGATACCGATCTGGGCGAGCGCATCGTGCAACTCGCGAATGAACGCCCCAGCCACATCGTCCTCCCCTGCATTCACAAAAAAAAGGAAGAGATTGGCGAGCTGTTTCACGAGCATCTGGGCACGGATGCCGGGGCATCGGATCCCCAGTACCTGACCGAAGCGGCCCGGGGCCATCTGCGGGATCGATTTCTCAAGGCGGGTGCCGGCCTGACCGGGGTCAATTTCGCGATCGCCGAGACCGGTGGCTTCGTCGTCTGCACAAACGAGGGAAATGCCGACTTGGGCGTCTCGCTTCCCCCGATCCACATCGCCTGCATGGGAATTGAGAAACTGATCCCGAAAGCTGCCGAACTGGGAGTTTTCCTCAGGCTGTTGGCCCGCTCGGCGACCGGTCAGGCGATCACCACCTATTCATCGCATTTCCACGGTCCCCGCGCGGGTTGTGAGCTGCACATCGTGCTGGTCGACAACGGCCGCAGCACGGTCCTGGGGCAGGATGATTTCCGTCGCTCCCTGAATTGCATCCGGTGCGGGGCCTGCATGAATACCTGTCCCGTCTACCGGCGGAGCGGAGGGCACAGTTACAACGCGACCGTTCCCGGCCCGATTGGTTCCATTCTCGAGCCGGCCCGCGACCCGGCGAAACATGCGTCGTTGCCTCACGCGTGCAGTCTGTGCGGCTCGTGCAGCGATGTCTGTCCGGTGAAGATCAATATCCATGAACAGCTACTCATCTGGCGCAGGGAACTGGTGAAGAAAGGGCTGTTGCCGTTGACAAAGCGGTGGGCGATGTCGATTGGCTCGGCCGTCTTGCAACGTCCGTGGCTGTATCAAATGGTGGGTGGAATGGGGCGGATGGCGCTGAAGCTGCTCCCGCGATTCCTGGTTTACAGTCGACTCAATCCGTGGGGAAAGCAGCGCGAGCTGCCCACGCCGCCCAAGCAGAGTTTCCGAGATCAGTTCAAGGCGCGCCATGGCAAGTAGTCGCGATGCGATTCTGGCGACCGTACGAGCCGCCAAAGTTCCACAGGCGGCTCGCCCCGAACCGTTCCGCGCGGGGATCCGCTACGCCGATCCCTTGAAACAGTTCGGCGAATCGCTGGCCGCAGTGGGGGGCAAAATGATCGTGGCCCCGGATGCGGATTCGGCCCGCGCGCAACTGCTGGAGAATCCCCTGCTGGTTCCCGGCAAAAAAAACTGTTCCCTGCTTCCGGAAATCATCGCACCCACGTTCTCATTGGATGACATCGCCGATCCCCACGAAGTCGAAGATGTCTGGCTCGCGGTACTCCCCGGCGAATTCGCTGTCGCGGAGAACGCCGCCGTCTGGTTTTCGGGGCGTCGGCTCAAACATCGGGTCGTGCCGTTCATCACGCAGCATCTGGTGCTGGTGGTCCCGCGCGACCAAGTGGTCAACAACATGCACGAAGCGTACGACCGTCTGAAGTTTGGTACCGTCGAATTCGGCGTGTTCATTTCGGGACCGTCAAAAACCGCCGACATTGAGCAGTCGCTGGTGATTGGTGCGCACGGGGCGCGGTCCTTATCGGTGGTGATGTTGGGTTGAGGAGACCGGACGGTGTCTGCTCTGGTGTGGTGCCAATCAGTCACTGCTGTTCTATGATGGAGGCATTGCGTTTCGTACAAGTCACATCTCGCGAGCGGATTGTGAACGAAAAAATGCACAACTGTTGATCCGAGAGGCTGCGACATGGGAAAGGGAAGCGATTCCAAACATCGAGATCCGCTGGAAACCAGCCCCTCGTTGAAATCTCATCCGACCAGATCCGAGTTGATCGCGATTGGCAAAGGCCTGCGCGACAAGTGCCCGCGCCAGAGCCATGCTGACTGGCGGGTTCCAAACGACCGTCCGGATCCAGTCGCTCTGATCGAGCGCTCAAACCAGGATCGCCTGGCCCGGCTCATTCCCATTCGGCATGGCCGCATGCTGCAGTCGCCGTTCACGTTTTTTCGAGGGGCGGCGCTCGGAATGGCGGCGGATCTGGCAACCACGCCGACCACAAACCTCCGTGTGCAGGCCTGTGGTGACTGCCATCTGATGAACTTCGGTTCATTTGCGACTCCCGAACGTCGTGTGATTTTTGACATCAACGACCTCGACGAAACGCTTCCCGCCCCATGGGAATGGGATGTGAAGCGGCTGGCAGCGAGTATTCAACTGGCATGCCGGAACAATGGGTTTCGTGAAGACCGCGCCCGCGAATGTGTGTTGGGCTGTGTTCGTTCGTATCGTGAACGCATGGCGGAATACAGTGAAATGCGAGTCATGGATCTATGGTACGAGAGCATCGAACTCGAAGACCTGATTCCCACGATTCAAGACGAAAAGGCTCGCGTTCGTGCGGAAAAGCGGTTAAGGAGCGCCCGCGCCCGGAGTGTTCTCGAACACGAGTTTCCTGAACTGGTGATTAACGAAGGTCTGGCCCCCACCATCAAGGAGAGTCCGCCCCTGATCTTTCATCTTCGCGACCAGGGTCATGAAGAGCAGTTGGCCAATTTTCAACAGGCGTTCGCCCGCTACCGGGACACTCTCCAGGAGGATCGTCGCCTGTTGCTCGACCGGTTCAAATTAATGGACTTCGCGATCAAAGTGGTCGGTGTCGGAAGTGTTGGAACCCTGTGCGCGATCATTCTGCTGATGGCTGGCGATCACGACCCGCTTTTTCTTCAGGTGAAGCAGGCGCGTCGCTCCGTCCTTGAGGATTTTGCAGGTAAGAGTTCGCATTCCAATGAAGGTCAGCGAATCGTTCACGGTCATCGGATGATGCAGTCGGCCAGCGATCTGTTTCTGGGATGGACTGAAGGTCAGCTCGGCAGGCAGTTCTACGTCCGACAGCTCAAGGACATGAAAATCAAGCCAATGGTCGAGGAGTTCACTCCCAGTGTCATGCGGCAGTACTCAAGTTTATGCGGAGGGAAGCTGGCGCACTCGCACGCGCGCTCGGGTTCTCCCGCGATAATCAGTGGCTACCTGGGAAAAAACGATCCGTTTGACGAAGCGATCGCCGATTTCTCCGTCGCATACGCCGACCAGAGCGAGCGCGATCACGAAGTGGTTTTGCAGGCGGCCCGCGCAGGTAAATTGGAGGTCTTTGTCGAAAGCGACTAGCGATCCGGGTTGACTGGAGATACGGGGTCGCCAGCCGCTCCTGACCGGCGCGAAGCCTTGCGGAAAGGTGGCGATTCGCGGTCGGTTGCTCAAGGGACCGTGTCGTCGAACGCGTGCCTTCGCGACGGCGTTCCTAGATGCCGTCGGTAGTGATGCGGCGAAGCCAGCGGCTGACACGCGGCAAGGGGAGGTATCCCCCCGCCAGTTCTAGGCGCCTCATGACACCTCTTCATCCTCCGCCTCTTGTCGCATCTCCGAAAGTGCCTGGTGTACGCCATCTCCCAACGCTTCCAGAGTGTCGCGGATTTCCTGAATTTCGGTATTGAGTGAGTCGGGGTGGCTGTCGAATTGGCCGATCGCACCCAGGGCGAATGTCGCTCCGCGGAGTGCCCGCTTGAGTTGGACGATCGCCATCGCCCGTGCCTCAGCAGTGGGAAAACGAGACTCATCCCAGTCGTTCGAAAGATACGACGGTTCGTCGTCTTTGTCCTCAAACTGACGTTGAATCGCGGTGCTGAATAAAGCCTGCGCCAGGCCACCGTTCAGATCTCCCAGCCCCTGCATCAATGAGTCGCCCGCGTTGATCGGTCGCTCGCCAGAGTCTGTTTTCGGCAGGTTTTGCACCATCCGAATCGCCCGCAGGTACAACTCCGTCGACCGTTGCAGCAGCGGATTTCGGGAGGCGTCCTGTTTCCCCGCGTCAACGTCAAACGAATACTCGGGGTCCAAGGAAAACGGCGATTCCATCGACGATGTCAAATCGTGATCGGCTTCGGCGGAAAACTCCTCGAATTGGTCGACATCTTCGTCTTTCTGATCTGAGTCGAAGTCGTCGTGAGTGGTGTTCAATCGTTCTTCCAGTTCGTCCCGGCTGATGAATCGAATCTGGTCGGGGGTCGGCAGCCCCGCGTCGCGGAGCGCCCCACGGACCGCTTCGTCGATTCCATCCCCCTGCGCCAGACGCTCTTGGATCGTGCGTTGCAATCGCTCCTGGGTGCGCCTGCGGAAACGTTCGATTTCATCCCACCGCGATTCGGCCGTCCGGGTGTCCGCATCGTCGGGGGAAAAGCTCGGCATCCCATCCGAACCGTGGTCCGACGGGTTTGCGAGCGTTCTATGGACCAGCGACGCGACCCGCGCGATCCGAACGGCGACAATCTCGGGATCTTCCGCCGCCTCGGCGCTCAGCCCGTATCCCGTCAGTCCCGCGCTCAGGCGTTGAATCGTGTCGTTCACCAGACCCATTCGATTCGCCAGGAGCGCGGCATCGCGTTTCTCCCAATATTCTCCCTCATCGCGAATATCCAGATTGTGGAGGAAATTCTCCTTGAGAGTCCGGAACATCTCGATCAGTGCGACGTGCCCTTCAACCGAGCCAAACTGGGTCTTCACGCAGCACCACGACGGTGCCGCCAGCCCGCCCCGTTCCGCCTCTTCGATCTCCGTCAGATTGGTCAACCAGCCTTCGGGAGAAATCAGCAGACTGGCCGACTCTTGTCCGGGAGCCAGATTGACGATCAGGCCCCGCATAATGCGACGGGGATTTGTCGAATCGGAACTGCGCCAGATGCGTGCCGTTCCCCCCAGGGAAATCGCCAAATCCAGCACCCGGTTTTCGAAATCCTCTATCTGCGTAAGGTCGGTGATTCCGCCGCGGTAGTGGATCGTGACCCCCATCAGATGCCTCCCGGTACGACTCCGCAGGATTTCGCCAATCGGTCGGCGAAGGTGAATGGTTCGGACATACTGAAATCCTTGCGTTCCCAGGCCCGAAAGGTCAACCCTGAAAGACCCGTTCCGCCGCCCGTTCTCCACTGGCGATGGTGTCCGGGAGCCCCACACCGTACAGCGCGTTCCCCGCCAGTCCCAGACGGGGTTGCGATTTCAGGTCGGCCTCAATTCGTGCGATCTTGCCAAGATGCCCCACATGGTACTGCGGCATCGAGCGCGTCCAGCGGGCGACGATCGCGAAATCGGGCTTCCAGACAACTCCCAGCAATTCTCGCAATTCCTGCCTCACCAGTTCCAGAATCTGGTCGTCGCTGTGGTTGACCAATTCGGGTTGCATCGCGCCAC
>CAMATH010000200.1 GCA_945860955.1 Planctomicrobium piriforme
GGCGTCTGCTCCGCCGCCGGGATCTCGATTCCCGCGATGACGATCGGTTGGATTGGCTGGGGGTCTGACTGGCTCATGCGCCATACATTCCCCGAAAAACCGACTTTGAGTAAATACCAGTTTCCGAGGGGTTATTGAGCAGTTACGCATTCGTGTTGAAGTTAGTGCTGATCACGTCCACCTTTCCGTCGCCATTCAAGTCCCCAAGACCTACGGAATAGGCACTGGAATTCCCGGTCGCAAAATCCGATTTTTGGGCGAAGCTCAACGACGGCGAGTCCGGCTCGGTCGTGTTTCTAAAGATCGACACCGTCGCAGAACCGGCGTTCGCCACAACCAGATCGCGTTTGCCATCTCCGTTCATGTCCCGAACCGAAATGCCCCACGGATTCAATCCGGTGGCCAATTCGACTTTGGACGCGAAACCAGGGTTCACCGACCCGGGCTCGGTCAGATTCCGGAAAAGTGACACGGTGTGCGAGTCCTTGTTCGTCACCGCGATGTCGCGAATGCCGTCGCCGTCAAGGTCTTCGATTGCGACCGAATTCGTGCCGAACCCTGTGGCGAATTCCGTCCGTGCCGAGAACGTCGGACTGTTGCCCCCCGTGGGGGTCGTGTTGAACAGGACGGCGACCTTGTTCGAATTGATGTTCGCGACCGCCAGATCCGCCTTACCGTCGTTGTTCAAATCCCCCAGTGCCAGCGAAAACGCACCGGTTGTCCCAGTCACAAATTCCGACCGTGGACCGAAGGAAGCGGCCGTCGCTCCCGGTGCGGTCGTGTTCATCAGCACGGCACAAGTCGTAAAACCCGCATCAGCAACGACAAGGTCGAGTCTTCCATCGCCATTCAGATCGTTCATTCGAACGGTCGTGGGCAATTGGCCCGTGGCGAAATCGGCTCTAGCGGAAAATGTTGGACTGGTGGCACCTGGGGCGGTGGTGTTCAGAAACACCGAAACCGTGTTGGCGTCGTTATTCGATACAACCAGATCGCGTTTGCCATCGCCGTTCACGTCGCCCATTGTCACCGATGCGGGGCGCAGGCCGGTGGCAAATCGTGTATCCGCTGAAAACGTCGGAACGGAGGCACCCGGTGCGGTTGTATTGAACAGAATTGACACTTGGTTCGACCCAATGGCGGCGATCGCCAAATCGTCTTTGCCGTCGCCGTTAAGGTCTCCCAATGCCACCTCGCGTGGATTCGTTCCGGTTGCAAACTCGACTTGAGACGATAGCGTCGGTGTCGCCGAGATGGGAAACAACTTCACGCTGAATCGTTCATCCGCCTCTGACAGCGTATCTCCCAAAACCGGGACGATGACTGATGCGGTTGAGTAGCCGGGTTGCATTATGACGGTTCCGGTCTGTGGCACGAAGTCGGTCCCGCCCGTCGCGGTGCCGTTCGTGGTGGAGTAGCCCATCTCGATGCGCGAATTCGGATTCCCTTTTCGGGTGACGGTAAACACCATGTTACGTGTGCCGTCGTCTCCCTCCTCGATGGAAGAAGCGCTGATCGAAACCGTTGCGGGACGGGTTACAATTACTTCCATATCCTGCGTTGCGCTTCTCCCTTCCCCGTCGTCGGCTGTTACCTGTACGTTGTAGATGTTGTCATTCCCGACATCACTCGGCGAGTCAAAGACGGGAGTGGTGATGAATGACAGCGCACCATCGTTGGTGATCGAAAAAAGGGCCTGGTCGACGCCACCGGAGAGGAAGTAGGTGATTGACTGATCCGAAATATCCGAATCGGTCGCCTCGACTCTCGTGATGATGGTTGTATCTTCATTGATGATTTGCGTGGCGCTGTTTGTGAAGACCGGCGCATATTCGTTAACTGGTGTCACGTAAATGTGGAATTCCCGAGCGGCGCTAAAGAACCCGTCTGAGACCTGCACGAAGATGACGAGATCGTCTCGTTGCTCATAGTCCGGTGCTTCCTTGAAAGTGACGATACCATCACTGGTAATATCAAATCGTGAATTGTCATTGTATACTGGTTTGTCATCTTCGTAATCGTAAGTAAAACTCAGTGTAAGCAGTTGTGCTGGAAAATCGTTGTCGGCGACCAGCAGGGTTCCGACTGACGTCATGTTTTCGGCGACATGGAATTCATTAGGGGAGGGTACGAAAAACGGCGGATTATCGTTGACGGGCGTCACTGTAATTGCGATGTCCTGGACCGTTGTATTGCCTGCCCCGTCGTCGGCCGTCACTTGCAAATCATAAACCTGATTGTTGCCTGCGTCTGCCGGACGCTCGAAGTCTGGGGCGGCACGGAAGTTTAGTATGCCGCCGCCGGTGAGTGTAAACAGCGATTGGTCGGCACCCCCGCTCAGCGAGTACGTGATTGTCTGAGCGGGCAGGTCGTCGTCGGTCGCATTAACGGTCAACACGGTTCCCGTTCCCTTCTCCGCGAAACTGGCGGTCGCGGAGGAGGTGAAGACAGGGACGTGGTCGTCGTTCGTGATGAAACCGACGCCGGTCCCATCTGCGACGAAGTTGTTCAACAGAACCGACAGCGTGTTGGAATCGCGGTTGGTGACCGCCAGATCGGGCCGGCCGTCACCGCTGAGATCGCCCAGCGCGACGGAATACGGAGCGCTCCCGAGTGCGAAGTCCTGCTTGGCACTGAATGAGATCGTGGGACTGCCGACACCCGTGGAATTCCGCAATACCGAGACCGTGTTGTTGATGAAATTCGTGACCGCCAGATCGGGTTTGCCATCTCCGTTCAAGTCTCCCATCGCCACAGAGAGCGACAGCGTTCCTGTGGCGAAATCGGTCTTTCCCGCGAAGGAAGGGACTGTCCCATTGATGGCTCCGATATTACGCAACACCGAGACCCCGGTGGCGGTCGCGATGGCGAGATCCGGTTGTCCGTCACCATTGATGTCCCCAATCACCGCCGACGTCGGTGAATTTCCCGTGGGGAAGTCCGTCTTGTTGCGAAAGGCCGCGGTGAGATTTCCCGGAGTGGTGCTATTCAACAGAACGGCGACCGTATTGGCGTCGATGCTCGGGACGGCCAGATCGAGCAGCCCGTCGCCGTTGAGATCCCCGATCGCCACGGAGAGCGAATTGTCTCCCGTGGCGAACTCCGTCCGTGCGGCAAAATTGGCCGCTCCGCTTCCCTGCACCGTTTTGTTCATGAGTACCGAAACGGTACTCCCGTTCGCCACCGCAAGGTCCAAGACCCCATCCCGATTCAAATCACCAATCGCGATCCCGCGCGGATTGGATCCAGTTGCGAAAACCTGCCTAGCGGCAAACGCGGGGGTTGTGCTTCCCGGGATGGTGGTATTGAACAGAACTTCGACCGTATTGGCGGTGGAATTGCCGATCACCAGATCGGGTTTTCCATCACGATTCAGATCCCCTGCCGCGACAAACAGCGAACTTGGACCCGCCGCGAAGACTGGCTCGATGCCAAACGCAGGAGCGATTGCGCCGGGCGAACTTGTATTCAGCAACGCCGACACCGTTCCTCGGTTCGCCGAGACGAGATCGGGCTTGCCGTCGAGGTTCAGGTCGACAACCACGACCGAGGTCGGTTGCGTTCCCACCGTGCGATCGGCCCGTGGCCCGAAGCCCAGTGTGGTGGTCGGCAGCACGGTGTTGTTCAGCAAGACCGAGACGTCGTTGGAGGTCGAGTTCGCGGTCACAACGTCGACTTTGCCGTCGCCGTTTAGGTCGCCTGTCGCCAGAGAATGAGCTCCGATTCCGATCGCCGAATCGGTTTTGGGAGCCAGCACAAGTTGCGAAGAACCGGGGGTTGTCGTATTGACGAAAACCGAAACGGTTCTCGAAAGTTGATCCATCACCACCAGATCGAGCTTGCCGTCCTTGTTCAGGTCATCAATACTGATGGACAGCGGATTGATACCGGTTGCGATGTCGGTCTTCGGTGCGAAAGCGGGAGTCGTCGCACCCGCAGCCGTGGAATTGAACATCACGGTCATGGTGGCGGTGCTGATGCTCGCGACCGCCAGATCCGGTTTGCCGTCGTTGTTGAGATCACCGATCGCAACGTAGAACGGAGTCGTGCCACAGGTGAAATCGGTCTTCGTGGCAAACGACATCGCCGACGCGCCGGCGGTCGTCGTGTTGAGCAGGACCGAGACCGTGGTGGATTGATAATTCGCCGTCACCAGATCGGGCCGGCCGTCGCCATTGATATCTCCCACCGCGACGCTGCGCGGCTGCAAGTCCGTCGCGAACAATGACGGGGACCCGAACGTCGGGACCGTCGCTCCTGGAGTCGTGGTGTTCAACGCGACTCCCACCGTGTGGTCATTCAGGTTCGACGTGACCAAGTCGGCTTTGCCATCGCCGTTCATATCGACAGTCAACAGAGAATGCGGACCGGGACCGCTCGCGAAATCGACTTTGGCCGCCAAAGAGGGACTGGTCGCGCCGGGAGTTGTGGTGTTCAGGAACACCGAAATGGTACTGGCGTTGATATTGGCTGCCGCGATGTCGGGCCGACCGTCGCCGTTGAAGTCACAGATTGCGATATTGCGCGGCGTCACGCCCGCGGCGAAATCGGTTCGTCCGGAGAACGTAGGCGTCGTCGCGCCGGGCGACGTCGTGTTGAATCGGACGGAGATGGTGTTGGCGTTCTGATTCGCCATCGCCAGATCGGGGCGCCCGTCGCCGTTCAGATCGCCAATGGCGACCGAATACGGCGATTCCGCGTTGGGGAGATCGGTTCTGGTCCCGAGTGTCGCGCCGGGGCCGATGACATTGACCCCCGTGAGATTGACGTTGAAGTGCTCGTGGGACTCGGCCAGCATGTCGCCGGTCACCGGGATGCTGATCGTCGCGGTCGTCGTCCCCGGCGCGAGGGTGACGGTCCCGGTCTGAGCGGTGAAATCCGTCCCGGCGGTAGCTGCGCCGTTGGAGGTTGTGTAAGCGACCTCAAGTGTCGACAGCGCATCGTCACCGCCGCGCGTGACGGTGAAGACCATGTTGGTCGTGCCGCTGTTGCCTTCGCTGAGTATCGCGTCGCTCACCGCGACCGTCGCGGCGAGCAGTGCCCGGACCTCGAGGACCTCGCAGGAGATCGTCTGGCGCCTGTGCCGGGGCGCGCGACGGAGCTTTGTCCCGCGGGCAACACGCTGTCCCCTCTTCGAACCCCGGACTCCGAACCGTGCCCACAAACCCGCCAGCCAGTTGATGTACATCTTATGAGAAGTCCTGCGTATGTATCGTTGTAGTTTTGTGGGATCAGCGAGCCGGTCGGCGTCAGCCGCCGGGTTTTTGTGCCTTCGAGGCCAGGCACGCGTTCTTCAGAGCTGGGGAGTCTCGCGAAAAACCCGGCGGCTAACGCCGGCCGGCTCGCCAAGGGATCATTCAAGGCGACGTCGACGAAGCAAAATTCTGTCGCCCAGCGACATCCCCCCCTTCCTAAGGGGGGGACACGGTCGCTGCGCGATGTGGTTTACGGTGAGGCGCGGTGTGTGTTGTCAATTCCCAAGCGTCTTGCGACGACGTCGCGCACCCACCATCAGCCCGACCACCGCCGCGCTCGCCACGAGCGCCAGCGACGTCGGTTCCGGCGTCGAGGCGGCGACCGGTGTATAGACCAGCGACGCGTTGTCCCAGTACGTCGGTCCCTCCGACGGATAAAGAGTCCGAAACGCGAGTGTCACGGGAAGAAGCAGCGACGGATCTGCAACACCGTAGGTATACGACAGCGTCAAATGCGTGTAGACGCCGTTCCCGACCAGCACGTCGGGGGTAAACTCACTAAATGAGGGATTTCCCACGGTCAACTCGGCCAGGATGACACTGCGGGACGAAAAGTTGTCTGGGTCGAGCGGATCGACTTCCCCCGCGACCAACAGAAAATCCCCCGCGCGGCCGGAATCCATATCGGAACCGAGCGTTCCGAAATCAATGGTTGCCGTCAGGGTGTCTCCCGCTTGTAGTGCTGGGCTGAATGTCTGACTCATCAATCGACCATAGTTATTGATGAACGCCGACTGACCTCCCGGAGGGTTTCCAAATTCGGTTTCACGCCGCGCCAAGCCATGGTCGGAAAGGGTGCCGGCGTTGAGTGGCGTAATGTAATTCCAGTCGGCGATGCCAGAAATGTTGTCGTCGTAGAGTACGCCCCCCGGTTGGGTGCTGATCAGTTTCATTTCCCCTTCGCCCACCTGGGTTTGGCCAGAACCCAGAATGGCCAGGGCTTCAAAATCGCCGTTCTGCAAAAGCTGCACACCGGCGGTGGCGCCGGTTTGCGGCAGACACACAAGGGTGGCGAGCGCGCAGAGTGACACCCAAAACCCGCGGCGAAACGCCGACTGGCCGAGGGACGATTCGAACGAGTGAGGTGTCTGGGTCGCGGACTGATTCGTAAAACACATGGGGAAAAACTCTCGGGTGACGTGGGGGAAATGCGGTGAAAAGGTAATGTGCGGAAAACACGGCGGCTGACGCCGGCCGGCTCGCCAGGGGATTATTCAAAACGACGTCGACAAAGCCCAATTCCGTCGCGCAGCGACGGCCCCCCCTTAGCAAGGGGGGGCAGGGGGGGTCGCATTGTCAGCGAACTGGACGTCACTCCCAATTCCGCTGTCATTCGAAGCGGCTGGAACATGATTTGTTGCAATTGGGGGGGCAATGAGCTGACCGAGCGACCCCCCCCTACCCCCCCTTCCTAAGGGGGGGGACGCGGTCGCTGCGCGACGTGGTTTGCGGGGCAGGCAATGCGTACTCACGCATTGATGCGGCTTCGACGGTGCTACTGCTTCACAAGCACAAACGGGCCGGCGGTGCCGTCCGGGGCGAGGGCGGGGTCTCCCTGTGTCGCCAGAACGGTCCCCACGATCACATTGGTGTCCGGAATGAAGTAGCCGCGAATTGTGTTTTTCGAGTTGCCGACTTCGCCGATCAACTGGATTCCGGGGAGGATTCGGCCACCGTCACCGGGAGTGACGTGGCCGGTCACCTTCAGGACGAGTGTGCCGGGGATGATAGTCAGGGTGCCTGAAACCGCGCCGGCACTGTCGGTGGTGACCTCTAGAGTCGCCGACTCGGCCCAATTGGCCGCCAGGTCGGCCGGCCGTGGGGGCAAAAAGGGGCCGGTCGGGTTCTTCGGATCCGGGCGACTGGGAGCCCCTTCGCGGGGGCGAAAACTACGGTAGGTCCAGCGGCCTTGAAAATCGGGCAATGTCATGGTGGGGGTGTTTATCAGGAGACGAGAAGGCGGCTGAAATCGACCGTCTGAACACCAAAGTCGAAATGCCCCCCGAACCGGACGAAGATTTTTAAAGTTTTTAACGGTTCGCTGCGGGGCTGGAATCACCCGAAACCCAGGCACAATGTCCGCAGACGCGCGCAGGGCTGGAAATTAAGACCGTTTCGCGAAGCAGTATCAACATCCCGTTTCCTGACGGGCACCGCTCGATCGCAGTATTTCGACGCGGACCGAGCGGAGTAGAGCCTGCAAGCGGGCCGTTGATTTTTGGACAGGATGAAAGGGATGGAGAGGATGGACAGGATTGCGGAAGCGACTGTCGATTGTGGGGATTGGCAGTTTTTCGATTTCAGCCACTTGCCCCGAGAGCGGGAATGGCGCGCAACTCCATCCTGTTCCTCCCTTTAATCCTCTTCAGCCTGTCAAAACTCTTCCGTCGGTCACACGCACTCTCAGAGCCGCACATCCCTGTTCCGCAATTCGGTTGTGGTCTCGCACAGTTCGTTTGCGTCGGGAGGTTCCCGGATCACCTCTCCCGGTGAACCGTTCCAACGGGATTGCGGTTGTGTCACGGGGTGAGTTTGAACCCGACTGTTGACGCCGGACTTCCGTGAACCATATACTCCCCCCGCGCCGACAGCGACGATAGTCCCCGGGTGATTAAGATGATGACAGCAGGCGACGCGAGCGATGACTCGCACTGCGACTTTAATGCTGACTTGGCGGCCGCCAGATCAGGGGATGAGAATTCTCGCAACCGCCTGTTTGAGATGGTTTACCCGTATCTCAAGCAGATCGCCAACGACCACACTCCCAATTGGTTAAAGCATGTGTTCGCTCCGTCGGACGCGGTTCAAGAAACACAGTTGACCTTATTTCAGAGGATCGAGGCGTTCGAGGGGGATGTGGCGGGTTGGCACTCCTATGCCCGTGTCATTCTGATCAATAAAATCTGCAGCGCAATTAAAGACAACATTGGCACAATACCAAGTCCGATTCCAGAGGGGGATCCAGCCGACCCGCGTTCGGGGCCGATGACCGAGTTGTGGAAGAAGGAACTCCGCGAGCTGCTGAAATCGATTGAGTCGCAAATGAGTCCAGACCACCGGTTGGTCCTCAAATTGCGCAAACAAAAACTGACCTTCAGCGAGGTGGGAAAGCAGATGCGGCGTTCGGAAGATGCGGCCCGAAAGCTCTTTGAACGGGCCATGGCAGACCTCGAAAAACGACTGTACGCGCTGCAGATCTTGGACAACGTAAAAAAAGACCTGCCCACCATCGGCTAGCCTTCCCATTCCAGAAAATTCAGGAACACTGCGTCCGGTTGGCCGTCTTTCCCCCTTTTAGTGATTGTCGTAACACCGGATTTCCCGGCCTTTTCCTCCCAAGAATATGCCTCCAGACCCCGATCCACCAGAGTCCTCCAAACCTGCCGAGCCGCCGGTTGAGCGAGGGCCGCAAGCCGATTTCGGTCGGATTCTCACCTGGTACGACGATCGATTGATCGCCGGAGACGACGTGTCGATTGGTCCCGTGTCGCATCTTTCGGAAAGTCTGGAAAAGGCTTCGATCGCTGAATTGCAGCGGTTCGAACGAACACTGTGGCTCCTGCGGGAGTGGCGACAACTCGACGATTCCGATATCCCGTCCGACGACCCGGTGGCGCGGGAGTCGGAACCGCGATCCATTTCTCTCGAAGCGGCACCGATCACAACCGCCGAGGAGGCCGGCTCGACCGAACGGCCGTCCTCCGTCGCGCAACCGGACGCTGTCGACGAAAGTCCGACTCCGGTCGCGAATTCGAAACCGCGCTTTGACACAACTCGACTGCTGGGATTTGGGGCGTCGGGAATTGTCTTTCTGGCCTTCGATAATCTGCTCCGCCGCTATGTGGCGCTCAAGACCCCCTCCGGGCTCGGCGGGGCGACTGCCAGCCATCTGCGGGAGTCGGCGATCATCGCCGGGCTGGAGCACCCGGGGATCGTGCAAATCCACGACCTGCGTTTCGACAACGACACCTCCTGGATCGTGATGGCGTATTGCGAAGGGGGTTCACTTGCGCAGTGGCTGGCGGCACATCCGGGGCCGGTTCCCCCGCGTCAGGCGGCGGAAATCGTCGCCAAACTCGCCGACGCGTTACAGGTCGCCCATCAGAACGGAGTGTTCCATCGGGATCTGAAGCCGGGGAATATCCTGTTGACGGCCCAGGATGGCAGCGGGGTTCGACCTCGACCCGATGCGGGGGACACGCCCATCCGGCGGGAGTCGTTAACCGACTGGAAACTGAAAATCGCCGACTTTGGTCTGGCGCGACAAGTGGATTCCGATTCCGTCGGGACCGCCGGCCAAACGATTGGCACCCCAGCCTATATGTCGCCCGAGCAGATTGAAGGGCGCGTCGCAGACATCAGCGCGCGAAGCGATATTTATGGTTTGGGGGTAATTCTGTTCGAACTCCTGACCGGCACACCCCCGTATCCGGGGAGTACATCCGCCGAGCTGCGGCCGGCGGTGACCGGATGGGCGGTGCCGTCGGTGCGCGATCGCAACCCCACCGTACCCCGCGATCTGGATTGGATTGTGCAATGCTGTCTGGCAAAGAAACCAAACGATCGATTCGCGACCGCAGCGCAATTGGCGGACGAACTGCGAGGGCATCTCAGGGGATGGCCGCTCGGCGGGATCTGGCTGAGCCGACAGGGACCACTTGTTCGTTTTCAATACTGGTTCCGAGCGCGTTGGCCTGCGATTGTACTACTGGGCCTGCTGGCGTCGCTGGGGGTACTCGCGGCAATCTTCGTGGCGATCGGACCGGGGGCCGTCGAAAACTGGAAGATTGAATCCGAATGGCGACAACGACTGCATGGCCATCAATGGCGTCCAGTGGCGCATCCTGGGTTCCAGTTGGCGAAAATTGACTCAGTCAATCTCGACAACAAAAAGCGACTGGAAATTAAGACTGATGAGATTCGCTTGGTCGAATTGGGCAATTCCCAGACGGGTGATATTGATCTCGCGATCAACATGCTGAATACAACCATGCAATACAACAGTTCCGTGGGAATCTATTGGGGATACCATGAGGAGCATACTTTGATGCGCTTACCAGCATGTCAATTTCAGGCCCTGTGGATCACATCAGACCTCAGAAACAATCAACCCGTACTCCAACTGCGGCACTGGATCATGGGAATTCGTTCGGACCGGAACAAGATTGTGGTCGATTGCGAGTCAAATCTTGATCTTCCCTATGTCATTTCGATGGATCTTCAACCGATGCGGATCAAGGTCCGCGGTGGAAAGCTGGAGAAAATTGAGTGGGACGGCGTTTCGGTAACTGCTCAATAACCCCTCGGAAACTGGTATTTACTCAAAGTCGGTTTTTCGGGGAATGTATGGCGCATGAGCCAGTCAGACCCCCAGCCAATCCAACCGATCGTCATCGCGGGAATCGAGATCCCGGCGGCGGAGCAGACGCCA
>CAMATH010000201.1 GCA_945860955.1 Planctomicrobium piriforme
ATTCGGAGCGACGCGGGTGGGAACAGTCCACAGTCACGCTCCGCAGACACATCCTTCCGCCCTCATCCCTCATCCTTCCGCCTTCGAGTGTGGCACGTCCACGGACACGCTCTATAGAAACGACACACGATTCTATAGAATCACTTGCCACGACTTCCGGACCTTGATATCCTGAATTCCGTTGTCAGCCTGTCGATGGGTCCCATCGACCCCCGCCTTGTCGACCGATGTTCAGACGCCGCGCCCAACCATGATCGCCCCGCGATCCCCCCGCCGATCTGCCCGCAAGCCGTCGCGTCCGAAGCCTTCGGATGACGCCGCGGCCCCGCGCGGTCGTCGTGAACAGATCGTTCAGCGACTACTAGCCGACGTTATTGATGGAGAGTTCACTGCGGGGGAACACTTGGTCACCGAGGATCTCGCACGCCGATACAAGGTCAGCCATACTCCGATCCGCGAAGCGCTCTCGACGCTGGCGGGAGTGGGAGTGATCGACCTTCGACCTCATCGCGGGGCAGTCGTGCGGCGGCTGGCGGCCCGTGATCTCATCGACCTGATTCAGGTTCGACGGGTGCTGGAGTGCGAAGCGGTTCGGAGGGCTTGCGGTCGGGCGGACCCGACCGCGTTCACCGAACTGGCACAGGAACTCAAGAAACTGGCGGCCAGTAAAGACTCGCGTGGAAATCGGTTTGTGGATCAGGCTCGCCTGCTCGACAACCGGCTTCACGATCTGATCGCCACTGCGTCCGGGAATGCGCTATTGGCTGCCGAACTCAATCGGCTCAAGCTGCTGTTTCGCGCCGTGCGTGACGCCGCCTGGCAGGTCGAGGGAACCCCCCTACGCAAGCGTCTGCTCGAAGAGGCGGGCGAACACCTGGCGATCGTCGAGGCGGTTCTCGCCAACGATTCCAAAACCGCGCGGGTGGCGATGTCCAAACACATTCGCGCCGCGGTGAAGTACTGGCTGCCGATCATCAATTCGAAAACGACCTCTCCCCCCGCGCCGGCTCGCGGAAAGACTTCCACAAGGACCACAACATGAATCGCTCTTCACGACAGGACAGACCTCTTGACCGCAGGTGGTCGGCTTCGCTGATCCAGCGGTTTCGGTTCTGGCTCGCCGGTGCGGCGTATGTGGCGCTCTTCGCCCCCTTCGGCGCGTTCGCCGCGGAGAAACTGCAATACAACCGCGATGTCCGGCCGATTCTGGCCGACAATTGCTTCGCCTGTCACGGTCCCGACAGTGCCGCCCGGAAGGCGGGGTTGCGAATCGACCAGCGGCCGGCGGCGATTGAAGCGGGGGCGATTGAGCCGGGCCAATCCGAGGACAGTCTTCTGTTGCAGCGGATTCTCAGTGATGACCCCAAGCTGGTCATGCCTCCGCCGACCACCAAAAAGACCATCACGGCGGCGCAAAAAGAGACGCTCCGCCGTTGGATTCAGGAGGGGGCGAATTACGAAAAGCACTGGTCGTTCCTCGCGCCGTCAAAAGCCGAGCTGCCCGTGGTGAAGGACGAGAAGTGGGTGCGGAATCCCATCGACCGGTTCGTACTCTCCGGGCTGGAGTCGCGGGGACTGACACCTGCGCCGCAGGCCGACCGCCGGACATTGGCCCGACGCGTCGCGCTCGACCTGACGGGCCTGCCGCCGGCTCCCGAGATGGTCGAGGCGTTCGTCAAGGACACTGCGGCGAACGCCTACGAGAAACTGGTCGACAAGCTGCTGGAATCGTCCCGGTGGGGCGAGCATCGGGCGAAGTACTGGCTCGACGCGGCCCGATACGCCGACAGTCATGGGATTCATTTCGACAATTTCCGCGAGATCTGGGCATATCGCGAGTGGGTTGTGCGAGCGTTCAACCGGAACCTGCCGTTTGATCAGTTCACGATCGAGCAACTCGCGGGAGATCTGCTTCCCAATCGGACACTCGACCAGCAAATCGCCTCGGGATTCAACCGGTGCAACATCACCACCAGCGAAGGGGGGACGATTCCCGAGGAGTACATGGTTCTGTATACCCGCGACCGGACGGAAACCACGTCCGCCGTCTGGATGGGGCTGACCGCGAACTGCGCGGTCTGCCACGACCACAAGTTCGATCCGCTGTCGCAGCGCGAGTTCTATCAGATGGCGGCGTTCTTCAACAATACAACGCAGCCTGCGATGGACGGCAATGCCAAGGACACGCCTCCGATTCTGACCGTGCCGATGGAGGAGGACCGCCCGCGGTTCGACCAGCTCGCGAAGGAGATTCCGTCGGTCCGACAACAGATTGCCGACCGAAGGCAGAATGCGAACGCGGACTTCAATACCTGGGTGGTAGCCGCCTCGGCGGAGGAGCTGGGCAAGCGGATTCCCCAGGAGGGGTTGGAGTTCCACGCTTCGCTCGCGGAAGGAGAGGGAAAGTCGGTCACGTTCCGCGTGAAGGGCGAGACCCGACAGGCGAGCGCGCCGGCGGACATTCCCTGGGATGGTGGCGCGGTATCGGCGAAGGCGTTTAAGAGCAAAATCGACAACGCGGTGGAGTTCGGTGACGTCGCCGACCGTGAAAAGGATCAGCCGTTCACGGTTTCGGCTTGGGTCAAAATTCCCGCAGCCAATGTGGTCGGAGCGATCGCCGCCCGAATGGATAACGCAATGGACTATCGCGGCTGGGACCTGTGGGTCGAGAACGGCAAAGTCGGTACACACATTGTCAGCAAGTGGCCGTCCGACGCGCTCAAAATCGTTTCGAACACCGCGCTCGAAGTGGGCAAATGGCAGCATGTCACGGTGAGTTACGACGGGTCGGCGAAGGCATCGGGAGTGAAGATCCTTTTCAATGGCAAATCACAACCGACTTCGACCCAGGCCGACGCCTTGAGGAGTACGATCCGTTCCCAGGTTCCGTTCAAGCTCGCACAACGCAGCACGAACGAGAAGTTGAACGACGTGGGAATTCAAGATCTGCGACTCTATTCGAAGGTGCTCTCGGAGCAGGAGGCGAGTCAACTCGCGACCGGTACCCGTGGCGCGTGGCTGGTCAGCAAGCCGGCCGCTGACCGGACCGACGCAGAGAAGCAGGAACTGTTCGACTGGTGGCTGGTGACCATCGACAAACCGTCGATTGAGTTGAAGGCGAAGCTCGCATCGTTGGAAGCCGAGCGAACGCAGATCACCGCGCGGGGGACGATCGCCCACGTGATGCAGGAAAAAGCGGATCCGGCGTCGGCGTTCGTGCTGTTCCGTGGCGAGTACGACCAACGCCGGGATGAAGTTCAGCCCGCGACCCCCGACGTTATGCCTCCCCTGCCGGACGATCTGCCGACGAATCGGCTGGGATTCGCGCAGTGGCTGCTTCTTCCCGAACATCCGCTGACGACGCGGGTCACGGTGAACCGGTTCTGGCAAGAGTTGTTCGGAGCGGGCATTGTCCGCACCGCGGGCGATTTTGGTGTGGCTGGGGAATTGCCTGCCAACCAGGAGTTGCTCGACTGGATGGCGGTTGAATTCCGCGAAACCGGATGGGATGTCAAGAAGTTCTTCAAAATGCTGGTGATGTCGGCGACCTACCAGCAGTCGGCGCAGTCGACTCCCGAAAAACTGGAGAAAGACCCGCAGAATCGGTTCCTGTCCCGTGGACCGCGGTTCCGCATGGAAGCCGAGATGGTGCGGGACTACGCTCTTGCCGCCAGTGGGTTGCTGGTCGAGAAGATCGGCGGGCCGAGCGTGAAGCCATACCAGCCTGATGGCGTCTGGGAGGCGGTGGCGATGATCGGAAGCAACACCCGCGACTACCGGGCGGAACTCGGACCCAACCTGTACCGACGCAGTCTCTACACTTTCTGGAAGCGGAGTGCCCCCCCCGCGTCGATGGAGATCTTCAACGCTCCCTCTCGGGAACTTTGCACCGTTCGGCGGGAACGGACCAACACGCCGCTCCAGGCGCTGGTGACGCTGAATGACCCGCAATTCGTGGAAGCGGCGCGGGCGCTGGCACAGCGAACGCTCACGGATGGCGGAGCGACGACGGAAACTCGGATCGCGTATCTCGCCGAGCGGCTGATCTCCCGTCCGCTGACAGCCGAAGAGCTGGCCGTGGTGAAGGGGAGTTTGACAGAACTGCTGGAGTACTACAGCAAACATCCCGAAGATGCCCAGAAACTGATCCGCACGGGGAATTCCGTTCCCGATGCCAAGCTGGCCCCGACGGAGCTGGCAGGGTGGACAATGCTGACCAACGAACTGATGAACCTGGATGAAGTGCTGAACAAGTAGCACACCGCGGGGGAGTTTCGATTGGGAAGCTCCCCCCGCGTGCCAGCCTCCACGTTCCGTTCTCCTGAATCAACCCATCTCTTTTTGGTGTCCCATGAATCCGATTGACTCGCTGCTGCAGAATCAGACCCGCCGGGCGTTACTGGGCCGGGGGGTGAACGCCGTCGGTTGGGCGGCCCTGTCTTCACTGATGGGCCAGAATCTGGCGCGGCCGGCGGTCGCCGCAGACTCGACGCTAGGGGTGGAAGGGGGTGGCTTGAACCATTTCCTGGGGAAAGCGAAGCATGTGATCTATCTACATATGGTGGGTGGCCCCCCGCAGATGGATCTGTATGACTACAAGCCCAAGATGGACGAGTGGTACGACAAGGATCTCCCCGATTCGATCCGCCAGGGACAGCGGTTGACGACCATGACCTCGGGTCAGGCGCGGTTCCCGATCGCCCCGACGAAATTCAAGTTCGCCCAGCACGGTCAGAGCGGCATGTGGGTGACAGAGTTGTTGCCCCATACGTCGAAAATGGTCGACGACATGTGCTTCATCCGCAGCCTGAACACCGAGGCGATCAACCACGAGCCGGCCATCAGCTACATGCAGACTGGCAGCCAGATCACGGGTCGCCCCTGCCTGGGGGCCTGGACCTCGTATGGCCTCGGTTCGCTCAACCAAAATCTGCCGACGTTTGTGGTCCTGGTCGCCAAGCCGACAAACACCGAACAGGTGCAGGCGATCTCGGCCCGTCTGTGGGGATCTGGCTACCTGCCAGGGGAACACGCGGGGGTTTCGTTCCGGTCGGGAGGAGATCCGATTCTCTATATCAACAACCCCGACGGGGTTCCGACCGAAATCCGTCGCAAGACCTTGGATGGACTGCGGAAATTGAATGAGATCACCTACCAGAAGATTGGTGATCCCGAAACGCACACCCGCATCCAGCAGTACGAGCTGGCCTATCGCATGCAGGCCAGTGTCCCGGAATTGACCGATCTGGGAAGCGAAACCGAGGCGACTTACAAACTGTATGGCGAAGAGGCGAAGAAGCCGGGATCATTCGCCCATACAGCGCTTTTGGCTCGGCGGATGGTGGAACGCGGAGTGCGGTTCATCCAGGTGTACCACAACAACTGGGATACGCACGCCAACGTCGCGGGTCGGCTTCCCGATCAATGCCGCGATGTCGACCAGCCGTGCTGGGGCCTGATCCAGGATCTGAAGCAGCGGGGATTGTTCGACTCGACGCTTGTGATCTGGGGGGGAGAGTTCGGCCGAACCATTTACTCGCAGGGAGGCGTTTCAAAGCAGAATTACGGCCGCGACCACCATCCCCGGTGCTATACGATGTGGATGGCGGGGGGCGGCACGAAGCCCGGCGCGATCTACGGCGAGACGGACGATTTCTCGTACAACATCGTCCGCGATCCGGTCCACATCCGCGACTTCCATGCGACGGTGTTGCACCTGATGGGATTCGATCACGAGCGGTTCACGCACAAATTCCAGGGGCTCGATGCCCGGCTGACCGGGGTGGAACCCGCGCGGGTCATTCAGGAACTGCTGGCCTAAGTCGGCTCAGGAACGAGGAAAAGGCGCAGCCGCCCGAAGCATCCCTGCCGGGACGCCCCGGCGGCTGCGTTGCAGTGATAGAAGTCTGATGTTGAAGCGAGTGGTATTCGGACGCAGCTCCCGTCAAACCGGACATTTGGTTTTGTGGTTTATTGTCGGCACCGGACCGTGTGTTCAGTGCCACGTGGCAAACGGCACGTGGGCCAGTTGTCGGTCTCACCCCCAACCGGTACATTCACCGGCTTCCCTTCCGTTTTCCGCAGGTTCTTCCCAGATTCGACATGAGCGGCTCCTTCATCGATATGCGCAGCGACACCGCCACCCGGCCCTCGACCGCGATGCGGAATGCGATGGCCCAGGCGGAGGTTGGGGACGATATGAACGGGGAAGATCCAACCGTCAATCGGCTCGAAGCCCGCGTCGCCGAACTGCTGGGGAAAGAAGCCGCCGTCTTCGCGTGTTCGGGAACCCAGTCGAACCAGATGGGAGTCCGGGTGCATTGTCAGCCCGGTGATGAACTGCTGATTGACCACACCGGACACATCGCCAATTATGAACAGGGTGGGCCGGCGGCGCTGAGCGGCGTGACCTGTCGCCTGCTGCCCGGGACCAACGGCATCCTGGATGTTCCGGTTCTTGAGGACAGAATCCAGCCCGACAACCAGCATTACTGCATCACCCGGCTGGTCTGCCTGGAAAATACCACCAACGTCGGTGGAGGACGGGTTTATCCCCAAGAGACAATGGAACGGGTCTGTGACTGGGCGCATGATCATAAATTGAAGGTTCATCTCGACGGGGCGCGGCTGTTCAACGCCGTGATGGCGAGTGGTCGAACCGTCCGGGAGATTTGCGCGAAGATTGACACCGTGTCGATCTGTTTTTCCAAGGGGTTGGGCTGTCCGATGGGATCCGTGCTGGTGGGGTCACAGGCCGAGATCACCAAAGCCCGGCGGATTCGCAAGCTGTTCGGCGGGGCGTTGCGACAGGCGGGTATTGTGGCGGCCGCCGCCGAATATGCGCTGGAACACAACATTGACCGGTTGCAGGACGATCACGCGAACGCGCGGCTGTTCGCCAACCGCATTCGAGAAATCGAGGGGATCGTCGTTGACGCCGACGCAGTGGAGACGAATCTGGTGTTTTTCGAAGTCGATCCCCGATTGGGGTCCGCGGCACAGTTGTCGGCGCGGCTGATTGAGAAAGGGGTCAAAATCAACTCGACCGGTAAAAAACGTCTTCGCGCGTGTACGCACCTGGACGTTTCACGGGAATCCGCACTGCGGGCGGCTGAGGCGATCGCCGAGGTGGTCGAAGAGGGTTTTGGATCGGCAATCCCGGGAAAGTCGGGCCCCTACTCCCGATAGGCACCGTATTGGAACGGATTCAGACGGCGCGGTTTTTCCTGCGGTCCCTCAAATCTCATTCAGTGTTGTCAAATGGCGCGTCGGTTCATCAATACGCTGGCGGATGGCGATTCGGTCGAAGAAGTCTATTTCATCGCCGACAAGCAGGTACGAGTCAACCGGAACGCCGCTTTGTACCTGCTGTTGGAACTGCGGGATCGGACCGGATCCCTGATGGCCCGCCAGTGGAATGTCACGGAAGAGGCTGTGGCGCATATCAACGCGGGCGAGTACGCACTGATCAAGGGGAAGGTGCAACTGTATCAGGGCGCGATGCAAATGATCGCCAACCAAGTGCAGCCGGTCGCCACATCGTCCGTCAATTCCGAGGATTTCTTGCGACAGACCACGAAGGATGTCGGGGCGCTGCAAACCCGGCTGCGAGAGATTCTGCACTCGATCTCGAACGAGCCGTTGCGGAATCTGATCGACTGTTTTTTGATTGATGAACCGCTGATGACGGCGTTCTGCACGGCACCGGCCGGCATGAAGGCGCACCACGCGTATCGTGGCGGACTGCTCGAGCATGTTGTGAATATGCTGGAAATCGCCCAGCGGTGTGCCGACCTGCTCAATGGCGTTGACCGAAACCTGCTGCTCGCCGGGATCTTCCTACATGATTTGGGAAAGATCCGCGAATTGTCCTACTCGGGCCCGTACGGATACACCGACGAAGGGCAGCTTTTGGGACACTTGAGCATCTGCATCGAGATTCTCGCCACGAAAATCGCGGAAGCGGAACGACTGTCGGGGGAGCCATTCCCCCTGGAGACCGCGCTGCGGCTGAAGCATATGGTTCTCAGCCACCACGGGACGTATGAGTTCGGAAGTCCGAAACTCCCGATGACCCCCGAGGCGGTCGCGCTGCACCATATCGACAATCTCGACGCCAAAGTGCATGAGTTCAGCCGGGACATCGCCGAGGACCCCAACGCCAGCGCCAGCTTCACCCCCTTCAATGCGCGGCTGGACCGCAAGCTGTTTAAGGGAGTCCGTCCGACTCCCCCAACCGGCGATAAGTGATCTGGCATACATGAACTTTCTGTGCCGAGTACGACACCACAACGGGGACCGATTCAGGGTGCGGAGGGGGAAATGCCGATGGGAATCTGAGCCTGCCGGTTTTGATCCCTCGACCAGTCGGGGAAATCGACTGCGTCAGGTTGTCGGTTCGGTTGACGCTCCCGTCAACACATAACGAATCATCAATGCGTCATGCCGCCGCTGGGAATACTGTACTTCTCTCCGGTGGTTGAAAACGCTACATTGCCAGTTCGTCACACGGCTCCGTGAATGTCGCGATTCGTCCTCCGAGCAGGATTCCCTGCCCGAATCGTGAACAGCGGCGGTCCCATCGGAAGAGCGTACTCGACAGAAAATGGCCGGCCAACAGAATCCCGAGCGGCAGGTCGTCATTACCGGGATGGGGGTGGTTTGCCCCATTGGTCTCGGTCTCGACGAATACTCCCAGAACCTCCGCGCGGGGACGAGCGGTATCCGCCCGGTCACAAGCCTGGCATACACCCCGGCTCCGCAGCACATTGGGGGGGAGATTCGCGATTTCAATCCCTCCAACTTCGCCCGCACTCGCGAACAGAAGAAAGCGATCCGGGTGATGTGTCGCGAGATCCAATTGGGTTACGCGGCGGCGAATCTGGCAATGGATCACGGGGGCATCAAAGAAGGGGCGGTCGAGCCCGAGCGGCTGGGGGTGGAATTCGGCGCGAACTTGATGTTCAGTGTCCCGGAAGACCTATCCGAAGGGTGTTTTGCCGCCGTTTCCAAGGAAGACGGCAAATTCAGTCAGGATTTGTGGGCCGAGGCGGGAATGCCCAAATTGTTCCCACTCTGGCTGCTCAAATACCTGCCGAACATGCCCGCCTGTCACATTGGAATCACCGCCGACGCCCGGGGCCCGAACAACTCGATCACGATCGACGAGGCGTCGTCCAACTTGGTGATCGGTGAAGCACTGCGGGTCATCGCGCGGGGTCATGCCGACGTGATCATCACCGGTGCGACCGGCACACGGCTGCATGCGCTCAAAACCATTCACGCTCGGCTGTGGGATCATCTCGCGCACGACTTCGAACAGCCCGATCTCGCCAGCCGACCGTTCGACGCCCGTCGCAATGGGCAGGTCGTGGGTGAAGGGGCCGGGGCGATGATCCTGGAAGACATTCAGCATGCCAAACGGCGGGGGGCCACCATTTACGGCACCGTGCTGGGAGCCGGTTCCGCCTGTGTGAATTCACCCGCAGGCCCCAATTTGCGGGCGGCCATGGCGTTGGCGATGAAAGGGGCAATGCGCGACGCCAAACTGACGCCGGCAGAAATCGGCCACATCAACGCCCATGGCTTGTCGGACAAACTGACCGACATCGCCGAGGCGCAGGCGATTCACGACGTCTTCGGTTCGGTCGCGAGCAAGGTGCCGGTGACCGCACCTAAGAGCTTCCTGGGGAATTCCGCAGCGGGTTCGGGGGCGGTGGAATTGCTGGCTTCGCTGATTGGCCTGCGGGACGGTTTCGTTCCCCCCACGCTCAACTATTCCAATCCTGACCCGGATTGCGTCCTGAACATCATTCGAGAACCGCTGAAGGCGGAGAATCGCGTCTTCCTGAAGCTCAACGTCACCCGGCTGGGACAGGCGAGCGCGGTGATCGTTCAGGGGGCGTAGTTGGCGGTTTTTGCGGCCACCTGCTCAAATCGCACCCAGTCTTTTCCCGCGTGGCCTGTATTGAGAATTTGGGCACCGGCCGCCGTAGGACGGGTCAAAGACCCGTCCTATCATTCAATCGTCGCGTTTTCAGCCCGGGTGAATTAAAGCCTGCCAACCGGCCGTTGTGGCGCAATGCCGGTCATGGAATACTATTCAGCCGGTCGGGCCAGTGGATCCGTCGCGGAGGACCGGGACAGTTTCACGACGGCCCGCGCGATGTTGACCATCGAAACAATTAACAACGGCAGCAGGATGGCAAGCCCCAGATAGCCAACCACCGTGAAGGCGGCTTTGCCGTTGATCATCACGGGCAACAGCTTGCCATTCCACTCGGGATGTTCTTCCTGAGCCGACTGGAGGACCTTTGTTTCGACGGGGGCGGAAATTCGGTAGAGCGGACCAATCAGTTTTCGCCCGTCCTCCGGAGAATCGGCCATCACCAGCATCCAGCGGTCACGGACGGGCATCGCGAAGAATTTGTCGGCATACAGCGGCTTGCCGTTTCGCTCCATCTGACCGACCCACCCGGTGTCGACGAGCGTGCGATCGCTCAGTTCCACATAGCGAATCTGCCCCTGGGCCGATTCATCGGTGGCCGCCACAAGTAGAAAGTCGTCATCCACGACATACGGTCCGCCGAAAAAGTTTGACCAGTATGAACCGGAGTAGAGCAGCAACGCGACAATCGCCGTCAGGAGAATGAGATTGACC
>CAMATH010000202.1 GCA_945860955.1 Planctomicrobium piriforme
AAGCGACTGCGACCCCCGCACCCGAGACCGGATAATGGCAGCGGCCTGAGGCAACTTCTCCACCTCCGTAAACTCGCGCACTCAATCGACGCCTGCGACGAGCGCCGCCGGACCGCGCGCCGACCGCGGGGTTATTGAGCAGTTACAAACTCAACATATCTCGTCTCGCGGCGTTCGTTAACATTCCGTTCGTATCACAAATACGACTCGGCTGGTTGCACTCGGTGTCACAACGTTCGTCTTGGTCGTCTGATGGTGCGCCGTAGGTCACTAAGTCAAACCGCCGCTACGCTCCCACGCGTCGCGAACCGCCTGCTTGGCCTTGTTCCATTCCAGGCGCGCTTCGTATTTTGAGTTGTCCCATCCCCTCCTCAACTCCGGCTCGACCTCGTCAAATCCTTGATCGACGAACTTGGCACGCGATTCCCAGCCGTACCGGTAGGCGGGTGCGTAACGGTCGTACGCGATATCTTTCGAATAGTACGGCCGCGCGGCATAGTGGTCGCGCCAAAACGCTTCCTCGGTGGTGGGGTTGATCGACTCCGCGGCGGCCTTGCCCGCCAACCCCCCCGCGACGGCCCCGGCGACTGTACCCACAGCCACTCCGACCGGTCCTGCGACCGCTCCGGCGGCGGCACCCACCGCCGCCCCGCCGACAACCGCTCCGACACCCGTTCCTACCGGGTGAGCTCCCGGCGCACCGGTGATCGGATCCCGGTTCAGCCCCAGCGACGCTGAATCTTTCTGTTCGATTGTCATGTTTTTGTCCTTCGTCTGAAGTGAGTTGTGCCGCACATCGTGAAATGTGTCGCAGCGAAAGTGACCCGTTCCCGTTGCAGTACTGGTTAGTATGGCGGCGGTCCTTTTAAGGAATCCCATATCCGAAGGGGTTGTAGGTCGGATTTCTGAAATCGTCCGTAGGTCCATAGCCTCCGTAGTTCAGCCGGTAGGCGCGAGGCCTGAAGTAGACATTTGGGAATCCGTATCCATATCCATAACCGCCGACCGCTGGACCGTTCCCAACCCGGTGTTCGAAGTTATTGTCGCGATACGCACCGTTGCCGTAGGGGCCGTTGCCATTGCCGAAATAGGTCCGTGAGGTGGAGTCGTTACCCCCGTACCCATACGGACCGTAGCCAAACGAATTCCGCCGAGCGCGGGCTCTGTTGTCGTTCTGAACCTGACGGCTGCGAGCCTGTTGTGCCTCAGACGAGAGCGGAAGCACATTCAAGGTGCCCTCGTCACCACATTGCGCGGGAGAAGCTCCCCATGTCAGCAGTGTCAGCAGAGCCAGAGGAACCGCCCACAGACCAAATCGGTGCCAAAAACGAGTCATGGTGAAGTCTTTCCTCAGTCGAAACAATGGTTCGCGTGGGGGTGGAAACCGTAAAAAGACACCCCGATTCTCATCCCATTTCGAACCGGCGGCCGGTCGCGGCTGATCAGGATCCAGGTATCGCTTGCGATACGCCAACTGGAAGCGGTGTGAATGTGCTGACGGACGTCGACAGGGCCGCCGTTGACCGCCGATTCGCAACCGCTCCGCACACGAATTGCTGGAATTCATCTGGCCAACTGCGACTGCGAACTTCCCGTCGGGGAATTCAATGTCCCCGCGATGCCCTTCACCGGAATTCTCTTTCGATCGCCGCACGCACCGTCGCCACGATCGCACGCCGTGGACAAATCCAAGGCCTGGTAGGTGCTGCAATGCCCCGTCAGTCCGCGGTACAGCAACGCCACACCGGCGACCGCGGCGATCGTGGTCGTGAGAGACAGTTTCGACAAACCGTAGAGAACGACCAATCCACCGGCCACAACCGACGCGGTTCGCTCGGTGTCACCCACGTTGATCTCCGCCGACGGGCACGAATCGGATTGTGAAGCACTCGCTCCGGAATTCTGCATGACGTCACTCCCTGGTAAGCTCAATACGGCGTCAGCAGCAAATGCTGCCCGCTCGACGCAATCGGGTCAAAATCAGGCCGTTGCCGGGGTGGAATTACGACTCAGGTATTCCCCCGCGGCGGTCGGCACAAATCGTTACATGAGGCCGACGTCGAATCAGTCGGCAGCCATCGGGGCCACCGCTTCAACATTGATCACGGATTCAGCGAGTTTCGTCAACTTCTTGTCGGCGGCACCCTCCTCATCCAGCGTCGTCTGCAACAGATCGGCCGCGGCGTCTTCGCCAAGCAGCCGCGCGAATGTGCGCACACATCCGTAACCGGCCATTTCGTAGTGTTCGACACGCTGGGCGGCTGCAATCAGCGCGGCGTCCATCACCGACGGCTCGGCCTCCTCAGACATGACCTCCTTGCCCTCTTCGAGCAGGCCCTCCATGGCTTTGCACACTTTCCCCTTCGGGTTGGCATCCAGCTTTTCAAAAATCGTATCCAGGCGCTCGACATGGACTTTGGTCTCCGCGAGGTGATCGGTGAACGCCTTCGCCAACTGCGGCGCCGAGGCCGCCTTCGCCATCTTGGGCAGTGCCTTGAGTATCTGGTGTTCTGCGTTGTACAGATCCCGCAGTTCCTCGACGTACAAATCGTGCAGCGTTTCGAGTTTCATCTGTCACTCCAGGGTTTGAGTAGAGGTTGAACGATTGTGCCGATTGGAAAGTCGATCGTCGGCCAGGGTTCTCAGTTGTTCTATTGTGCTGTCGGGCCACCGAGACGCCGGTTCCTTGGCGGTCGATGGGTCGCCATTCCCGCGAGGATCGGCGACCTTAAACGTGTCCCCGGCTTGGCACTGCGACTTCACCTGTGGAGGTCACGTCGGTGGCGCCCGCACGCTCGCAGATTTCATGTGCCCGCTCCGCCTCGTGACTGTCTTCCGTATGGATCGAGATCAGCGAACTGCCTGATTTGACTTTCCCCTCGTATTGCTTGGCTTCGAATTCTGGAATTCCCATTCCGATTAGGGCACCCGCCAATCCACCAGCCGTTCCGCCGATGGCCGCACCGCTCAACGCGGCCAAGATCGGTCCGGCGGCGATAAAGGGGCCGAGGCCCGGAATCGCCAACGCGCCGATTCCGACCAGCCAGCCCAGCGCGCCTCCCACAAGGGCACCACTGCCGGCTCCTGTCGCGGCCCCCTCCGGAGCTTTCGTATTGTGTTCATGGGCGAAGTCGCGGGTTCCTCCCTTGTCGGCCATTAAGATCGAAATATCGTCGGCCGAGAATCCAGATTCCTTGAGATTGCGGATGATGACTTCGGTCTGAGCGACGGTCGCCGTGCAGATGACGGAATTTGACATGTGGAAATCCTTTGTCGGGTTGAGTTGTCGGACGGAAACGGAATACGGACCGGAATCGATTACTTGAGGGCGACTTCCAATTGGTTGTCCACCCTGTCTGCTCCTGCGACGGTGACGGCGATCTTTTCGATCGACGCCCTTTCATCGTCAGAATTCACCGGCCCGCGCAGCGTGACTTTTCCATCTTGCGTGATGATTTTCACGTTTTGAGCGGCGACCGACATCTTCGCTGCGACGACCTGCTTGCGGATATCCGCAGTGATCTTGACGTCGGTCTTGTTTTCGTTCTGATCCAGCGGGGTCTTTGTCAAGCCGCCACGATCACGTATATTGACGCCCGTGTTGTCCCGATCAATCGGTCCGGTTGTCGCCATCGGACGTTCCGTTGTCGGTCGATTCGCGGTGACCGTGGTCGGTCTTTCAGCCGCCGAATTGTTACCGGTCGCGGGGGGAGTTGTCTCCGTGCATCCCAATGCCACGCCGCAGAGAAGTCCAAACAGAATACGTTTCATGACGCGCTCCTTCGACTCTGAAGAGGTTGTCGGCAGATACTTTGAAGACCGAAACAGCGCCGACGGCTGCCGCGAATCTTGATAGTGACGTCCCTACGACGCCGGAGTCGTCACGTCGCTTCCGGAGATTGGTTTTCCAGAAGACGTTGTGAGTGGTTACGGTGCCGGGGACTGCAAGCTCCGTCACTGAGGCTTCAATACCCCTCGCATGACTCGCTGCAGAAAGTTCTGCAGGACTCCCATTTGTGACACTCCCAATGTCGCCAACAGTGATCGCGTTTTTTCCCGCAACGAATCCATTCTTGGCGAACTCTGCGGAAGATCGACGTTTTGCGTCGCCGCGTGAGTACCATCGGTCGGGGTCCGCAAACTCGAGAGCATCGCAGCCGTCACGAATCCCGCGAAGCAGACGGAACCTGCGGTGATCAGGGGATGGTGCCGGGCGCCTGTCCGAATGTCTGCGGCCTTCCCGAGAGTCTGCTTCAGTTCGCGCACGGACTGACCCATGCCCGACCAGGCGATCTGCGCCTGCTCTGTCAGGTATTCGCGCTCAGTTCGGCTCGAGAGGTGCGGTCGGTTGACCAGTGAAACGGCTTTCATAGCGATCCTCCTGTCCGGAAGTTTGTCGTTCACTTCTTGCGATTGTGGCGTCAAGAGCGGCTTTTGTAATTTGGGAGACGGCTAGGCGCGTTCCTAGCCATAACGTTGTCACGAGCAAAAGTCCGGTGAGAATCTTGCCGATCCCGGGGCGTTCTGCGAATACTCCCGCGAAACCGTCGGCGACTCCGCTGACCATGAACCACAGTCCCATGGTGAACAGACTGGCGACGATTACAAAGGCCAGTATTCCGAAGGTCATCCCCAAAAGGACATTTCGAACTCGGAGCTTGGCAGCTCCGGATTTTGCGGCCAAGTAGTGACCCGCGAACCGTCGCAGTTCGCTGAACTGCCGCAGAAGTACCCGAAAGGGGTCCGGTTCAGGGTCTGGCGCCTTTTGGCCTTCCGCAGTCGCCTGCCATTCGGTTTCGCCACCGGAGGGAGACTCCGAGGCGTGGGGCTGGCCGTCCTGTGTTGTCCTACCGTTCCGACCGGTGCCTGTCGCGGTATCCATACGAATGATGGGTCCTCCCGTTTCGGCGGGTTCACAGTCGTGTCAACGGGAAGTACGACGGATCCACAGACGGCTCAGGACCACGGCGACTCCGACCGCCATTGTGATTGAAGCCCCGATCAGGGCGGCTTCCAGCGGCTCTTCCCGCACGAAATGCGAAATACTGCGACCAGCACGCTGCAGTCTATCGCGCCCCTGTTCCGCGTAATCTGTTGCATCGTCGCGAAAGTGATCGAACATCTGCTGGGCGCGGCCGCCGACTTCCTGTCGTCGTCCAAATCCAAGCCGGTTACTGGTGGCCATCGCGGTCATTTCTGAAAGTGGTGTGTGTGAGAATCTGACGGCTACAAAACACGAAGTCGGTGCAGCCGGCCAAACTAACCATGCGGTGCAGCCAGGTTACTTGCCCAGCAATTTCGCAATGACGAAGATCACAATCGCCCCGAAGGCCCCCCCTCCCAACAACATGTACGTGAGAGAGTATCCAGCGGCAGCCAGAGGCATTGCCGAGTTCACAAAAATGTCCATTGCGGTTCCAGAAGAGGAGATTTCGGGTTGAAGTTGGTCACGACGCTGTCTGATCGTGGTTTCGGGGGATTCAGGTGCGCATCCAGAATCGACCCAGGAACAGTCCGACCCCGGCGGCGATCAACACGCTGGTCAGAGGCTGTTCTTCGATGAACTTCTCCAGCGTACGCGTGGCCTCGCGGACATTGTCCTTACCCCCCTCATATGCCGCCGCAGCCGTATCCTGCAGATCCCCCAGCTTTTCCTGAGCGACGTCCTTTGCTGCCGACCCCATCGCATGGAGATCTTTGGACACGGCACCCGCCTGCGCGCTCAATCGCTCGCTCGCCGATTTGTCCACAGGCGAAGCGGGAACAGGGCGTTGCGCTTCTGTCTTTAGTTCAGTCGTCATCACACACATCCTTTGTTCTGGGATTACCTGTCGCGGCCCGGGGGCCGCGTCGGGATCGCTGGACCGGCAAAAACAAAAAAGCCGACGTGGAGGAAAACCCATAGGCATTCCTTCACGTCGGCTTACTTCTTATCGAGCCACCCGATCAACCACAGATCGGTCGGTTTGCTCGCTATCGAGTCATCCGTTAAACGGCAAGTGCCGTCAGAGCGGAGAGAGAAATCACTGTGATCCGATCACCGCACCATCGGATTCTACCATTGGAAACTGGCAAAGCAAGAGGAATTCGCGTTTTCGCAAAAAGATTGACCGATCGATAGACTCCCATTCCGAGATGCCGGGCGTTCCAATGGTGAGACTAAGGGTCATTGGCGACCTCGGCGCATGAAAATGCGGCGGGCCACCCAAAGTATGTATTCGGAGTCGGTAGACTGTCCAGGACGACGTTGGCAATGTTCGGGGGTGAAAGCACCATCACACCCCAGTCACTGGTGTTGAGACTGCAAGACTCCTATCGTTGTTCCCACCAGAAGTTCTTGACGTCGATCGAATCGGCTCGGAACATCTCGTCGGGAATGTCGGCTTCGAAATCCAGGTAGTACCGCACAAACGAATCACTGCGGCTGTTGTCGTCGAGCGAAACGGTGTTACCAACCAGTCGCACTGTCGACGGGTACCACAAGCCCTGCGGAGTCTGCTTCGCAGACGCAATCTCTGAAACGGCGAACGGCTGGTTCGGCTCGGAAGTCCGGTAGTGTTCTTTGCGCACCATCAGGTCGCCGCGCTGGTGGTCGAGCCAGTAGAGCTGTGGGCTGACGGTATTCGGTTGCGCGTTACCGGTCACTTGCACGCGGACCTGTGTGGCGGTGAGTTCGCGATATTTGACCTCTTTGGCTTCGGCGCGAAAGCCGAATGAGGCGAATCGCTCGAGGGGTTCGTACCCATACATCTCCGGCAGATTGAGCATGAACCTGGGGGAACGTGGTTGCTTCCGATCCATGATTGTGCTGCGGGTCACCGTCAACTGGTCAATCATCAGAAACTGCGGATCGTTCGGATCAGGTCGTTTCGGCTCGGAATACTTTGGCTCGAAGGTGTAAATCCGTGTGCCGTCGCAGATCTCCCGGGGAAAACTCTTCATCGATCTGGACTGTCGCAACCACCAGGCCCTCGATTCCTCTTCCGAGTCTCCCTCTTCGCGAATACCCGAATTGAATCGCAACTGGTCAACGCGCCAACGGTTTCCTTTTCGCCAGATGCGAAACACGTCGTCCATCGGCGTCGCACGGTCGACTCGGTGAGATTCGACGACAATCGCCTGGTAATCGTCAAATCGGCTGCGTGCCCCGTTGCCGCTGATTAGGATCTGTTTGAATTCTCGCTGCGGAGTCAATGAAACGATCTGAGCGGACCGTGGGGCTCCCAGCGCAGTGATCGTCAACGGGCCACGCTCCGGGTACGAAACCTGTAAGTCGAACAGCGTCCGTTCGCCCTGCTTCATCTGCCAAGTCACCGGCAAGCCCGTTTTGGGATCGACCTGAAGCAAGCTGGTCGTCTGCAGTCCCTTTTCCCCTCGGACACCAACGAGGTAGCGGTGTTCCGTCAACTCGCGTCGATCCATTCGGACGGTTCGCGTAGTGTGTTCCAGCACCTGGTTCCCTCCCGCCTGCATCGCGTTTTGCAAATCTCCCGCAAGCAGCGCCAGGAAGCTCTCGCGGGCGGCGGCGATCCCCTCGCCGCGAACATGCTCGAGCGAAAGTCGTTGCACCTGGTCCGGCGCAGCGGACGGACCGAAGAGGTCCATGGTCCCCTGCACCTGGTCGACGAACACGTACGAATCACCGGTCCGGCCCGCGACGATTCCCTTCTTCGCCGAGAACCACAACTCGGCCTTTTCGCCATTCGGTCCGGTCCCTTCCGCATGCAGCCATTTCTTTTGGGAAACCGCTTCCACAATCTGAGCCAGGGCGGTCGACGATCCAAACGAGAGAAAGATGCCGACCAGAAGCAGGGCGACGGTCGTCGCGGCAAGCAGGGTCCAGCGAATGAAATGTCGGCTCGTCCTCCAGGGCCGATCGGATTGTGGTTCCGGGGCCGACTCCATTCGACTCCGCAACCCATCGAGTTGCAGTCGCATTCGGGCGATGGCTTCGGGAGGCGGCTCGGTATTCAAGGTTTCCACAGGCTGTGGAACTGTCGAGTCAAAATGAGCGGGGCGGTTCATGATTCATTCTCGGGTGTGATTGTCGGGTTGAGGTGAGCCAGCAGGATTCGCAATCGATTCAGTCCTCGATTCACATGAACCCGGGCCGTAGTCTCTGCGCATCCGAGCGCCTGAGCGATTTCCTGGTAGGGGCATTGCAACAGGAACCGCATACTGATGGCCGTGGCCTGTTGTTCTGGCAATCGGGCGACAGCCGCCTGTACCTGTTCACGCTGTTCCAGTGGGAGCTCCGAAGCGGTGCCAGCCGGGATTCCTTCCGACGCCGTGACGGCCAGAGATTTCACCCGTTGGTTCCAGCGTGTTTTCCGCCGCACCACGTCGCAGGCCGCGTTCGCGCACATCCGCAACACCAGTGCCTGGGGATTGGGATGGGCGCGGATGCGTGCCAAGCGTCGCCAGATCTGCGTCGCCGCCTCTTGGAATGCGTCGCTGGCATCATCCACATTCTGGGTGATTCGCCAGGCCAGCCGCATCATTCGCTCTTCGTTGGGGCGGATGATGCGCTCGTAGTCACCCTGCGGAGAATTCAAGTTCGACTTCCTGGTTTTCATGACGCCTGGCGAAGGGCCGGCAGGACCTTCTACAGAATGAAACCGTCCGACGTCGGAGAATTGTTTACCAGAAAGCTTCCACCCGATCGGACTGTGTCGCGACCAACCGTCGGAGTAGTCTCCTTGGGTCCTGTTTCGCCCGAACCGATTCAGTCCTAGATCCCGCGACGACCGGTGACTTCACTCTGACCGGGGATGTCCGGATTCAGTTTCCTGAACTTCCCGAACTTTTTTCCGCTGACCATATCGTTTAAATTCGACCATCAAGGCTCCCGCCCATTCTTCTGAGTAAGCCGAACAAAAGTCGGCATTCGACAAGCTCAAAGGAGAGCCGTTACCCTAGTCCACATTCCAGCCGAATCGATAGGGGAGCGACCTGCCGTTGAATGGAACGGGTGATCGGAATCGCCGTCCGAAATTGCCAAGCGAGCCGCTGGGGCATTACGAAAAGCGGCCCGAAGCTTCGAACGGACAAAAACCGCACTGGGGGCATTCTACCGCCGAATCAAGGTGAGACTTGGCGCCCCCAATGCCATCACAGCCACCACCCACAAATTGGCACGGCTCATCTACTTCTTTATGCTCAAAAAGGAAGAAGCGTACGTGGACATCGGTCAAGATGCCTACGAAAGACAATACCACAGCCGAGTCGTCGACTCGATCCGCCGCCGCGCGAAGCAGATCGGATTCGAGCTCGTCGCCACTGCCAGCACGTGAGCTCCTCAGAAGGCTCCGCAGGACCCTCGTGCGGGACATCGCGCTGGCGGGGCGTCAATTCTGCTCGGGCGAAACCAATGTGCGAACGTCGGCGGCTGCGCCGCGATGAATGCGACCAATCGACGGATTTGATCCTGAACAGTTATTTACGCCGCTCGCCGACCCTTGTCCCGCGCGAGCGCCGAGGTGACGCACCATTCGCACAATTCCACGAATTTCATTCCCGCGTGAGCGGCCGCCTTCGGCACCAGACTATGGTCGGTGAATCCGGGAATCGTGTTGACTTCCAACACAAGCGGCCGGCTGAGCCGGTCGACCATCACATCGACCCGGGCCACACCCTTGGTCCCGACAGCGGCACAGGCGTCTCGCGCGACTCGACTGACCATCGCGGCAACTCCTGAGCCGTCATCGTCGAACTGGTAACGCGTATCGTCGGCGTGGTACTTCGCATCGTAGTCGAAAAAGGTGTGATCGGTACCGATGCGAATCGGAGGGAGCGGGTGCGAATCGAGCAAACCGACGGTCCATTCCGCTCCGTCGATCGCCTGCTCCAACACCACCACGCGACCATATCCAAACGCGATTTCCAGTGCGCCTCCGAGCTGCTCCTCGTCGCGGACGATGGTCACTCCCAGACTGGAACCCTGCTGATCGGGCTTGACGACCAGTGGAAAACCCAGCCTCCGGGCTTGGGCCGCACACTGCCCTGGCGACAGCGTGGACTCCACCACCAGCCAAGGCGGGGTGGAAACACCGTTCTGTACGAACCGCTGCTTCGCCGCCAGTTTACTGAACGCGATCCGCGAAGCGTTCGCCCCGCTCCCTGTATAGGGAACCCCCAATTTGTCGAGCAGTTCCTGAACGGTCCCATCCTCGCCAAACTCGCCATGCAGGGCGAGAAAGGCCACGTTAATCCCCCGCCAGTCGAACTTCGCGACGTCCGTGAATTTCGGGTCGATCTCGCGGACCGTGTATCCGCCGGCCCGCAGCGCCGCCGCGACCGCCGCACCACTCTTCAGGCTGACTTCCCGTTCCGCCGACGGACCGCCGGCCAGCACCGCGATCGTGGATTGGTTGGGATTGGAATTGTCTGACATGAATCGCGTCCTTGCGATGACGTGGCGTGAATCGGCCCGCTCCCGACGTGAACGCGATTTACCAGATCTGGACTTCCAGTTCCAGATCAACGCCAAACTGTTCAGAAACCTTGGACCGCGCCAGATCAATCAGCCGCAACACGTCCCGGGCCGTGGCACCAGGGCTTGTGACAATGAAATTGGCGTGCCGATCACTGATTTCGGCATTT
>CAMATH010000203.1 GCA_945860955.1 Planctomicrobium piriforme
AGCGACTGCGACCCCCGCACCCGAGACCGGATAATGGCAGCGGCCTGAGGCAACTTCTCCACCTCCGTAAACTCGCGCACTCAATCGACGCCTGCGACGAGCGCCGCCGGACCGCGCGCCGACCGCGGGGTTATTGAGCAGTTACCTGCGGCGGGCGGCGAACCTGCACCTCGAACCCGACCTCAACGATGGCGTCGTCCTGAACATCGCCCCGCTCTGGGAACTCGTCCCCTGGAAAGTCGCGAAAGAGTACTGGGATGAGCTGCTGGCGGGGAAGTATGAGTGGTCTTCCATTGGCAAACAGTTGCGTGAAAAGGGGCTGATTCATGCTTCCAAATGACGTTGCGGACAACTATCGCACATATGCCTTTCGGCAGTTCAAGAAGGAGCTCACCCACCTCAGCCGACTGCACTGGATTTTTCAGTTTGGAGTCAGGAGTGTCTGCCAGTCTCTGGATGTTGGAAATGTTTCCAACGGAGATCATTTGACGACGATGCTTCCAGTTTCTGGATTCGAATCGAAACGTCTAAATATTTCCGCCGGGGAGTTTCGCAATGGATCCGACCGATATATTGAGCATCTTCGGGTACTGTTGCTGGTAAAGGCGTGTGCCAACATGGAGGGCTATATTCATCGAATTGCGCATATCTGGGCTGCGCGTAACGGATACTTCGATGGCAAGGCGGCGTCCGGTATAGACGTTCGGGGAAGGGCTCTCATTAAGCCGGCAATGGTCAGCAACCTCAAGGGATCATTGGAGTACCTTCAGACCTTGTTGGGCGGGAACTTCGGAGCCGATCTCGCAGTTTGCACGGAGGCGTATCAACTGCGTTGTATTGCCGCGCACAATGGCGGCGTAGTTGACCGCGAGTCGGCGAAGGCGTTCCCCCAGTTTGGAAGTGTGATCGGAGAGCCAGTACGCTTGGGGTGGTCAGAACTAAAACAATATCTTCGGGCGATATCAGCCGTGTCAAACGAGATCGAACGAGCGATTCCATCCCGCCACAGGGTTCACGGGGAAGTGGCATTGATTGCAACGGAGCTGGTAAAATTCAGAGAGATTCAGCCTGACGACGTCGACGGCGTTCGTGAAATCCTGAAGTCGCGAATGAAGTTTCATCGATTGCCGGGCCGTTCGTTTATTGCCGGTGTAATGGGAACGAAGCGATGATCCATTTGTGCTTTGCGATACCGACGATCGGTAGCGCCGTTGGTTCCACCACCGCCGCAAATGACGATGCGGCGGCCGGTGGTACTGGTACACGGCACTTCTCCAAATCGCTTTCGCGTTGTTCTATCTCGATGCCGTCGACGTCACCCTCATTCGGTGGCAGCCGGCGCAAAGGACTTGTGAAGTGAACATCGCGGACCGCACCATCTGGCAGATCGCAGGAGGCGATACGGACCGGTCGTACGTTTCGACGTTTCTTCGCTGGGACGTCGTCGCGATTGGTCCCGGGCAGTTTGGACGCTGGCCCGAGTGTAAGAGCGAGGCAAGGCGCGGGAGCCGCTATTCGGCGAGGGTTATGACCTGCCTGGAACGGTTCTACGGCATGCAGGCGGGGGATCTGGTCGTTTTGCGGCTCGGCACGTCGAGCATTTACGGCGTGGGGGAAGTCGTCGGCAGTGACACGCTCTGGCTCGATGATTTTGGCGATATCGACGGATGGGACCTGGAACACGTCAGGAGAGTCAAATGGCTCTGGAAGAATGAACCGCAGCCGCAGACGTTTGACTCCATGACCCTGAAGTGGGGCGACACCGTTCAAAAACTGACGTCGCCGAAAGTATTCGAGTGGCTGTCTCAGTTGGATCTGTCTGCTGATGCCGCGACACGCGGGCTGAGGGAGCTACCGAAAACCTGCGTCAATGGCCAACCGGGGAGCCTGGCGAAAATTGAGAAGGTCGCGGATCTTCTTTTCGACGAAGGAATTCCGGCGAAGTCAATCGACGACCTGCTCGAACAGATCGACGACCACGTGCGAATCGCCCGGTGGTACGCCCGCACGAAACAGGCGCCGTCGGAGAGTGAGACGGTGGCCTACCTCGTGGTGCCGCTGCTGCGTACGCTCGGCTGGACGCCGCAGCGGATGTCGGTGGAATGGAACCACGTGGATGTCGCATTGTTCAACAGGACGCCGCGGAGGGACCAGCATCTGCGCGCCGTCGTGGAAGTCAAGAAGATGAACAACTCTTGCCTGACTGCCTGGTCGCAGGCAAAAGACTACGCACTGTGCCCCGGCAGAGAGAAGTGCCGCCAGCTCATCGTGACCGACGGACTACGATACGCCGTCTTCCTTCGCGAAGAGAACGGAAACGATTTTCGACAGCAGCCGATCGCCTATTTCAACCTGACCCGAACACGGGACGATTATCCGATTCTGGAATGCCAGGGGGCCGGCAGCGCCCTCTTGACGATGGCCGCCGACTGGAACGGCGACACGGCGTTCCTGCGAGGTCCGGAAAATCCGGCGGGGAGTCCGTTCGTCGAGCAAGATGGGGAGAAAGGACTGGTCAAATGACCGAGCACGACGCGTTTATCGACGACCTGATGCGACGCAGCGACCAGATCGTGGCGGAGCTACGGGTCGACGAGACCATCGGCCGGTATGTCGACAACCGACCCCTTCCCCGGCCCTTCGTCGGTGCCGGACCGATCCAGCTTGTCGTGGTCGACCTCGATGCGTCTTCCTGCGACGAGCGGCGGCGCGATCGATCGGCCGCCGTGCTCAATCTCGACCGAAAACCGCACCCGCTGTACCGATTCGTCGAACGAATCTGCCGACCGCTCGGCCTCTCGTTGCACGACAACGTCTATGCGACGAACGCCTGCAAAAACTTCTTCTCCCCGCGGCCGAATGCGATCAAGCGGCGCGACAAGGTCGACGTCCTCGCCCGTTCGTGGGACCAGTGGAGGGAGCTACTCTTGCTGGAACTCGCGCGCTTTCCCGATGCGATAGTCTGCACCCTCGGTCAGCCGATCCTGCGGCTGTTGCTGAAGCCCGGCCAACCGCGAAATCTTGGCCATTATTGGGGCATGACGGAATACTACACAAAGCATCAGTCCCGGCAATTTCGCTGCGTCGAAGCCGAGGCGAGTTCGATTGGCCGGCGGTTTGTACCGCTCTACCATCTGTATTCGACCGGCGTGCAGTATTTCCGCACGTTTCGGCATGACTATTTGTTGTCAGTGATTCGTGGTCAGTGGTCCGTTGAAGTGCGGTCAGGAGAGTCGGATGGCTGAATTGCGACCGGTTGCGATTGAATTGTCGGAGGAATTTCCGTCGCTGGCTCATCCGCCGATTGTGGAGGCGGTGATTGAGATCCGTGCTCGCGCGGCGGCGGGTTGGACCGACGAATTCCTGCGACGTGAGATGGCGGCTCGGCTTCCGGAGTATCCGCAACAGAGGACGCAGCGCGACGTTGAAATGGAAATGCGGATCGACGTCGCCGGCACGACCGAGCAGCGCCACCGCGACGCCTGGCGGGGAGTGCGGGTTACGTCTTCCGATCAGTCGCAGATTGTCCAGTTCAATCGCGATGGTTTCGTCTTCAGCCGCGTGCCTCCCTATTGCGGCTGGCGTGCCTTTCGCGAAGAGGCACTGCGGGTGCTGGTTGTCTATCTGGAGATGGCACAGCCAACTGAGATTGAGCGGGTCGGACTGCGATTCATCAATCGGATTCTCCCCGACGCTCCGGCGACTTCGCTGCGGGATCTTGTGCGTGAGTGGCCTGGCCCTCCGAAGGGACTCGATCTGCCCGTACTCGGCTCACTGCATCGCGATGTCTTCCAAGTCACCGGCCAGCCTTACGCTGTGGCTCGGGTCCAGGCGATCGAGACGGCCCCGGTCGGCGCGGCCGATTCGCCCGGATTGGTCCTGGACATCGATGTCTTTACTACGGAGCCGTGTCTACCGATACTGGCGGACATCGAACGGCATGCGGGAAGCATGCATTGGCTGAAGAACAAGGTCTTCTTCGGCAGCGTCTCTGAGAGGGCGCTGGCGATCTTTCAACGGACGGAAACATGACACGAACTTCGATCTTCACCGGCCTTTCCACCGTCGGTCTCAGCGACACCGCCCGGTCTCTCGAACAGGCGACCCACGACCAGCGGCGTCGTCTGCGTGAGTCGCGCACCCTGGGTCTCGATGCCGATGTCTTCGAAGAACTCGCGACGGTCGCTAGAGACTGCCGCGAGCCCGACTGGGATGGTTATGGAGCGGCGCCGGTGTCGCAAGAGACGTTGCGCACCACCGATCGACGACTGGAATCATTGCCGCTCTGTTTTCCTCCCCCCTCGATTGGCGCCGAGCCAGACGGGCATTTGGCGCTGGAGTGGCATCACTCGCGTCGCAGAACCTTGTCGGTCAGCGTCAGCCCATTGGGCGACCTGCACTATGCCGGCTTGTTCGGCCCCAACCGGGTCCACGGAACCGAGGTGTTTTTTGATGAGCTTCCGGAATCGATCGCGATGCTGATTCGCAGGGTCTATCCCATCGCAAGAATATCGCAACGGAGAACGATCCAATGACGACCGTGACAATTCAAGAAGCCCAAGCCACTCTGTCGGACTTAATCCATCGACTCGGCTCGGGAGAGGAAGTGTTGATTACTGAAAACGACCGGCCTGTCGCCCGGCTCGTTTGGACGCCTGCACCTCCGGTACCGAAGCCCCGGCAACTGGGTACGCTCAAGGGCGTGGTGCTCTCCATGGCGCCGGATTTTGACGCACCACTGGAGGATTTCAAGGAGTACATGGAATGAGAGTGCTGCTCGACTCTCATATCTTGATCTGGGCACTGGACGATCCGTCGAAGCTCAGTGTCACAGCGATTCGAACATTGCAAGATCCGGCAAATGAAATGGTCATCAGTGCCGGTACAATGTGGGAATTGTCGATCAAGATCGCTTTGGGAAAGCTGACGCTTTCCTTGCCGTTCCGTGAGTTTCTGAACAAGGCAATCGCGGCACTCGGGCTGGTCGTCTTGCCAATCACATTGGATCACGCAGACCGACAGTCGGGGCTTCCTTTCCATCATCGCGATCCCTTCGACCGTCTATTGGCCGCGCAATCGCTGGTCGAAGGAATCACTATCATTAGCGCCGATGCGATCTTCGATCAATATGGCGTCAAGCGCACCTGGAGTTGAATTTCCCGCCATGGGCGTCGTCTCCGAATTCCTCATCCGTCAAATCGCCCGCCAAGTCGCCGACCGGGGCCTCGTCGTCTGGTACGACCCCGAACGCGTGTACGAATCCCTCGCCCCCACCCTGGCCACGCGATTAGCCGCCTCCACTGACAACGGACCACTGCCAACTGACAACCCACCACAGACCACCCACTACACCGGAAGCTTCCTCGACCTCCGAAAACAAATCGACCCCCTCCTCAACGCCCTGCAACCCCCGCAACTGGTCGTCTATGTCCCCCTCGAACGAACCGAAACCGACAGCGCCCTAATCGAACTCGACTGTGCGGGCGTCGTAATGCAGCCCCGCCAGCAGCCCCCCGCCTGCAACACCCGGCTCTCGGTCGTCGCCCGCAACGCCCTGCGCCCGATACTGGGTGAAGACCAGGTTGCCGTGATCGAAAAGCAGGTCGAAGCCGGCAAACTGAGTCTGGCCGATCTGGATGCGCTGGCCACGAAGGGAACGGAATCGCTTGGAGTGATGTCGCTGATCTTCGGCACCGTCAACCCGCAGGAAGTCGCCCTGGCGTTCTTGCACGACGATCGGTTCGATGCCGAGGTGGTCAAGAAACAGGCCCAGGCGAATCTTTCGCGGCTGTTGCAGGCGACGTTCGAGTTTGACGTGCACGCGAAACCTCCCAGTGAGGGAGACGTTGCGGGTTGGCTGACCGAATTCCGCACCCGGCTCACCCGGCATGTGCTGCTGACCGATCTGCTCGACTGCCTGGGCGAAGACGTGCCGAGCGTACTGGCGTCGATGCGCGGCGCCGATTCGCCGGGGGGTGTCGAGGCGTGTGTTCGGCTGGCCCGAGCGTGGCGCAACAGCCGGGAGGTGAGTGGGAGTTATCTGGCGGCCGCGGGGAAGGTCGAGGTGGTCAGTGGTCAGTGGTCCGTTGTCAGTGGAGCCTGGGCGGGGGGTAATGCGCCGTCGCGGGTGATGCGTAATGCTCCGCTGAAGAAAGTGGAGATGGCAGCGTTGCGCGATGTGGAGCGCGAGTTTCTGGAACGTCCTTCGGGCGAAGCGTTGCGGGTGGCGCAGCAGAAGCTCTCGGGGTTTTGGGCCGAGCAGGTGCCGATGATTCAGGCACGCTGGGCGCTGATCGCGGCTGCCGGTGAAGTGTTGCTTGAAGCCCTGCGTGTTGAGAGTGAAATCAAAAGTCTGCCCAAACCTGGCTCGAAAGAACTGGGTGCGCGCGCGGCGGCCCTGCTGAAGTCGTATGCGACAGGCGATTCGCCTTGGTGCCTGCTCGATACTCACCATCGACATCTCGAAAGCCGCAAGTACAACTTTGACTTTTTGGGAGCCGCCGGGACGGGCGAGTCGGAACATGAGGGGCTGGAAAAACTGATCGCGAAGGCCGAGCAGCGGCACACCGAGGTCGCTTCGATGCTGGCACGGCAATTTCTGGCGAACTGGCACCAATCGGGGAAACCGTTGCCCGGACTGCCCTGCCAGACAGGGTTCTACGAGACCCATGTGAAGCCGAGGCTGTCGCACGGGCCGGTGGCCTATGTCTGGGTCGACGCCTTGCGTTTCGAAATGGCCCGCGAACTCGCCCGATTGCTGGACGAAGATTTCGAAATTGATTTGCGACCCGGCATCGCCACGGCACCCACGATTACCGAGATTGGCATGGCGGCGCTGTTGCCCGGAGCCCAGTCGGGGGCCCGCGTCGTCTCAACCGGCGGCGGCAAGCTCGCGCTGGAGATTGGCGGCAAGGTCGTGAAAGACCGCAAAGACCGGGTGGCCTTCCTGAAGGAGACTGCCGGTGTGCCGGTCTTCGACTGCAAACTCGATGATCTGCTGCCCAAGCCTTCGAAGAAAGTGAAAGAAGGAATCGCCGGCGCGGGACTGGTGCTGGTGACTTCGCAGGAGATCGACGAACTGGGTGAAACCGACACCAAGTTGGCGCGCCTGCAGATGGACAGCGTCTTGGGTCACCTGCGGCGAGCCGTACGGGTGCTGGCCGACAGCGGCATTTCCCAGGTGGTGCTGGCGGCAGACCATGGATATCTGTTCGCCGACGAACTCGGCGACGAGATGAAGATCGATCCGCCGGGCGGGCAGACGGCCGACCTGCATCGGCGGGTGTGGGTCGGGGTCGGCGGGGCGACTTCGCCCTCTTATGTTCGGGCGCCGCTGAAGTCGTTCGGAATCGACAGCGAATTCGACCTGGCGACCCCCAGCGATCTCGCGATCTTCAAGGTGGCTGGCGGCAACGTGGCGTACTTTCATGGCGGGCTGTCGCCCCAGGAGTTGGTCGTGCCCGTGCTGTTGCTGACGGCGCGGGTCCGTGCGGCGACTGGTAAGACGGGGATCCACTGGACACTGACGCCTGGCGCCGCGAAACTGACGACGCGGTTTTTTTCCGTCCAGATTGGCGGAACGCAAGCGGAGTCGAGCCTGTTCGGTTTCGAGCCTCCGACGGTGCGGGTGGAGATTCGAGCCGGCCGCAAGGTCGTCTCAACCCCCGTCAGCGCGTCGTACGGCTACGAAGACGCGACTGGTGAGGCCCGCCTGAAAGTCGCCGGGCAGCACCCGAACCGTATCGAGCCAAACACGATGACGTTGATGGTGACGGAGGAAATATCGCAGAAGACGGTCGCCGTCGTGCTCCTCGACGCCCGGAGCGGGGCCGAACTGGCGAAGCTGGAGGGGATTGAGGCGGTGATTTCGATGTAAGACACGCTCGAAGCGTTTCGGCACATTTTATCGCCAACTTGCAACCAACGCGACTAGTCACCAACAACCTGGAAGCCACAGTTACTCATTGATTCGGAGTCGGCACAAATGGGTGCGGGAAAGTTTCCTGAAGAAATCAGCGAACGGAGATGGGAGACCTCATCGACGGCCGAAGAGATCATCACGACAATTGGTCACTTCAAACCATTACGCCCGGCGCCCCCCCTACACTACTGTCCATTGTGCCGCGTAGGGTTTCGTGACCCGATTGATCTTGACGGGCATATTGCAAGAAGCCATGGAAATCAGCACGTCTACTTTCGTGTGAACCGAACGATCGTCCGCGACTTCTGCTGGCTGACATCAAACGTCTCGGACTGCGAAATTGTGCTGCTCGACATACCGACAGTGCAGTTGAAAATCGACGTCAATGGCGTTGCAACCCGCGTTACCGTATCCCGAACGACTTCACTAAAGAAGCACCTAACCGCATTGGAACCCGGTGGCACAGCCACATTGACCGTGCTCGATAAAGCATTTTGTCGAACGCTGACGATTTCTGTGGGCGCTCAATTGACTTTCGATTCCACGCGATTTGACGCTCTACTCATTGCTTTCATGGCACGCGGCTCCATTCAGCAATCGATAGAGCTGCGACGACTGAGGCAGAAGCTTACGGCACTTGCCGCGAACGATTTGGAACATCGATACGCAAACGGAATGGCTGAGTATTGCCATGCCGTAGTACTGAGGGAGGAGAGATCTCGATTTAGCAAAGACCGTTTGGAGGAAGCGTTTGAACTCTTGCTGCCTTTTGAAACCCAGTTGGCGAGGGAAGCCCGATGTGCACTGTCGTTGGTAATGAACTGCTTTCTAGGGGAATGGCCGTGCGGACTCCACTCTTCGTTCCGCCTTTCCCAGTACTTCTACTGCGGCGGCAGAAAGCCGCGCGCGGTCCGCATTCACCACAGGCCCGTCGTACTTCTTGATACCCTAACGGCTCGATTTCTTGAGGCGATAAGCGGTTTCTTCGACCGCAACTTTGATCTGGTGTTTCGCTTGGTGAGTGACGCCGAGAAGTCGAGCTGCATTCTGGACCCGAATGATGCGTCAAAACTTCGGTTACTGGAAGCCCGAGCTTTGGCAGAAACACACGAGTCAAAGCGTGCCGCAGCCGTGTACGTAGAACTCACTGAGCATCCGCTCTTTGCTCAGGAAGCACAGACATTTATTCAGTCGGCGATGACGATGAAACGCATTCGCCAATCGCCTCGCTGATTGAGACCCACACCCGAGACGTCGATGATGGAAGAAGAGAAGGAAGTCCAGACGATGCCCGCGGATCCCGCCCCCCCGGAGAGTCCAGCCGATGGGATGCAGCAGATTGCAGAGATACTCCCCGGTCCAGAAGTCGTTCCACAAACAAAGGCGGGGCCACCGCCAAAGCCCGAGTATTCCCCGTTTTTGCAAGAACTTCGGGCGTTGATTGCAGTGGAATCTCAAGACTGCGTGACGCCCGTCAAGAAATTTCTGCGGCTCGGATTCAAAGGGCCAAACCTGCCTCAGCGAGTGGAGGAAATCTCCGGCGTACTGCTCGAATGGCCGCATGTCAGTGAACTCGCGGTGGAGTTGTGCCTGCCGCACGGACCATTACAGAAAACCGAACTGATGAGATTGCTGCGCCCGCATTTCCAATGCTATGCACGAAACAGAACGGCGTTTCCTGCCTCGAACAGCGATGTGGAACGGCGCGCAAACCAACTTTTCGAGTGGGTAGCCGATGGAGCAACACTTTCGTCACACGCTTCAGAAGCGGACAAGCGCGAGCGTTTGAATCGGGTCAGGTGGATGTTTGTCTGTCTCGTCGCGGAGCCCCACGCGGATTCCCAGCCTGCGATTTATCACCTCCTGGAACTGCATTCCGATTGTGGACTCGATTTCGGGGCACGGGACGTTGCGCAGGAGTCGCTGGCTGTCATGGCAGCGTACTTGCGTGGGCAGGACAAATCGCCGGCCAAATTAGTCGCTGCCCTGCGATTCACAGCCGCTGCGCTGCATGTCGAACGGCACAGACGTGAAGCCGCCGCGGCCTCGGAGCGCGCGCTCAACCAGGAACGCGCACAAACAGCACTACTGCAAAGGGAACTGTCTGAAGCACACCATTCCATGAGCGAAATCTCGACACGATGTGCTTTGCTGGAACAAGAATTTGCCTCCAAGAGCGCAGAACTAGAAATTCAGATTCGAGAGCGCCAGCTTGATGAGGAGCACTCGAAGGTGATTTCACACCAGCAGCTTTCCAAAGTCGTTGAAGAGATCATTCGCCGCGTGTCGCACGATCTTTCCGAGGCCAAAATCTGCCTGCAGCAGGAACAGCCAAATATTTCGATGGCTGTGGATCGCCTAGTTCGAACAGAAAACTGGATTTCCAAAAGGAGGCCGACGTGACGAGAAAGATCAAGGGTCACGTGCATGGTTGTGGAATTGACTTCGGGACAACCAATTCCATTGCGGCTGTCACAGCAGGTAACTGCTCAATAACCCCGCGGTCGGCGCGCGGTCCGGCGGCGCTCGTCGCAGGCGTCGATTGAGTGCGCGAGTTTACGGAGGTGGAGAAGTTGCCTCAGGCCGCTGCCATTATCCGGTCTCGGGTGCGGGGGTCGCAGTCG
>CAMATH010000204.1 GCA_945860955.1 Planctomicrobium piriforme
GTGCCTCAAGGTACGCGAGTCGGCGCACGCCGCTGGAAAACCGGGATGGTTGATCGGTGGCGACGTCGCCGGAATGGTTCGTGACGGGTGGCGGTTTCTGTGTGCCGGTGAACCATCGTGGATCCTGGTCAACGCGCTGCGCGATCGGGTCTCGGTGGCGAAGTCCGCCGGGGCTTAGATCGAGCAGCGGTTAAAAATCAGATTCTGTGTCAAGCAGAGCGGTTGGGGGCACGGTCCCGCACTAGTGGTGATGCTCTTCATTCCCCTCGGGGAATTTGAATGTCACCCCTTTGTATTCCTTACCGCCGACCGAGATCGAATCGAGGGCCGCTTCGAAATGTTCGGCCCCCTTGAGTTCCTCGATCGTCGCCACGAATTCCGAAGCGGCTCCGTCTTTCGCGTCGACCGCGGTCAGGGTCACTTCCTTCGCTTCCGGAAATTCGACGCCTTCCTTTTCGATCGTGACGGCGATCTTCAATTCGGCATGCTTGACCGCGACCGCCTCATGGGCGTGGTCGTCGAGAACGTAGGCGGTCAACTTTCCCGTCTCTTTGTCGAGAACAAACTCGACGTGGGCCGCCTCGTCTCCCACCACCACCAGCGCTCCGCCGTGCGGGGCGTCATGGTCGTGATCGTGATCGTGGTCATGGTCGTCGTGGGCGTCGGCGGACTTTGGCTGGGAGGCTCCCTCGGGAGAGGTTTTCGTGGGAGGAGTGGCGGCCGGTTCACAACCAGCCAGCGAAGTCAAAGCGCACGCTCCAATAACAACACCCGACTTCAGCCAGCGTCCGTCAGCAACTCGAACCATGATCTCGTACTCCTGTGTCCGCCGCGCAGATGCGCGTTCTGAATCCATTGATAATGACCACGACGGGAATGATAGGTCCGGTGGAAGAAAGTGACAATCGATTGGCGTGCCGGCGGGGTTCGGCGTAATCTGTCGATAGGAATCGCGTCCGACTTCGAAAGGCTTCCCCTGTGCGACTGAAGTTCTGGCACCCACCGCTCGCCTCGTTCGGCTCCCAATTCCCCAGGCGGGTCTTGTTTTGCGGTCTGGTCATCGTCGCGGGAGTCCTCGGGTGCGATCGCGCTCCCTCGGGAAGTCCCCCCACAGTTCCCGCTGACGGCGGTTCGGGGAAGCCGGCGGAAGAGAGAAAAAAAGCGGCAGAAAAGGAAGCTGGAACCAAAAAGCCTGGCCCGCGAATTCCCAAAACCGCGACCGGGCCGGGGCCGATTCGGTTCACGGAAATGACCGCCAACAGTGGTGTGGACTTTGTCCATGAAAGTGGTGATTTCAGCGAAAAACCATTCCCGGCGGCGAATGGCAGCGGTGTCGCCATGCTGGACTTCGATCTCGATGGTTTTGTCGATCTGTACTTCCTCACCGGTTCTCGGAGTGCGTTTGATCCCGAGTGGAAAAAACAGCCGCGAAATCGTTGCTATCGAAACCGCGGAGATTGGAAATTCGCCGACGTCACCGACGCCACCGGACTGGAACATCGGGGGGCGAGCGCGGGGGTCGCGGTGGGTGATTTTGACGGCGACGGGTTTCCCGACGTGTTCGTCAACTGCTTCGGTGCCGACAAGCTCTACCTGAACTTGGGCGATGGGACGTTTCTGGACATGAGCGACCAGAGCGGCGTCGGTGCTGACACGCTGTGGGGGACCAGTGCAGCCTTTCTTGACTATGATGGAGACGGGTTGCTCGACTTGTTTGTTGTCAATTACTCGACCTGGACCATGGAGACAAATCGCTATTGTGGCGATCGATCCCGCGGCGTCCGAACGTTTTGCTCGCCCACGAGCGTGGATCCGGCTCCGTCGGTGCTGTATCACAACGAGGGGGACGGCCGATTTGTATCTGCCGGCGAGCAGGCGGGGGTCGCTGGGCGACTGGGGCGTGGCCAGGGAATTCTGGTCTGTGACTTCAACGACGACGGTTGGCCCGACGTCTATGTGGCGAATGACATGAACCCCAATTTTCTGTACGTGAACGATGGTCACGGGAAATTCCGGGATGTTTCAGAGGCTTCGGGAGCCGACGTCGACTACAAAGGGGCATCGCAGGCGGGCATGGGGATCGCGCTGGCGGATGTGAACCGGGATGGACGGTTTGATCTGTTCGTGACCAACTACGAGGGGGAACACAACGCCTACTATGAAAACCAGGGGGAGCTGCAGTTTCAGGATGTGAGTCGGTCCCGCGGACTGGCCGCCGAGAGTATTCCGTGGGTCGGATGGGGAACGGCACTGGTCGATTTTGATCTCGACGGTTGGCCAGACTGTCTGGTGACGAATGGACATACGGACAATAACTTCCATGAAATCGGGCGGGACTCACCCTATGAGCAGCCACCCGGGCTGTGGCATAACAACAAGGGGCGGTTTACGTTCGCGGGGGGAGGCGGGGCGGGGGCGTATTTTGGAGCGATTCACGTGGGGCGAGGGCTGGCGGTCGCCGACCTCGACAATGATGGAGACACCGATGTTGTCATCTTACATCAGGATGGGCCGCCAGCGTTGTTGCGGAACGACCGATTGGGAGGGACGACGGAGGATCCACCTACCACCAGCGTGCTGCTGATCGGCCGATCGGGAAACCGCGACGCGGTGGGCGCGGTGGTACGGGAGCAGGAGGTCAGCCCGCAGCGCATCTGGTGCCAGGCGAATGGGGGGAGCTACGCGTCGGCATCTGAGAAACGAGTCGATCTGGGGAGATCTCTGTCCGCAAACCCGCAGGACCCCCGGAAAATTTCGGTACTTTGGCCCGGGGGTGGCACCAGTGAACATACAGTGCCATTGGGTACTCGTCAGGCGGTGCTTCGTGAGCCACCGGCAGGAAATCCAAAGTGACTGATTGATTAGCTATCAAACCATTTACGCCAAATCGGGTAAACCGACAATTTTTCTTGATTTTCTTTATTGACAACTGTGAACAAAGTACGAAGATGGACGGTGATTCAATTCGAAGCGCCGACTTTGTACTATTCTCGAAGTTGGGTTTCGGGTTCACACGCGTCCCTTCACTGATTTCCTGTCTTTTTGTTCCGGCCTTTTTCGTACTGGCCGGTTTTTCTCTGTTCTGGCGTTTCCTTTTCCGTTTCTCCCGGAGGTGCCTATGGTTCAAGTCCAGAAGATGTTGCGTCGAACCGGTTTCACGTTGATCGAATTGCTTGTTGTGATTGCGATCATCGGGATTCTGGTGGCGCTCCTGTTGCCCGCCGTGCAGCAGGCTCGTGAAGCTGCTCGCCGTTCCCAGTGCAAAAACAACCTGAAGCAAATCGGGTTGGCGTTGCACAACTACCACGACACGCACGGGGTCTTCCCGGTGACGATTTCGTGGAGCCGTCAGAATAACTGGGTTGGCGCGTTTTCCAGCAAGGTCAGCATGCTCCCGTTCCTGGATCGAACGCCGGAGTACAACCGGATTAACTTCTCCCAGGGTCCCTACGATCCGGGTGCCAACGATCTCGGATTCGGGTCGTGGGGTGCGGACAATGCGAATGCCCTCAGCATCCGTCTCCCGGTGTTCAACTGCCCCTCGCAGCCGAACGAAATCCAGAACGGTGCCGCGAACTTCACCTACGCCGTCAATCACGGCACCTCGCACCACGCCCCCCACAACACGGGGAATCAGGCGGTGACTTGGAATGGTGACCACAACGGTTTCGCGACCTTCGTTGGTGGCGACGGCTCGTACGGTGGTGGTGGCGACCTGCCCCCTCGGTGCGATCAAGTTGTGAAAATCGGGAAGATCAGCGACGGTGCCAGTAATACCGCCGCCTTCTCGGAATTCATTCTCTACAAGAAGGGGAACACCCCCGACGCGTGGAGAACCAACACCCGTACCTGGGCTGGTGGTAACAACACCTCGCAGGTTCGGCAGGACTGTCTGAACAAAATGAATTCAGACGGCAGCCCCCAGATCAACGGCGGCGACCGCGTGACGATGCGTGGTCGTAGCTGGAGCTGGGGTTGGATGGGATACGGCGGCGCGTACAACCACACCATGATGCCGAACGAACCCGCTTGTCACTCCTACTCGGATGACTGGGCCGGCGGCAACCTGATGAGTGCCCAAAGCGCTCACACCGGTGGTGTGCAAGTCCTGATGGGTGACGGTGCGGTGAAATTCGTCTCCGACAACGTTGCCCAGCAAATCTGGTGGGCGGCCGGCACCCGTGCCGACGCCGAAGCTTCTGAATCGCTCTAATCCAGCGACTCGACTCGGTTTGACTTCATCCCTGATCCTGGTCGACGTGACCAGGATCAGGATTTTTTTGCGCTCTCCCTTGGCTGCGATGTGCCTCTCCGCCGTACCAGGTCTCCACACGGTCGAACACGGAGTGTTTTCGCGGAGCCACGCCCGTCAGGACGCGGTCACAGGTGATCGCTTTCTGACGAACGCGGCTTCGGTTCAAGGTCGCGTTACGCACCCTTCCGAAAATCGTGTCCGCCAGCCACGGCAAAGGCTGATGAATTTTCTCTCGAACCGCCTGCGGGGCAGTATTGTCACGCTGTTGTTCATCGTCTGTGTTGGTTGTGATCGGACTCCCCCTGTTCCACCATCGGGCACCTCTCCCTCAACTTCCGCTGGCGGCGTCGCGGAAAGCAAGGCGGCGACCGAGGCTGTCGAGCAAAAGGGCAAAACAGCGAACTCCCCTTCGAAAGCGGTACCCAGTCCCCCCCACGTCACGCCGATTTTCATCGACCGTGCGCAGGAATTGGGCGTCGATCTCACCTATTTCACGAATGCGGTTCCTGGTCGCTTTTTCCTGCCCGAGAGCATGTGCGGGGGGATGGCCTGGTTCGACTACGACTTGGATGGCTGGCAGGATTTATACTGTACAAATGGTTCGATTCTGATCGATCCCGATCCCAACGACAAAACGCATACCCATCACATCTATCGCAATCAGGCGGGGCGCCGATTTGTCGACGTCAGCGCTTTGGCGGGCCTGCAGCACAATGGCTACGGTCAGGGAACGGCGGTCGGTGATTTCAACGGCGACGGCTTTCCCGATCTGTTCATTTCCTGCTATGGCCCCAACAAACTCTACGAAAACAACGGCGACGGAACCTTTCGCGATGTGACCCCCTCGCTGGGTGAGCGGGATCCCCTTTGGAGTACCGGCTCGGTCTGGGCCGACGTCGACTCCGATGGCGATCTCGACCTGTATGTCGCCAACTACATGCACGTGAACTGGAAGACGCACAAGACCTGTTCGTTCGGCGGCAAACCGGGGTATTGCGGACCAGGGGAATACCAGGCACAGCCCGACTGGCTGTTCCTGAATGAAGGGGATGGCCGATTTCGCGAGTGTGCCGAGGAATTTGGGTTCGTGGGCGAGCGGGGCAATGGCCTGTCGGTCGTCTGGGCCGACTTTGACTACGATCGTCTTCCCGATCTCTACGTCGCGAACGACATGGCGGGGAATTTTCTGTTCACCCGGAGCGGGATCGATCCAAAGAAACCTGGGCAGACACCGTACCTTGATGTCGCCCCGCGTGCCGGCTGTGATGTCTCTGGACAGGGACTCTTCGAGGCGAGTATGGGGATCGCCCTCGCCGACTACGACGGCGACGGGAAACTCGACATCTACCTCACCCACTATTACCATCAGAAGAACACCCTGTACCACAACCTGGGAGGGATGCTGTTCGAAGACGACAGTTACCGTACCCGGGTCGCGACGATCAGCCACGAGCGCTTGGGATTTGGGGTGATCACGTTCGACTACGACCGCGACGGCGGCCCGGATCTGATCATTGCCAACGGGCATGTGCTGGGACCGGAACAAATTCCCTGGCAAATGCCTCCGACACTCATTCGCAACAACACACACGGCAAATTCGAAGACATCACCCCGTTCGCGGGTGAATTCTTCGCCAAGCCCGCACTGGGACGGGGGATGGCAGCGGGAGATTTCGACAACGACGGCAACCTCGATTTTTCGATCAGCCATCTCGACCAGCCGATTGCTCTGCTGCACAATCAGACAAAAAACACCCGCCGTTGGATTGGTCTGTTGCCGTTGACTCCCGACCGCATCAAGCCGGTCGGAGCGCAGATTCGGGTGACGTGTGAAAAGGAATCCCGACTCCATCATGTTTGGGACGCCGGTTCGTACTACTCGGTAAGCGACGACAGGTTGCTGTTTGGACTCCCCGAGGAGGGGAAGGTGACCGTCGAAATCGATTGGCCCGATGGCCGTCACGATCGGTACGACGACCTGACGCCGGAGAACTATTGGATCGTGCGCCCGGGCCAGGTTCCGCGGCGATTGGGAAGCGAAGCGCCATGAAGCTGCTGGTGAGGGGTTTGATTGTTGTCGGGGTGCTGGCGTGCGCCTGGATGGGGTATGTGGTCTTGCGGGCGCAGCGGGGACTGGCTGAGGGAGAACGGCTGCTGAAGAGAAACGCGTTGCAGGCGGCACACCGGGAACTGCGGCAATACCTCTGGCTGCACCCGCGCGACGCCCGGGGGCTATTGCTGGAAGCGGAAGTTTTGACGCGGGACGAGTCGATCGACAACGAGATCGCGATTCAGCAGGCGATGGCGCTGCTGAATCGAATTCCCGATTCGGACCCGAAGGGAGCCGAGGCGCGGGGCAAACAGGGGCGGCTGACCTATTTCGTTGAACACAAACCGATCGCGGCGGAGCGGTATTACCGCAAGGCGATCGAACTCGATCCGGAATTCGTCGAATACCGGTATCTGTGCTGGAAACTGCTCGATCTGTCGGGGCGTTCCGAATATTCGGAGGATCTCTTCTGGGGTCTGTATGAGCGGGTTTCCGACGCCGACCGTCCCGTATTGATGCGGGAGTGGTACATGAGCCAGTTTTTTCAGTCGACGGCGAATCCGATGGCCGACGTGCTGATGGGATTTAAGGATCTGGACAAACCAGTCCAGATGAATCCCGAGTACCTGCGACTGAAGGAGAATCGGGACTCGGAACCGGAGGAGCCTGCGAACCACGCGGCACTGGCGCGCTGGTTCCAGCATGATGGTGACCACGGGACGGCACTGGCGTTGTTGGAGGCGGGCTTGAAGGTTCCGGGGGCCGACCATCACCCGTTCTTTTTGGCGGTCCTGCTGGAAACACTATTTGAGCGCGGGGAACTGGACCGGGCGAAGCAGTATTTTCAAAACTGGCCGGAACCTCACGATGGTTACGATTACTGGCATTGGAAGGGGATGTTGGCGGATGAGGCCGACCGCGATTATGAAGGGGCGATCGACGCCTACGACCGCAGTCTGGCATTTTGGCCCGGGCCGGTCGATTGGCGCACGATGAATCGTAAAGCGAACTGCCTGGCGAGATTACGTCGAGCCGACGAGGCGGCGGCGGTCCGCAAGCGGTCCAAAGAGATCGAATTGCAGATGGATTTGGATGTCCACAAGGAATTAAGAGAGGCTCTCGCGGATCAGAATCTGCGGGAGCGCGAGTACTGCCAAAAGCTCCTGAAGTTCTACCAGGTTCTCGGCCGCGAGCGCGAAGTCGAAGGCTGGCAGAAGGTGATTGACTTTCTGCCGGCGAAGAGTCCAGGGAATTGAATGCGCCCGTCCGACCCAGTAGAGTAGACCGGTCGATGTCTTGTGACGCCGATCGTTGTGATTTGAGTTTCTCCAGTTCGGTTTCTTTTCAGTCTGGGAGTGATTCCATGGCACGTCTCGTACGTGGTCTGAGTTTGCTGTTCGTTCTCGGTGCGATTGGTTGCAACGCCAACAAGCCCGAAATTGGCCCCACCAATGCCGCCCCCCCGCAGGCCAGCAAAGAGGAAATGGAAAAGTCGATACGCGAAGGGATGGAGAAGGCCAAGGAAGCGATGCAGAAGACCAATCGAACCGGTCAGGGCGAACCCGCCTCGAAACTTCCCACCGACAAGTAATCAGGCAAGTCATCGGGTCGGGTTCGCGCGGGCATTGCCGCTGGAATTTGACTTCCGACGTTGTGTACAGGCTCAGCCAACTTGGACTGAGCCTGTTTTCTTTGCTCTGAACCAATGCCTCAGCCCGCCACTTCGATCCATCTTCCTTCGCGAGCCGATAATGCCGCGGCGTCGGTGAACCGCTGCACTTGCAGTCCGTCGGCGAGTGTCGGATGAGTGGTCGGTCGGCCAGCGATTTGCTCGCTGAGGGCCGGGAAGACGAACTGCGCAAATCGATTGCCCAATGTGGCTTCGTGGATCGTCTCCAACAGCCGGGGCGATTCACCGGGAACGACCAATGTCAACTCGCCGGTCAGGCGGTTGATTCCCAGCGAGCCCGACTCTCCATGCACTTCGACATCGGGCGACAGTCCGCGACGCAGGTACGTCGCGTGTGACAGGACAAGCGTTCCAACCGCACCGTTCGCGAGCGTGAACGAAATGCTGGCGTAGTCAAACACAGTCGCCTGGCGCACCGGACCTTTCTCGCCGTTCTCCACCGCCGCGCGTCGCAGGGCCTCTTCGAGATTGAGATCTCCCAGATCAGGTTTCGCGGGGGACAATACCGCGCCGTGGGCCAGTACGCGAACCGGTTCCGTCGACAGCAACCAGCGAAACGTGTCGCAGGCGTGCGAACCCACGTCGGCAATACTGCCCGCCGACGAGAGTCCCGCTTCGTCCCGCCAGGTCAGTGGCATATTCGCGGGTCGGGGGTTGTGCCAGCGATAGACGACCCCCCGCACTTCGCCGATTGTGCCCGCCTGGTAAATTTCTTGGGCACGTCGAAACACTTTGGCATAGCGAGTCCAGAAGGGAACAAACGTCGCCAGTCCGGCCCGTCGGCAAGCCGATTCCATTTCCGCGGCCTCGGCGACAGTCATTCCGACCGGTTTTTCACACACGACATGCCGGCCCGCTTTCGCACAGGCCAACACCGCTTCGTGATGCAGGCAATCGGGGGTCGCGACCAGGACGACGTTGACATCCGGATGTTCGACCACCGCCCGCCAGTCGGTCGTCGCCAGAACCGCCCCGTCATGTTTCGCCGCGGCCTCAAGGAGATCCCGCCTGCGGGCCGCGAGTGCCACGATGCGACAGTCGGGGGACTCGCGCATTTCCGCACGGTACGGCGTGCCGATGTACCCGGTGGCCCCCAACACACCCACGCCAAACGGAACCCGTTTCGAAGACGTTGCGGACATACGCTCGAACTCCTGTGGCAAATTGAACCCGGGGATCGTTATCCCACCGCCAGCTCTTCATCTCGCAAGTCGGTGACAAACATGCAGCCGGGACTGTGAGTGATCGCCAACGGCGGACGGGCCGCCATCAGGACCGACTGCGGGGTCACACCGCAGGCCCAGAAGACCGGCAGTTCCCCCGGTTCGATCGGAACGGCATCGCCGTAGTCAGGACGGGACAAATCGTAAATTCCAATCGCCTCGGGCATCCCCAGGTGGATCGGCGCGCCATGAACTGCGGGATAACGCGAGGTGACCTGCACCGCGCGAATCGCCTCGGCAGGACGCATCGGGCGCATCGACACGACGAGTTGGCCGTGAAACACGCCGGCACGCTGACAGGGGATATCGGTGCGATACATCGGGACGTTGGTCCCCCGCTCGATGTGGCGGACCGGAACCCCTGCGCGCAACAGTGCCGACTCAAACGTGAACGAACACCCGATCACAAAGCTCACAAAGTCATCACGCCACAGGCTGGTGAGGTCCGTCGGTTCTGAAATCAACTCGCCGTCTTTCCAGACGCGATAACGCGGCGTGTCGCTCCGCAAGTCGCCATCGGGGGCTGTCCGTCGGGGGATCGGATCGCCGGGTGACGTGACGTCCAGCAACGGACACGGCTTGGGGTTTCTCTGGCAAAACAGCAGGAAGTCGCCAGCGAGTTCTTTGGGGAGGATCACCAGGTTCGCCTGCGCGTAACCGGGGGCAAGTCCTGAGGTCTGACCACTGAGAATTCCAGACCGGGCCGCCTCGCGGACTTCGCGGGCGGTTTGCAGTTGAGAAAACAAAGGACTGACCATCGCTCAATTCCGGGGATCACTTGGGCAGGAAAGTTCGCGCAGTAGTTCCAGCGAAAAGATGCCCGAACGGTGTCCGTCATTGAAGTCGATTTGGTAGGCGTAATTGCCAACCGGTTGCATTCCCGTGGCGCGAATCGGCTGCGCCTCGGCCAGACTCAGGACGGGGAGATCGGGTGCCGGCTCGGCCCGCGCGACCCGGCACGTGGCGCAGGGGCAACGGGATCTCAATGTCTGCCATGTGACACTTCCCACCACCCCGTCATTCCAGGTGATCGACAATTGGGTCGTGGTGGCCGAGA
>CAMATH010000205.1 GCA_945860955.1 Planctomicrobium piriforme
GACGACGACATCGCCGGCCTGCGAAAGCACTTCAGCGACGCGGAAGTGGCGGAAATCGTCTACCGCATCACACAGGCGGCACAATTTGACCGCCTGACCGAGGCGGCTGGCCTGCCGTAATCCGGCGACCACCACCTCCCTGGAGTGCGGGATCTCGATCCCGCCTTTCCTTCATCCTCCCTCGGCTCGCGGCTGGCACACGCGATTTTCTGCCGAGTCGGTCGATCCAACGTGACTCGACGGCACATTCGACTTCGAGCGGCCGAAAAGACGGTGTTGTCACAGAGCCGCGCACGTAGTCAGCGGTTGTCGATAAGCGCTTACTGCATGCGCGGCTCTGGAAGACTGTCGCGTTTTTGCCGCGCACGCTGAGTTCGCAGTTGCTGTAGCCATCATCATCCGGCAATCAACCCCAAATTCAACCGAAAAACCCCACCAGCCACGGCCAAAAATTCGGGTACAACCTCGAAATCGTCGAAATTGCCCCCAGAATCCCCACGGTCCAGAAGAAGATTCCGGTCAACACGAGGCCGATTCTCGGTCCCCAGCCCGGGCGCAATTCTGGCGGCAGCAGTTTGGTATTGATCCGGATGACGTGCCAGCAACTGAAGCCGAGGGCGAAGTTGTACACAAAGCCGGCGATCGCCAGCAGCGCCGACGGTTTGGGAATCAGCCCCAGCATGATCAGCGCCACGACCGCGTAGCAACCGAGAACCGTGAAATACAGTTTGCGAATCTTCGACGCGTCCTGCTCGCGGAGTTTCTTGCTGGAGGTCCAGAAAACGTCGACCCAGCGTCGGACGAATCCGTCGACCGTCGACGCCATGCTGGGCGCGAGGACGATGAACCCGCAGAACAGAGTCAGGAACTGGAACAGCGATCCCATCGACGGTCCCATCGCTTTTCCGACCGCCTCACCCACGCCGTTCGAAGTCATGATCGGACCGAGCCAGTCGCTCTTGGTCAGATCGGTGCCCCGTTCCAGAAATTGGACCGACAGCATGCTGGGGAGCGCGAGACCGAAAAAGCACGCTGGTCCCCACACCAGAACCTGGTCGCGAATCACGTGCCCCAGCCAGCTTCGCCACCGGGGGAGTGATTTCTCGTCGGGAATGAAGACCGTTCCTTCATGCGACAGAGTCACTTCGTTCCCCCCCACAAGACTGGGAATCGCCCCCACTTGCGAGCCCATTCCCCAGCCTTGATCGCGGGTATAGTTGCTGATTGGGGTGTTCGACAATCCTCCCTGGCCGGAAATCGCCACGAGAGCCGACAGCAGTCCCATCGTCTTGATATCCAACGAAGGGAGCTTTTCGCCGTTCGCGACGGCGGCGAAGACGTTGAGGACTTCGTCGCCATTCCCTGTGGGAACGTTTCCAAACTTGAAGAAGCCGGAAAAAATCTCGACCCAAGTCTCGGGTTTCGAGAACATGAAGGCCAGCACCAGCAAGAATCCCATGACAGTGACGATTTTGAACGTCATCACCGCTTTGAGCGAATTGTAGATCTTTCCCCCGACAATCATCGGCAACAGCGCCGCCAGGAAAATCAACAGCGACAAAACACGCAGGATCGTCCCGTTGTCGGCGATGAACGTATCGATCAGCTTGACTTCCGGGACGACTCCCCCCTTGCAGACCATCAACAGAGGGATCGCGGCGCTCGCCGCCAGATAGGGAAACGCGGTTCCCACATCCAGCAGCAGGTACACCCAGACCCAGACTTTCGGTCCCGGTTGTGTGCGGAATTTGCCCGTGAAGATCGGTTCGCCAGTATACAGGGCGTAGCGGCTGATTTCGATGTTGTAGATCACTTGGCCGATGATACTCAGCGTCGCCAGCCACAGCAGACTGCCGCCGAAGCGGGCGGTCACCTGAGGCCCGGTCAGCCATTCCCCCCCGCCGATCGCGGCTCCCCCCATGAGCAGTCCCGGGCCAAGGTATTGCCACAGTTTGCGCAGTTCGAACTTGGGGGCTTCCCCAAGCTGGCCCAGCGACCAGCGGGGCATTTCGTGCGAGCCTGGCCAAGGGGCCTGTTCCGCTGCGGGAGACGTGGGGGTTTCTGCCATAGGATTTTGCAACGCGAGAGCGAATCACGGGAAGCCAAAGCGAGTGTCACACCGCGCGACGCCCGCGAACGACTGCAACCGCCATCGGCGGAATCACACCGGAACGAATTCGTGTTCGCCGGCCCGAACGGTCAGAACGGGACAGCCGGCGCTCCGCACAATCTTCTCGGCGACCGATCCCAACAACAGGTGCGTCAAGGCACTTCTGCCGTGCGTTCCCACGATGATCAAGTCGACATCCTCGGCCTTGGCGGCCGCGACGGTTTCGGTCGCCGGGTTGCCATGGGGGAGTACCAACCGGGCGTTCGCAATCCCATATTTCGTCAGGATCGCTTCACATTCCGACCGGGCGTGCTTTTCGTGCAGCTCGGTGATGTTCGGCGGAAAATACCCTTCGAAGACCGGGGGGAGTGCGCTGAGAAAATCGGGTTTCTCCAGCACATGGCACAAAATGATCTCCGCCTGGAACGCCTCGGCGAACGCCACGGCGTATTTGAGTGCCACTTGCGAATGCTGGCTGAAATCAGTGGCCACCAGGATGCGTTTCAGGTTGATCATGTCGGGGTCTCGAGCGCGTTGCTGCCGATCGGTGACGTCACGCTTCACACCTCGCGTGTCGACACACGATCGGATCCATCTTCGCCGACACGATAGCCGAAGCACTTGACGTCACGCCAGCGAACCGGGCAATGGGCGGCTGTTCATGTCGCCTTGCCCGATTTTTCATCGATCTGATAGGATGCCCGGCGTGTTGATGGACCAGTCGCGAGAAAGTACGGAATGTCACTACTGAAGCAGGCGGATCTGGCGGCGTTGAACGCTAGCATGGAAGAACGTTCTCCGCAGGAGATTTTGAGGTGGGCGGTCTCGGTGTTCGGTGATCGCCTGGCCATTCTGTCGGCGATGCAGCAGGCGGGATCGGTCGTCTGTCATATGGCTTCGACCGCAAACCAACGCCTGCCGGTCTTGTTTGTGGACACGGGCGTCCACTTTCAGGAAACCCTCACGACGCGCGATCGCATCAGCAAGGAGTACGGGCTGGAGGTGATTTCGCTCGTCCCCGAGCTGACGATGGAAGAACAGACGGCGAAATTGGGGATCCTGTACCTCAATGTCGATGGGCAGTTGAAATGCTGCGACATGCGAAAGACACAGCCACTACTGCAAGCGCGGGGCCGCTATGACGGGTTGATCGGGAGTTTGCGGCGAAGCGATGGAGAGCGTCGGAGCAATCTGCCGATTCTGGCGATCGATAAGTCGATGAGCTGCGTGCGGGTCAATATCCTGGCGAATTTCGAAGATCACGAAATGCGCGACTACATTGACAACAACAACGTGATCATCAATCCGCTGCACCTGCAAGGGTACTCAACGATCGGTTGCAACCGTTGCACAACGCCGGTGATGCCGGACGAGCCAAAACGGGCCGGGCGGTGGCGGCATTTGGGTCCGTGGGCGATGTACTGCGGGATCAATCCGACCGATGTTCGGCGACCGGAATCGGAGGCAATCGACTTGCCGACCGACCTGGTGGATCGGTTGTTGGGACGGAAGGTCGATTTCGCGATTTAGCGATCGCGATTCTCGCTGCGGGGCGATTAGCCCCACAACCCCGTCACGACACTCCCCCCTTCGACGATGTGCGTCGGGCGGTTTTCGGCGTTCAGAACCCGAAGTTCGGGGTCAATTCCCATCGCGTGGTACACTGTGGCGGCCAAGTCTTCCGGAGAGACCGGTTTTTCGGTCGCGTAGGCGGCGTCTTTGTCCGACTTGCCATAGACCCGCCCGCCGGGAATGCCCCCACCGGCCAGAACCGCCGAGAACAGGGTACTCCAATGGTCACGGCCCCAGTTCGCGTTGGCCCTGGGAGTCCGGCCCATTTCACCGAGCGCCACCACCAGCGTCTCCGCGAGCAGGCCCCGCTCGTCGAGATCGCCAATCAGCGCCGAATACGCCTGATCAAAGGTGGGCAACAAGTGCTTCTTCACGTCGTTGCTATGGACGTGCGAATCCCAACTGTAGCCGTCGACACAGTCGTAATGGACGGTGACAAACCGAACACCGGTTTCCACCAGTCGACGTGCCATCAAACACGATTGCCCGAACAGATGGCGGCCATAACGGTCACGTGTTTCGGAGCGTTCCTGACGAATGTCTAGCGCCTGTCGGGTCTGGGGCGATGTGACCAGACCGATCGCGCGTTGCTGAAACGCTGAGTAGCCCGCCAGGGAAGCCGAGGCGTCGAGTCGGGCACGTTGCGAATCGAATTGATCCAGCAAAGACCGGCGACGGTCGAGTCGATCGAGCGTCAATTCCTGCCCGGCGGCCATTCCCTCGATTTCAAACGTCAATTCCTCGTCCGAGCAGTCACGCCAATACGGATTGTCAGTGAGGTTTTTCTTGTCGATCTTGGTGGTGACGGGGTTGTAGCGCTGGCCGAGCCAACCCGCGTATTCCCCCGGTCGGGGATACTGGCCCGCCTCTTGCAGCCGCCCCAGCGAATTGGGGAGGACCATGTATGCGGGGAGAGGTCGCTCCAGTCCCGAACGCTGCTGTGCCGAGTATTCGGCGATCGCCCCCATCGACGGCCAGTCTTTGGGTGTCGGTTTGAATCCCCCACCAATCGGCACGTGCCAACGTCGCCCGGTCTGCAGGTAGTGGCCTCCCCCCGAGTGATCATTGAACGAGTGCGACATGGTCCGCACGACACAAAACCGATCGGAAAGGTCGGCGGTCCGCGGGAGATGTTCGCCAATCAGCAGGTCCGGCGTGCGGCATGCGATCGGCTGGAATGGGCCGCGAATCTGCTCGGGAGCTTCGGGCTTCAGGTCAAACGTCTCCAACTGGCTGGGGCCGCCAAACAGCAAGAGAAAGATCACCGATTTGGCCCGGGGAACCAGTCCCGAATCGACCGATTCGGCGGCGAGAACCTTGGGGAGCGACATCCCAAACAGCCCGGCGCCCCCTGCCTGCAACAACTGCCTGCGGCCGATTCCTTCACAGGTTCGATGGGGTGTGCCAAGTACGGTGAGCATGGCGGAAGACTTTCAACGGACGGAATCGAAGCGGGAGACGGTCGATTATGACAGATCGGAAAGGCATCGGCCAGACTTGATGGAAGCCAAGGTTGCCGGGGTGAAACCCCAGAACTACAATTCCGGACAACTCGCGGGGCGTTTAGCGGCGTTCGCCGACTGGGGACCGACCCATATTCCGGGGATGCGCCGTTTTGATTGATCGTCCCGCCCGGTTTACCGAATTCAAGCCCCAAGGAGAGATTCCATGAGCGTTCAGGTTGGCAAGCAGGCCCCCCATTTCGAAGTGCAGGCGTACGATCGCACAAAGGACGGCACCGACGGCCAGTTCACCACCGTGAAGCTCTCGGACCTGCATGGCAAGTGGGTCTGCCTGTATTTCTATCCGCTCGACTTCACCTTCGTCTGCCCGACCGAAATCGTAGCCTTCAACAAGGCGGTGGGAGATTTCTCCGACCGGAACACCGTTTTGTTGACCGCCAGCACCGACAGCGTCTACTCCCACAAGGGCTGGTGCGACAGCCACGCCGACCTCAAGGGACTCAAGCACCTGATGCTGTCGGACATCACTCGCACGGTCTCCGAAGCGTATGGCGTGCTCGATGAAGAGAAGGGAATCGCCTACCGCGGAATCTTCCTGATCGACCCGAATGGCCTGCTGCGCTACGTCGCGATTCATGATCTGGGAGTTGGCCGCAACGTCACGGAAATTCTGCGGGTTTTGGACGCGCTCCAGACCGACAAACTCTGTCCCTGCAACTGGAAGCCGGGCGAAAAGACCCTGAACTGACCCGGCCGGACGCATCAGGCGTCCTTCCGAATCAATCTTCAAGAACAGACGGAGTTCGCTAACGAACCCCGTCTGTTTTTCTCCCGTGTTCCGAATCTCGCACACCAGTTCGCATTCCACTTCCACAGACCGCCATGTCACGTATTGCCGCGATTTCCGAGTCCGAAGCCACCGACAAGGTCGCACAGACGTACGAGCGTCTCCGTGAAATGCTTGACGGAGCGGCGATTCCCGAACCCTTCCTGGTCTACGCCCGCGTTCCCGCGTTTTTGCAAGACTTCTACATGAATTACAAAAAGTTCGTGTGGAGCGAGGGGAGCCTGGATGTGAAGACCAAAACGCTGATTGGCATCGCCGTCGCTGGCACACTGAAGTGTGGAGCGTGGCTCGATCTGCTCTCGCGGCGGGGAGCCCAACTCGGTCTGCCGGAACAGTCGATCGCCGACGTCCTCGCGGTCGCGGCGTCCTGTCAGATGTACAACATCTTTTTCAAATTCCGCGAACTTTCGGGAAGCGACCTGTTCAGCGGAATGTCGGTCGGGCTGCGGGCACACACATTCGCCAACACATCGCTCGATCCCCGGACTGTCGAACTGATCAACGTCGCCGTCAGCGACATCAACGGCTGCAAGCCTTGTACCTCCGGGCATGTTGAAAAAGCACGCCATCTGGGGGTGACCGACGACTCACTCCTGGAATGCGTCCAGTGCGCCGCAACCATCGCCGCCGGCTGCGCCTTTCTCAATTCAGCCAACGCCTGACGCGGTTTATCACCTGTCACGACATCCTTCGCGGGGCCGCAACCAAAACAGCCACCCGCTTGAATTTCAGAAGGGTGCCACGGCCAGCGGCCAACGAGAGTCGGCCGTGCGAGCGTCAACGAACGCTGGCACCGGAATTGGTACCTGAAGTCGATCGACCGCGCTCGTGTCATGTTTCGACTTCCCGTCGCCCCCGCGCGACGTTATACCGTTCAGCACCACGTCCCTACTGAATTCCACCTCCGGGAGAGTCTGTCCGATGAGTGCCGAGCAACGCGCCAAAGAACTGGGAATTGAGTTTCCGGTCCAGCAGCCGGGCTATCTGAATCTGTGTGTCCGCAGCGGCAACCAGTTGATCACTTCGGGTCACGTCAGCGACATGAAGGGAATCCTGGGGGGGAATCTCACGACCGAACAAGGTTACGAAGCGGCCCGGCAGTGCGCGGTGAAGATTCTGCAGTCCGTTCACCACCGCCATGGAACGCTGGATGGACTCAAGTTGCTGAAAGTCCTGGGGTGCGTCTATTCGGCTCCCGACTTCATCGAACAGCATCTGGTGATCAACGGCGCGTCGGACCTGTTCCACAAAGTGTTCGGCAAAGAGACCGACGGCTACCACGCCCGCAGCGCTCTCGGATTTGCGGCGCTTCCCACCGGTGCGGCCGTCGAAGTCGAAGCGATTTTCGAAGTCAAGTAATCTCGTAATTCGCCACTCGTCCGAAAGCGACGCGTAGACGCCGAGCCGCGCCCGTCAAGAAGCGGACACCTGCGACCGCTTTCTGACGGGCGTGGCTCGGCAAATGTTCCTGACTTTCGTTCGCGTGGGGTATACTGCTGCAGTTTTTATTGGGTGGAACGTGTCATGCGAATAAAATGTCCCCATTGTGAACAACTGATTGATCTGGTCGGAGTGGCCCGGGACGATTCCTCGCTCACCTGCCCTTCGTGTCACACCAACGTGACATTTGACGACGTAGAGACTGGGAGCATGGCTCCCGACTCTGAGTCGCCGTTCGGGCATTTCACGCTGTTGGATCGACTGGGAGAGGGGAAGTTTGGAGAAGTCTGGCGGGCCAAAGACCATCGGCTGGATCGGTTTGTCGCGATCAAGCTGCCCCGCAAGGAAGAACTGACGGCTGCCGAAACGGAGCAGTTTCTGCGCGAGGCGCGCAACGCTGCACAACTGTCCCATCCGAACATCGTCAGAGTTCACGAGGTTGGCAACGAGCCGGGCCGGGTCTTTATCGTCAGTGAGTTGATTGTCGGCTGCAATCTCGCCGAGTGGTTGGCTGGGGCGGAGATTTCGCACCGCGACGCCGCGGCCTTCTGTCAGGTCCTCGCCGTGGCGCTGCAACACGCGCATGACCATGGCGTCGTTCACCGCGACTTGAAGCCACAAAACGTGTTGATTGACAGAGATCGTCGACTTTACCTCACCGACTTCGGGTTGGCGAAGCGGATCAATGGCGAGATTACGATGACCCTGGACGGGCGGATCCTGGGGACGCCCGCGTACATGTCCCCCGAGCAGGCGCAGGGGCAGTCGCACACCGCCGACGGAAGAAGCGACCAGTACTCGCTGGGAGTGATGCTGTATCAGATGCTCACGGGCCAGCTCCCGTTCAAAGCGGGTTCAAAAATGCTGATGATCCAGCAGGTGATCCACGAACCCCCAACCTCTCCGAGGCGAATTCGCCATACGATTCCCAAGGATCTCGAGACGATTTGCCTGAAGGCGATGGAGAAAGATCGGGAGCACCGGTTCGCGACGATGCAGGAATTCGCCGACGAGTTGGGGCGCTATCTCGACGGCCGGCCGATTCTGACGCGTCCGGTCTCAAAACTCGAACACGCCTGGCGCTGGGCGAAGCGGAATCCCGCGATCGCGAGTCTGGTCTCGCTGGTCGTGTTATTGACGGGGATGCTGATCGGAATGGCGATGCTTCCCGCCGCGTCGCCGCCAGTCGAAATGACGGCGGTGAGTATCGCCGCGAGTCGTCCTGACGCCACGCTGGTCTTCATTCCGCTTTCGCCGACGACGGGAGAACCTGAACCCGATCGCATCCTTCCCACGGGACGCGGGACGATGTCGGGGAACAAGCCAGTCAGCCTGCGGGTCGAACCGGGAGATTATCTGGTGGTGGCGTTTGTGGGCGATCCGGAGACAACGTCCGTGTTCCATGAGGTACTGCGGAGGGTGCCCCGTGACGAGGAAGCTCCAGTCCCAGTCGCCTCCCCAATCACGAGTTGGACGAGAAACCGCCAGGGCGAGGCGGCACTTGCTCTCGTTCCGATCTTTGACACCCGCGAAGTGACCCCCGGGATGGCGTTCGTGCCGACTCTCGAACTGTGTCCGATCGGCAGCCCCGATTCCAGGGAAATTCCGTCGCATCATCGCCACATCCCGGCATTCTACCTCGACACGCACGAAGTCACGGTCAGCGACTATCGCCGGGTTATGGGGGGGTTGCTCCCCTGGGCGATGCGAAACGCGAGTCCGGCTGCGGACGATCCCGTGGTGAATCTCACCGACGCCGAAGCCGCCACGTATGCGGAATTCTCGGGCAAGCGCCTGATCTCAGAATTCGAATACGAACGGGCGGCGACCGACGGGGGAAAGCTGGAGACCCCCTGGGGAAAACCGGTGGACACAATCACCGATTGGCCCGTGGGTGCCGTGAAGTCCGATCCGCTCGATCACATTGCGTTCGAAGGTGTGGACGTCTTTGGGCTGTATTCCAATGTGGCGGAGCGGACCGGGAGCTGGGGCTGCTTCTACATCACCCGACCCGGAGTTCAACCGCCGCTCCCGCCCAGGCAATCACGAATCATTCGGGGAGGGAGGCAGTTGGCGATCGGCAACGAAACGCCGACCGCCGACAGTATCGCGGACTGGAAGCGCGGTCCCAAGAGTCGGCTATTTGTCTTTATGGATGAGACGCACCCCAACCTGGGGTTCCGATGCGTGCGAGGGACGAAGCCCCGGTTGAAGGCTCTGGATTTCGTCGCGACTGTCAGCGAACCGTGACGTGGTAACAGGCTCGTTTTCGCGACCGCGAACGTATGGGCCAACCGCACCGTGGCACAGCGACAGAGTCATTGACTTGACAAAATCTTATATTCAAAGCTCGTGCTTGTCTTTGTGACTTTGAACAAATGCGACTCTCGGCCTTTGAGTAACTGCTCAATAACCCCTCGGAAACTGGTATTTACTCAAAGTCGGTTTTTCGGGGAATGTATGGCGCATGAGCCAGTCAGACCCCCAGCCAATCCAACCGATCGTCATCGCGGGAATCGAGATCCCGGCGGCGGAGCAGACGCCAC
>CAMATH010000206.1 GCA_945860955.1 Planctomicrobium piriforme
TCCGCTTCCGCTTCCGAAATCTTCGCCGGCGCGATCAAGGATTACGGCCGCGGGCTGGTCGTGGGAGACAGCCGAACGCACGGGAAGGGAACCGTTCAGAGCGTGATGCAGGTCGGCAAGAACGTGCTGCCGATCTTCAACAAGCCGCCGCTTGGCGCAGTGAAACTGACGATTCAGCAGTTCTACCGGCCGAACGGTCAGAGTACTCAAAAGTTGGGTGTCCCCTCTGATGTGACGCTCCCCTCGCTGCTGGATCACATGGATCTGGGTGAGGAATTCCTCGACAACGCGATGCCGTTCGACCAGATCGACGAAACCGCCCACCGCCACTTCAAGCAGAACGGGAAAGATGTGATCGCGTCGGTCGCCGCCAGCAGCAAAAAGCGGGTTGATATGGATACCGATTTCGTCCGGGTGAACAGCGACATCGAAAAGTACCTGGCGCGGAAACAGCGCAAATCGGTGACGTTGAACGAAGAGGCATTGCGGAAAGAACGGGTGGAAGAAGAACAGAAGACCCGCGACAAGGCGGACGCGGCCGACGACTCCACCGACGAACCGGTGTTCGCCGACAACTCGTACAACAAAGAACTGCTGTCGATCACGCTCGACTATCTGACCGCCCTGAACGAAAAGAAGACCGCGAAAAAGTAACGGTTTCGCGATCACGCGAAATGAATCCAACCGCCGGCTGCGAACCTCCTGTTAAGGGTTTCGCGGCCGGCTTTTTTTTCAACCAACCACAAAAACACCGACGGGTGTCACTGCCACCGAGGAAAATCCCAGTCCAAAGCCCGTCCCGGACGCCGACCGTCCCCCGTGTTGGTACGGAAGACGTCCCGGTATTGATGGAACGCATGACTCGCATCGCACCTGGCGAAAAAAACAGAAACACAAGTACATACTGACATTGAATTCAGTAGTATCCTGACGTATGATAGTGTTCTGAGAGACATGCTTTCGGTTCCGATTTAGGAATTCCCCGCGCGGTGCAACATGACCAATTCAAGAACACCCCGAAAACGTGCTCCGAACGAGCAGGCTCGGTCGGAGCCGAATGGTCCACCGACCGTTCATCCAACTCTGCCCGCAGACACCGCCCCCCGGTTGATAATGTGGCAGATGGACAAACATCCCGTTTTCGATCCACAATGGATCTGGAACGACCGGATTCCCCGACGGGAGTTGACCCTGCTCGTTCCCACTCCCGGCGGGGACGCCACGGACGTGATTTCCGACTTGGTCGCCCGTGTGTCGGCGGGAGTGGCGTTGCCTGGAGATGAGGAGTCCTGGGGGGGACCGGGACCACAGCCTCCGCAGGGAGTGGTCCTGGTGACGGCCGGGGGCGATCCCCGGTCTGGCATCGCCCGACGGATCGCACTCGCGGGGGGGCTTCCGGATCAGTTGCTGGTGATCACCGGTGTTGCTGAGCCATCGGACGACGAAAACGCGCTCCCCGAGCGTAGCCTGTCATTAACAACCGATCTCCCGGCACTGCGTCGGGAGATCCTGGACTGGAATCGGTCCCGACAAGGCTCCGCCGCTCCGCAGCGGATGGGATTGCTGGTGATCGATTCCCTGCCATTTCAGGTTGCGAAGTGGCGTGAGGCGGATCTGAGGACGCTGTTCGACCAGCTCAATCGGTTGGCCAATGAACTCGATCTGGCGGTTGTGCTGGTCACCCCACTCATTGGCGACCCGGTTCGGTTCGCCGCCGGCAAGATCACACTTCCCAAGGCACTGGGGAGCCTGGCGATGGTCGAGAGGGCGCGTGCGATCTGGCAGATCTGCCCGGCGACCGATGGTCCTGACCGGTTTTTGTTGCTGCCGCTGAAATCGAACAGTCGCGCCGCGCCGACCGCGTATCAGATGCGCGACGAAACGGTGGTTTGGGACGAGTCCTCACCGAGCGATCCCGAGGCGATGGTTGACGGGAATTCACCTGGCTTCGTTCGAGAACGAAATGGCGACTCGGCAGCGGCCTCGCCCTCCCCTGCCCCGGTATCTCTTCACGACACGTTGCCGAACGCAACGACGCCCGCTTCCAAGGCACCACCGCCACGCCGGCATCCCGATCTGACGCGAGACGCGAGCCACTTCGACTGGCTCAGTCTTGCCAGCAAGAACGAATCTTCCGCAGCGAATACGCACGAGCGCGAACCAGCGACCAGTTCGCGAGCGCAATCCCCTGTCGGCACAGGCTCTCCCTGTCGCGACGACGCGAATTCGTCCCGTGGCGATTCCCCGGCGCAGCGGTCCGCCGACGAAATCCGCCAGTCGCCGGAATGGAAACGCGCGTCGCGGTCAGAACGCAAACGTCTGCTTCGCGAAGCGGTAACACGGTGACGGAACGACTGCCAAGAACCACATCAATCCATCGGATTCGAAATTCGCCAGGATCCGGAAGGTCGATACAGGCGGTTCGCACACCCGGCCGCGCACTCGGAACGTAGCCGTCTTTCTCCGAAAGACCGGCCCCGCTGTGCCTCAACCGTCCCAACACCGCACTGGGGGCAGCCCCAGGACTGACACTGACTTTCATCCTGTCAAAAAACAACACGACGAGGGGCGTCGCGGGATGGCGAGACTCCCGGCGAAGAGGCGAAGCCCCGACGATGTCCAACTCATTTCGCGACGGACGGCTCGCTTGGGAGGTTGCGCCAGCCCCAAGTGCGTCTAGCGACGAAAAGCGCACATTGGGCCGCGCACTCGGAGAGTGCGGGCTACGTTGATGCGCCGACCAAGATGTCGCCCCCGTGCGACCGCTTCCTGAGCGGCGCGACACCGCGATATACTGCGTGCCATATCCGTTGAGACGATTCGCGTTCTCATACCCCTGCCCCGCCAACGGCTACCCCGTTCGAAAAACTCGATAATCGACTCACCACCGCAACGTCGCCGCGACTCCCCACGACGATCCGCCCCCAATACGCCCCCCTGAGTCCCCACCTCATGCTCACCCGCCGCTCTTTCCTCGAACTCGCCGCTTCGGCTCCCCTGTTCGCCTCTCTGGCATCCGCCGACGACGCTCCCGCCGGCCCCAAAAAACGGCTTGCGATTGTCACCACCGAGTGGCGGTACCGTTCCCATGCCTGGCACATGGGCGAACGGTTTCTCGTGGGCTACCCGTTGAACGGAGGCTGGCACCATCCCCCGTTCGATGTCGTGTCGGCGTATGTCGACCAGTTTCCCGAGGCCGACCTGTCGCGAAAGCGGGCAGAAGAGTTCGGCTTCACGATTTATCCCAGCATCGCCCAGGCGTTGCGGTGTGGTGGTGACAAACTCGCGGTCGACGCCGTCTTGATCATCGGCGAGCATGGGAACTATCCCAAGAGCGAATACGAACAGACCAAGTACCCGCGGTACGAGTTCTTCAAACAAGTCACCGAGGTCTTTCGCAAAGACAGCCGCGCGGTGCCGGTGTTCAACGACAAGCACCTGTCCTGGAACTGGGAGTGGGCCAAAGAAATGGTCGACATTTCCAAGGAACTGAAGTTCGCCTTCACCGCCGGCTCCTCGCTGCCGGTGACGTGGCGCATGCCTGACGTCGACCTCCCGTACGGTGCCGAAGTCGAAGAGGTACTGGGGGTGTCGATCGGCAGTGTCGACAGTTACGACTTCCACGCGCTGGAGATGATGCAATGCCTGGTCGAACGTCGGAAAGGGGGCGAAACCGGCGTCGTGGCGCTGCAGGCTCTGCGGGGCGACGCGGTCTGGAAGGCGATGGAGGCGAAGGACTGGAATTCGGGGGGCTGGGATCCCCGGTTGTTCGAAGCGTGCCTGTCGCGGACCCAGACACTCGCGCAGCCCGAGTCGTACAGCGATCGCTACCCCACGGTCGCCCAGATTCGCGAATGGGTGAAAGACCCGGTCTGTTATCGCTATGAATACGCCGACGGACTGAAGGGGACGATGCTGATGCTGAACGGACTGGTGGGAGATTTCAACGTCGCGATCCGCTTGAAAGGCCAATCGGAACCGCTGTCGACGTTGTTCTACCTCCCCCCGACCCCCAACGTCACCTACTCCGCCGCCCTGATGTCCAAGGCGGAAGAGACCTTTGTCACCGGGAAGTCCCCCTACCCTGTGGAACGCACCTTGCTCACCGGCGGGCTGGTCGAGACCGGTTGCAAGTCACTTGCGATGGGCCAGAAGCGATTGGAAACGCCGCACCTCGCGATCCGGTACACCGCCCTCCGCGAGTCGACGCACTCCCGGAAGTGACGCGTTTCGATCATTTCAAACTTTCACGCCCAGTCCTCATTACGTCGCTTCGTTCTTTCCCGTTCGCATCGTCTTCCCATGAACATCAAGACTCCAATGCATCGTCCCCTTGCGCTGGCGGCGTTCGCCAGCCTGATTCTGGCAACGCTGTTGACCCCTTCCGCGTCGCAAGCGGCCGACGGGCCGCGCAAGCTCGTGATCGTCGCCGGCAAGCCGTCGCATCCCCCGCGCATGCACGAATTCAACGCCGGGGTTCAACTGCTCGACAAGTGCCTCAAAGACTCGCCGCTGGTCAAGACCAGCATTGTCTTGAATGGCTGGCCTCAGGATGAAAAAGTGTTCGACGGGGCCGACGCCATAGTCTTCTACATGGATGGCGGAGGGGGACACGAATTGGTGCGGGAAAACGGCCGGCGTCTGAAAATGACCGAGGAATGGGTCGCCAAAGGGGTTGGCATTGGCTGCATGCACTTTGGTGTCGAAGTGGTCGCGGATCAGGCGGGTCAGCAGTTCAAACGCTGGATCGGTGGCTATTACGAAAACATGTTCTCGTGCAACCCGATCTGGGAGCCGGAATTCAGCGAGTTCCCCGTCCACCCGATCACCCGTGGCGTGAAACCGTTTCGAATCAAGGACGAGTGGTACTTCAACATGCGGTTCCTCGCCGACCTCCCCGGCAACAAAGCCGAAAAGGTCGAAAACGTCAAATTCCAGCCCATTCTGGTGGCCTCACCCAGCGACAAAGTCCGAAACGGTCCCTACGTGTATCCCGCCGGCCCCTACAAGCACATTCAGGATCAAAAGGGGCGGGCGGAAGCGATGCTGTGGACGGTCGAACGTCCTGACGGCGGCCGCGGGTTTGGCTTCACGGGGGGTCACTTCCACGACAACTGGGGTAATGACCAGTTTCGCAAGGTGGTGCTGAACGCGATGGTCTGGCTGGCGAAAGCCGAAGTCCCGGAAACGGGTGTGGAATCGTCCGTGACAAAGGCCGACCTGGATGCGAATCTCGATCCGAAAAAGTAGTTCGCTTGTCCGTCGAACGACTTTGGTCGTGACGACCGGCAGCGTTTCGAGTCGATCGCTAAAGCGCGATCAACCCGTGTTCTTCAGTCCCGACGCGATCCCATTGATGCTCTCCAGCACCCCCGTCAGCAATTCCTGCCGGGGTTCTTCTCCCGCCCGCAACCGCTCGAGCAGCACTAGTTGAATGAAGCTCAGCGGGTCGACATATGGGTTGCGCTGTTGAATCGACCGCTGCAACACCGGCATGTTGGACAGCAATTCGGTCTGGCCGGTCATCCGCAGAATGGCGGTGACCGTTCGCTGAAATTCGCCGGCGATTTCCCCGTAGATGCGGTCGCCAATCGCCCGATCTTCCACCAGGTCGGCATAGACCCGCGCAATCGTCAGGTCCGCCTTGGCCAGAATCATTTGCGCGTTGTCGATCAGCGTCCGCCAGAAGGGCCAGTCCGTGTACATTTTCGCCAGCATGTCGGCGTCGTGCGGATTCTCGGTCAGGTGTTCCGACACGGCGCTTCCCAGGCCGTACCAGCCCGGGAGCGTGTGACGGCTCTGCATCCAACTGAAGACCCAGGGAATCGCCCGCAACTGGTCAATCCCCACACTCTTCCCTTCGCTCCGTCGTGCCGGCCTCGACGCGATCTTCAACTGGCCAATCTCCGCGATCGGCGTCGCCTGTTCAAAGTAGGTGAGAAACTCGGGGGTTTCGTACACCAGCTTGCGGTAATGCCGGCGGGCTTTTTCCGAAAGCCGGTCGATCAGCCGTTCCCACTCGGGCGAGGGATCCCGGTTCTCTACCGCAGTGCTGTTCCGCAGTACCGCGTTGACAATCTGTTCCAGGTGTCGTTCCGCGATGCCCGCACAACCATAGCGGTCGGCGATCATCTCCCCCTGTTCGGTGAACCGCATGCGGCCGTCGACCGTTCCGCCCGGTTGTGCCAAAATCGCCTTGTTCGCCGGCCCACCGCCACGACCGATCGCACCCCCGCGACCGTGAAAAATCTGCAGGGTGACACCGGTCCGCCGCTGTGTCTCGGCGAGCGCCCGCTGCGCCCGATACAGCGCCCAATTCGACTGCAAGAAACCCGACTCCTTGTTGCTGTCGGAATAGCCGATCATCACTTCCTGGATATTCCCCCGCAGCTCCAGATGCCGGCGATAGATCGGCAACGCCAGCAGACGTTGCACAATCGTGGACGCGGTCATCAGCGGATCGAGCGACTCAAACAGCGGCACGACATTCAGTCGGCTGATCCCCTCTCCCGGGCGAAACAGCCGCGCCTCGCGCGCCAGGAGCAGCACCTCCAACACATGCGCCGGCTCGGTCGCACCGCTGATCACGTAGTTTTCAATCGCCTCGGCACATTGCTGCTCCAACAACGCCGCGACGTTGCGCAACGTCTGGACGACTTCCCGCGTCTCCTCCGAGAACGGCAGATGCGTCGGCACCAGAGGGCGCGTCATCTGCAATTCCTTCGCCAGCAGCTCAAATCGTTCGTTGGGGGACTTGCGCTGGTAATCGTCGCAGACCCCCGCCCAGCGAAAGATCTCGTCGAGAGCCTGCGCGTGCCGGGCGGCGTGCTGCCGGATATCGAGCGACAACATGTGCAACCCGAACGTCTCGACCAGCCGGATGAAGTCCCGCAACAAGCCGTCCGCCGCCGTCGTCGCCCCGACCTCCTTCAGATCATCGGACATCGCCCGCAAGTCATACAGCAGTTCGGCGCGGGCCCGGTAGATCGCCGGCGGTGGTTCTTGTGGTTCTGCGGTCCAGTGCAGCCGCAAATTCCGGATCCACGAAATCGTCAATCGAATGCGTTCGGAGATCGCCCGACAGACAGCGCGATACGGTTCGTGACGAATTCGAGCCATCGCCTGCGGGACGAGAGTTTCGCAGCGATCGAAAACCGATTGGAACTCTGGTCCCGGAGTGACGCACTCGGTAGAGAGCGACAAGACCCGTGCGAGATCGTCGAGTCGCGGGAGATACGACTCCAACACAGTGTGTTGCAGAACCCCGACCGCCGCGACGGTCGAGACATGTGTCACATTCGGATTGCCGTCGCGGTCTCCACCGATCCAACTGCCGAATTCCAAAATTGCGGACGGGCGAGGCAGCTCGGGATAGACTTTTCCGAGAGCGGTTTCCAGCTCCCGGTACAAACGGGGAACGACGTGGATCAGTTCATGCACCAAGCCGACGCCATGGCGAACTTCGTCCAGGACGGTCGGCCGATCGACCCGCACCAGATTCGAGAGCCAAAAGGTCTCAATTTCCGATTGCAGCGTCGCCTCAATTTCCGCCCGGTCGCGCGGCGTGAGTTGTTCCACGTCGAGTCGCTCGAGGGCAAACGAGATGGTGTCGAGCTTTTCGAGAATCGTTCGGCGGCGGGCTTCGCTGGGATGCGCGGTGAACACCGGCACAATCTTCGCGCGGTGCAGCAGTCCCCCCAGCGTCTGGGGTGATACCCCTCCCTGACGCAACTGGATGAGTGCCGACTCGATACCGTCGGAACTCGGACTGGTGGCGGTCAACGCCTGCCAGCGAAGGGCACGCAATCTCCCCCGCTGTTCCGCCAGATTGATCAGATCGAAGTAGATGCTGAACGCGCGAATCAACCGACGCAGGTCGGCCACGTCAAGCCGTTTCAGGCGGTCGCGCAAGGATCGCGCCGACTCGATCGACGGTCGCTCGCGGAGTTCCTTGCTGGCTGCCCGCACCTCTTCCACCAGGGCGTATGTCGGCTCCCCCGCCACCCGACGGATCACGTCACCTAACATTCCCCCCAGTCGGCGAATGTCGAGACTGAGCGCTTTGCGCACCTCTTCTTCGCGAGACTGACGGTCGGTTGCTGGGACTTGTGCTTCAGAGCTCATTCGAGATACGTGATCCGCTTGTTGACGTCGATGTTCACGGAGTGAAACGGCTGCGTGAGGTTGCTGGTTCGGAACAAGGACTGGCGAACCGCCTCCATGTCGTCTGGACCCAGCGCGTCCTTGAAGATCGGCACGAGGTAATCGATCCCCGTTTGCGACGGACGCAGATTCTCCGCATCGTAGAACGAAGGATGGACCTGCCGAGAGTGTATCAGGCCGTAACGGTCGCGAAAGTCGTTGGCGGTCACGCTGTCGATGTAGAAACCCCGTTCGCGATTCCACTGGAGAACCGAAACGCCGTTGACGTGTCCTTCGATCAACAGGTCGATCGCCTTCCCTCCCAGCAGCGAGCCATAGAACCGATCGAACAACACGGGGCGGCCGCCCCGTTGGGTGTGCCCGACTTTTCGTGTGAAAATCGCCGCCCGGGCCGACTCATTCCGGCGTTTGCTGGTGAAGTACGTGTCGCCCAGTCGTTGAATCAAAACCTGCCGCAATGAATCGGCGGCTCCGGACAGAATCTTGTTTCCCGCCGGGTCGGTCGACGCGGTTTCCGAACCGAGTTCGTCTCCCCGCTCGTCGACGATCCCTTCGCCACACACGATCATCGCGTTCTTCTGCAACTCGTAGGTTTCGATGACCCGTTCCACCAGCCGGTCGACGTTGAGGGGGACTTCGGGGATGAGAACGATGTCGGGTTGCCCGTAGGCCGCCCCCAGCGCGAGATAGCCCGAGTGGCGTCCCATCACTTCAATGATCGCGATCCGCCGATGGCTTTCCGCCGTGCTGCGGGTACGCTGGACCGCCCATGACGAAACAAACACCGCCGTGGCGAATCCCGGGGTGGCATAGTTCACCATCTGTTCAATGTCGAACTGGCCACGCGACGGCGATTTCACGTAGCGATACCCGGGCGAGTCGGCGGTTGGCTCGCGAGTCCATTCATCCGGCTCATGGCGGTAGTTCAGCCCCAGGTCATTGTCGATGGTCTTGGGAGCGAGAACGGTAGGGAGATAGTCGGAAAGCGCCTGCATGCCGTTCAGCGTCCCATCGCCACCGATGCAGACGAGTCCGTCGATTTTGAGTTTCCGCAGCCGTTCCGCGATCACGGAAATCGTCGCGGTATCGCGGCCGTCGACGTAGTCCCTCGACGAACCGATCAGCGACCCGCCCCGGGTGGGATCAAGTTCGGGGATTGGGGTGAACAGCGGATTCAGCCGCACGTGGGGAACCCGTGGATTGAACAGACTGCTGAATCCCTTGATGAAGCCGACGACTTCAATCCGGCGTTCGCAGGCCCGCAACACCGCTCCCGAAAGCGTCGCATTCAGCGCGGGAGTGTCGCCCCCCGCAGTCAGAATTCCAATCCGTTTCATCGTTCGATCGTCACACGCAGGAAAGCGGCGGGCAGAGACTGTTTAACCGATTCACGCCAAAGAACGGCATGAGTCTTTCCGTCAACTGAGCAAACCGTGATCCAACCCGGCGTCTACGACTGTTCTTATTGTGCCATAACGGTTTACAATCCGAGTTGCCGGGCCGAACGGTCGCGGAGTGCTGGGTTTCACCGCACGCGTGCGGAGGTTTCGCGCGGGGGGGGGGGGGGGGTTGTTT
>CAMATH010000207.1 GCA_945860955.1 Planctomicrobium piriforme
TCTCGCTTGCCTGGCGGAGCTCGTTGATGTCGATCCATTCATCGATCGTGTGCGCCTGATGGATCGAGCCCGGGCCAAACACGATCCCCGGGACGCCGGTCGTGGCGATCCGCGACGCGTTGGTTCCGTACCAGGCCCCCTGCTTTTCCCGAGGACCGGCGACATCCGAAATGTGTCTCAACAATCGGTCGGCCCAAGGACCGTTGTTCCGGTCATTCAACGTCGCGCCATCGAGCCAGGGAGGGAGCATCTCGAAATCGACATCCAGGCGTTCCCGCAGGTAGGTCTCAACGTGTGGAATGACCTTGGAAGGGTCTTCACCCGGAACCACGCGGCGATCGATTTCAATGACGCATTCGTCAGGCACTGTATTGACGCTGATTCCCCCCGAGATGCGACCGACACTGATGGTCGGGCCGCCGCACAATGGGTGTGCCGGCACCATGCGGGGGAGTTCGTCCGCGTACTTTTCGAGGCAAACCAGCAATTCCGCCATGCGATAGAGGGCGTTGATCCCCTCTGACGGACGCGAACTATGGCAGGCGCGTCCCCGGGTCTTCACTTTCCACCGCACTGCCCCTTTATGAGCGACGATGATGTGGAGATCGGTCGGCTCGGCAACCAAAGCCAGATCGGGGGCCTGGGGGAGGAGTATGGAATGTCGCGCGGGGTCGCTCCACAACCGTGCCAAGTCGAGAACCCCCTGCGCTGTCGCCTCCTCATCGCAGGTGCAAGACATCACGACATTGGCGGCTCCCGCGGGCCGTTCTTTGACCAGCCGGGCGAACGCCGCGAGCATCGCCGCCATCCCCCCTTTAACATCGCACGCACCACGGCCGTACAGCCGACCGTCGCGGATCTCGGGCGTGTAGGGGGCAATGGTCATCCCATCGACGGGAACTGTGTCCTGATGGGCGTCGAGCAGCAACGTGGCCGAGGACCAAGGAGCGTCGAAGCGGGCGATCACATTGCAGCGACCGGGGAGAACTTCGATCGTCTCGTAGGGAACCCCCAGCGAACGGAAGAACCCGACCAGGAATTCGGTCAACCGGGTTTCGAGGTATTCTGGTCCCGAAACATCGCGTCCCATCGGGCTGACGCTGGGAATCGCGACGAGTTCCGCGAGCAGTTCCACCGGATCGATCAACATCAATGACTCGCGCCACGCCAGAACTAAAGGACCGGTATCAGAACTCGCGAACTAGGCGATCAGTTCCTTGACGACCGCGTTGTGATCGACCAGGTACTGGGGACGCCCATTGTTGTCAATGAGCGTGGTGAACCGCGGGTCGACTCCCATGTGCTGATACAGCGTCGCGACGATTTCCTGCAAGTGAACGGGACGATCAGTGGGTTGTTCCCCCAGTCGATTCGTCGAACCAATCACCTGCCCGGTCTGAAGTCCCCCTCCACCGAGGAGAACGCTGGCCGCCCGGGGCCAGTGATCCCGGCCGGCACCACCATTCACCCGGGGGGTGCGTCCAAACTCGCCCCACACGATCAGAATGGTGTCGTCGAGCTGACCATGCGCTTTCAGATCATCGACCAGCGCCGCCAACCCGCGATCAAACGGGGGCAACTGCCTGCGGAGGTGGCCAAAATTGTCGCCATGGGTGTCCCAGCCCCCCCACGACAAACTGACGCAGCGCACGCCGGCGTCAATCAGACGACGGGCCAGCAGGAAGCGGTCGTTTTCGCGATAGGGATTGGCCGTGCTGCCCACATAACGTTCGCGAATGCGGGGATCTTCCTGATTGAGATCAAGCGCTTTCGCGACCGCTCCCGACGTGATCACGCTCACCGCGCGTTCGGCGAACGAATCCATCGCCTTCATCGAACCCGCCGAGTCCGCGTCCCGCTTGAGTCGATCGAGCCCACCCAGCAGTTTGGTCCGATCGTCCAGTCGGCCGGTCGTCACGCCACCCGCCAGCGAAAGATTCGCCCGCCCTTCTCCATCGGGGCGAAACGCTCCATAAACCGGACCCAGAAAGCCGTACTTGGTATGGCCGGTCAGATCGACGAACGTGGGACACGAACCGTTATTCGCCCCTTGCAGGCGCGAGACCACCGATCCAAAGCTCGGCCGGCCACCGCTGGACCGCAGCGACTGTTCCGACCAGCCGGTTTCCGTCTGATGCGGGCTGTGTTCTTCGTACAACCCGGTCAGCGACCGCACAATCGCCAAGTCATTCATCCGGGCCGCCAGTTCCGGAAGATGCTCGCAGATTTGCACTCCCGGAACGTTCGTGTCGATCGGCTGGAACTCGCCGCGAAACTCGCGCGGGGCTTCCGGCTTCAAATCAAACGTATCTATGTGCGAGGGGCCACCCCCCAGAAACACGTTGATGATCGACTTCTTGGCCCAAACCGAGCGACCGACTCCCTGGTCGTCGGCCCGCAACAGATCGGTCAGCGTCAGGCCTCCCAAGCCCACCGCACCCACCGTCAAAAAACTCCGGCGGTTCACACCGTCACACGTCCGCTGGCCCAAACTGTCGATCGTGAACATGTTGGTTCCCTGAATTCGGGGGGAGAATCTCGGTACGTTCCATCCAATCCAAGCCGGCGTTCCGCCGAACCCATCGGAATCGAGTCACATGATACTACCCACATTTCGCGTGGAGAGCAAAACGTTTTTCCAGAATTGCGGGTTATTTCCCAACGCAATACAGAAATCGATCGGACCGGAAGAGCAGCCGACCTTCCGTCACCGCGGGACTGCCGTTGAAGACTTCTTCTTTGGGGGCGAACTCGACATGTTGCAGAAGCTCAAATTCCGGTTTCGCGGCCACGACGAAGGTGCCGTTCTGACGGGTCACGGCGTACAACTTGTCGTCGGCGACAAGGACCGAGGCGTACATCTGGCCGCCGTCGGGAATTCGACTTTGATAAACCGTCGCCCCGTCCGCGAGTGCCAGACAGATCGCGATTCCACGATCGCTCACCCAATACAGGTGATCGCCGTGAATCACCGGGCTGGTGACATACGATCCGATGGACTTTGACCATTTCATATGGGTCTTGGTCACTTCGTCCTTGCCTCCGGCCTGAACAGCGACGGCGGAACCATTTCGGCCACCAACGACGTAGACCATGTCGCCCCGGATCACCGGGCTGGTGCAGACGACGTCCTCTTTGACCCCTTCGCTGTACCACAGAAACGTCCCGCTTTCCGGGTCGATTCCCCAGATCTCATACGGGACTGCGATCACCAGTTCCTGTTTGCCACTGGGCAACGTCACGAGGCCAGGCGTACTCCAGGTTCCGTAGAATCCGTCGGCGGTCAGCTTCCACTCCTCTTTGCCGGTCTGGACGTTGAACGCGATCAACGATTTGCTCTCGGACGTCGCCGGGACAATCAGCTTGTCTTTGTAGAGGATCGGACTGTTCGCCGTCCCCCAGTTCACGGGTGCGGAACCGTTTCCCACATCCTGCGACCAAAGCTTTTCGCCGGAGAGCGTGTAGGCGTGAACACCCGATTTGCCGTAGAAGGTGAAGACCCGCTGGCCATCGCTGGTCGGGGTGTTCGAAGCGTACCCGTGGCCGGCGAGAAACCCTTCATACCGATCCTCTCCAGGTTTCGCTTTTTCTACTTGTTGCCATTGGAGCTTGCCCGATCTCCGATCCAGGCAGGTCAGCACATATTCCAGGCCCGCGAGATCACCCGGTTTGTCGGTCGAGACACCGCGAAAACTGGTGACGAATATCCGGTCGCCAACGACAATCGGAGACGACGCACCCGGGCCGGCCAATTCGGTCTTCCAGACGATTCCCTGGGTGTCGCTCCACGTGCTGGGCAGATTCCGGGCATCGCTGGCCCCCAAACCGTTGGGGCCCCGAAACCGCAGCCAGTCGGCCCCCTCGGCAGCCTGCAATAATCCTGCACAGACCAGTCCCAGAGACACCACAGTTCGCAGAGAGAGCATACTAAAGGCTCGCAGGTTCAGGAAAATAGGGGCCAAGACAAACGACCACCCGTTCGATGGCCAAGCTGGGCGGTTTTAATCCGCGCGGTCCGCTTTGAGAGATGTTGATGGAGCCGCGCCCGCCAGGAAGCGGGCCTTTCAAAACAAACCCGCGTGGCAGAGCCATGCCAGTGGCTCCACCACGCGGGAAATCAGCTTCACAATCCCCGCGTTTGGCGACCAAAACGGGGATTCTTGAAACTACTTCTTCACCGTTTTCACTGTTTTACTTTTTCTCTTCGGCCTTCTGACCCGGGCGACCTGCGTTACGGCCACCGCCGGCACCGCCACGACCGCCACCGAAGCCTTGCGGACGGAGCGAAGCGAGATCGAACGGCTTGCCAATCAGGGTGGCGAATTTTTCCTGTTGATCTTTCGACAGAATCTCCTTGGCTTTGTTGTCGCGTTCAGTCGTCATCTCGGCGACCTTCTTCTGCATCTCTTCGAAATTGCCACCCCCCGCACCGCCGCCGCCACCGGCGAACGCCGACTGGAACAGCTCGCGCTGCTTGGTGCCAAACTCGGTGTTGACCGCCCCCAGCTTCGCCTGCTGCTCCTTCGACAGCTCCAGAGCCTTCACCACTTCGGCGTCAGCGTACGCGGCGGTTCCCGCCTGCTGCCAATTGATCTGCTGCAACCGGGTGATTTGTTCCGCCTTGAGGAGCTTCTTCAGGTCGGGACCGTACTTGGCGGACAACTTGTTGTTGATCTCACCAAACTTGGTCATCATTTTGTCTCGTTCTTCCTGGCTCAGGCTTTGAAACGCACCCTGATCGCCACCGGTCAGCTTACGCATCTCGGCCATCCGCTCGTCGGTCAACGCGTCGGACAGCTTCTTGATTTCAGCCGCCTCGGGGGAATCTTTCTCGATCCCCAGCTCCTTCTGGACCGGTTCCATCTGGGCGAGCCCCAGCACGCCGCCACCGCCGAACATTCCCCGTCCGCCGCCGCCAAAACCACCGCGCCCCTGGGCATGCGCCTGGGGATTCACCGCCAGGACGACCGCCACCATCAGGCCCCACACCGCCAACATTCTGCGACTCATGGATCACTCCTGCATGAACAACCAGACGAGAAACAAGGAGACTCAATTCGTCCCGCGCCGATCCGCTCGGGAATGGCGGCCGCGAACGCGGTCCTTCCGCCAGAATCCCGGGAGCATATCATCGCCCGCTTTTTGGTGACAACCAACGGGCGAAGACGAGAGAGAAGTCACTTCCAGATGGAAGGTCTAGTCACGCGGGAAAGCGTAAACCGCCGAATTGGGGCATTTTTCCCAGGGAATGGGACAGGCGGATCACGTTTCTAAATACTCCGCACGGCATCAAATCAGACGCTTCTCGTCCCCAGACCCCATCCGGCTCGCCCGGATGATGAATGAGATCAGCAGCTAGAAAAATGCCCCACCAACCTCGATCAAGACCCCATCCGACTCCAGCGCAATGTCTCGTTTTCGGCCGCATGAAGTCTACTACCCAACTCACTTTTCCTCTTCCGCCTCCCCGTCCCCATCCTGCCATTTCATCGCCCGGTGCATCGGTTCGATGCGCAGCACGACCTTCCCGCCTTGAAAAATCCGGACTGTGCCGGTCGATTCCGAGACCGCGATTGAAATGCAGTCGGTCGCCTTCGAAATCGCCGCCGCCGCCCAGTGCCGGGCGCCCAACCCCTTCGACAGGGTGATTCCAGTCGCCGGCGCGTCGAGGTGTCGGCCGCCCGAGTAAACCACCCCGTCGGCACCAATGATGAACGCGCCATCCAGTTGCGCGATTTCCTTCACGCTTTCCCGCACGCGCGGATCGCGGATCTGGCGCTCTTTGGCACTGTAGCCACGGAACGGGTCGTGGACCTGTTCGTGCGACATCTTCAGCACCTTGCGATGGTTGCCTACGACGAACAAGGTTCCGACCGGCTTTCCCTCGCGCCCTTCCCGACCAATTTCCACAGCCACATCAACAACCACTCGCAGCGTTTCGAGGGGAACCTTCGTCTTGAGCAGTTGCAGATCCCGCGAGGTGAGTTTGGAAAGATGCTCACCCAGACTGATCACGCTCAACGTGTCGACGTCGTGGAGTTCAAACCCGGGATACAGGGCCACAACCTTGTCGCCGCTTTGCAGCAATTCGTCCGCGATCGCCTCAAGCAGCGCCTGGCTGAGTTGCTGCCGGCGAGTCTCGGGTTCCTGAATCAACGGCACCAGGTCGACATCATCGTCGAGAACGGTACGGAACAGATCCATCCGGTCGGTCGCGACAACCAGCCGGGCCGGCTTGAGCGTGTCGCGGATCTTCGCGAAATCGTACGCCCGCTCAGCCAGCAACACGACCGCCTGCGCGTCGACCTCGGTGGCGATCCGCCGGGCGGCGTCAAGTAACTCGAGGAACGATTTTGACGTCTCAATCCGCTTCATGCCGGCCTACTTGACAGAGGTGGTCTCCCGGGCCGCGATCGTCGTCGGCACGAGACGTTCTTTGTAACGGCTTTCGGCGTGCATTGTCGACTGTGGCCCGAACGCTCCGACGACGGTGCGGTCGAGTTTCGCCTCGCGTGACGCGATTTGCCCCTGCTCCAGATCAAACACGGCTTTTCCCTCCAGCTCGCGCTGAATGAGCTGGGCGGCGATCGAGGGCTGCTCCAGCGGAGTCAGTACCACCGTGCGGTAGCCAATTGTCGCTTTGCCGTCGACGACCGATTCGAGTTTGTACACAGTCTGCATGCGAATCCGCACGGTCAGGGCCGAGTCGTTACGGGCGAACACGTCAAACGGCTCTTTCCAGGTCTCACCGACGGCGACCGGTTGCGCCGGGAGCGTCATCAGAAAATTATCGGGCTTGGTTTTTGAGCCGGCGTCGGTTGGCTCCACATCGGCTTTAACTCCCAGCCGCTTCGCCTCCAGGGTTTTGCCAGTCGGATCGACCGACAGAACCGCCTGGGGCCGGCCCACCGTGTTCAACACATGGCCGAATTTGGGATTCTTGCGTTTGTCGGGATCGGTGCTGTCGAAGATCACAGGATCACCCTGCGACCCCTCTTCGTCTTCGAACGCCGCCGACATCCAGACCGAGTCGAGTTGCATCTCCAACCGGGCGACCCCCGCGTCACTCACGTCCATCACGCGATAGCTGCGGATTGTCTTGGTCTTGTTGATGGCGATTTCTTTGTGGGATCCCTGAACACTGGCGATTTTGCTGTCGTGCGAAATCTCGTACGACACGCGCTGCCCGGGCTGAAAACGGAATGCCAGGGTGAACCGCTCAGGTGTGGCCGCATCGACAGGGGGATCCTCGGCCAAAGCCGACACCCCCCCGGCCAGGATCAGCCCCAGCAGGCTCAAAAAAGAAACAGTCGGACGATGAAACAGAGGCTGGGACATGGGTCGAGTTCCTTCTCGCACGCGGAAAAACACCTTCTCCCCCAATGCGGGAACCGGGGAGTGCGCGGGAGGATAGCAGAAGGAGGCGATTTCCCGGGAGAGCAGTTTCTGGTGGAATTCGGTTCATCGGTGCGGGGCGGCGAAGAGGGCAAGCCAGGCGGTTGGGAACTCGCGGAGCGGGAGGTTTGGGATTGAAAAAAATCAACGGCCCGCTTGGAGGCTAAGTTGGGTGGCACGGCCAACGAACGTAGCGAGTGGGCCGTGAAGCCGAACAGCGGAATGTGGTTGTGCAGCTATGAGAGTGCGTTCAACTGACGGAGAGAATTTGACAGGATGAAGAGGATGAATGGGATGAACAGGATGGAGTTGCGCGCCATTCCTGCACTCTGGAAAAGTGGCTGAAATCGCGTATCAACGGGAATTCCTGTTGAATTTCGGGCGATCCTAGCCCCGAAGCGGGCCGTTGAAAAACATTGCCCCATGTCGCGACGAAGCTCCTGCGGCGGCGGCGCCCGACGGCGCAGCCGGCGGATCGGTCGATAAACGTGACCTGTTGTTTGACCACAGCGCCGTGTGTGCAGGCGCTTCCGATACGGCGTTTCAATCTGTCTCCACTCGACTCTGCCGAAGATGTCCAGACCGCGGCGTCGTAGGAACGCCGTCCGCCACATTGTCGCGACGACGCTCCTGCGGCGTCGCGCCCGACGGCGCAGCCGGCGGATCGGTCGATAAGCTTTACCCGTCATTTGACTTCAGCGTCACGCGAGCAGGTGTTTCCGATGCGGCGATTCAATCTGTCTCCACTTGTCTCTGCCGAAAATGTCAAGACCGCGGCGTCGTAGGAACGCCGTCCGCCACTGTCGCGACGACAGCGCAGGGGGAAGTCGCTATTCCTCGTAATCACATTCGAAACAAACCCCCTCCGCTTCGCGGAATTTTCGTCGACAGTTGGGGGACGTGCAGCAATACATCAGCAACTCGGTCATTCGACCATCGCCGATGTCTTCGATTTCGGTAGGGTGCAGTGCCAGCTCCCATCGGGCGTCTTTGTCGTCGGGCGGGGTGTAGTCGAATTGAAAGCGACGCGGCTTTTTTCCAACCCGACCGCCGCACAATCCGCCAATCTGAATCGCGTCGTCGAAGTCGATGGCGATCGTGTCGTCGCGTCTCGCCTCCAGAATCAGTTCATACGTCTCGCGCATCACATCCCGCAGATCGTCAGGAATCGGCACCATCCGACGTTCCTTGGGTTTCACGGCCCGTTTTGCCATGGCATTCTCCTCGGACTTCGCGATTTCACTCGACGGTGTGACATTGGATCCGAACGATGCGACATGATATCCGAGCCGCGCCCGTTAGGAAGCGGTGATTGGCCTGCGTTACCTGACTGGCGTGGCTCTGTGCCAGATCGTGTTTTCCGTCGCGGAGTCGGCAGAAGTCGACTGAGGTGAATCTTTTTCTCCACTCCCATAGTCCTCGCAATTTGAAACGATCCAAAAGGCACCGTTCGCCACGAACCGTCGCTCCTTTCCGTCAATCGATTGCATGGCGAGTCCAAACAACGCTTGCAGCGCACGCGAAGACAGAGCCCAAGTTTTGGCAGGCGAATGCTAGCGCGCCAGGGAAAATTCTGAACTGCAAAATGGCCACGCGGACCCGTCCATGCCAAGTGTCAAGAGGGACGGGTCCGCGTGTGCTCAAGCCAGTTTCACGAAATCCATTCGATCATGCGCACTGGAAGGAGTGCGTTCCAAGTTCCCAGTCACCGCCCGCGGCGAATTGAGCCCAAAGTGCAAGAATGTTATTGCCGATGTCGACATCCCCAACGCTCGCGAACGTGAAGACCGGGGGTCCGGAAGGCATCTTCACTCCGGGTGACGGAGTCGGCGACAGACCGGCAACCGTGGGGTCTTCAGGAATGCTGCTCGACGACTGGTAGATCGCTGCGTAGGTGTGAATCGGAATTTTCTGCCCGGCATTGATCTGAACGACGACGTTCAACTTGCCGCCAGGGGGATAACTCACCGTCTGTGTGAGGTTGGGATTCAGAATTGTGTAGTTGTAGACTTTCATCAGATTCGACTCACATCGGGGTTACAACGAGTATCGAAGCCGCACCATTCGGTACGCTTCACAACGGACGACGATCATTTGTTGTCATTGAGTCGCGGAACGGAGAACAGCCCATGAGTTTCGGTGGCGAATACGCCGAATGATCCACGGAGAAGTCGACCGGATTTCGGGTCGGCGAGCACGTCCAATTCTTTTTGAGTGAAATTGGGAATCGCGTCTTCATACGAAACGCGTAACTGCTCAATAACCCCGCGGTCGGCGCGCGGTCCGGCGGCGCTCGTCGCAGGCGTCGATTGAG
>CAMATH010000208.1 GCA_945860955.1 Planctomicrobium piriforme
TCACGGAACAGTGAGCCTGTTGATCCAGGCGCGCCAGCAGAACTTCGTCGCTTGTCGGATGAAACGCCGCGATGGACGGCGAAGGAAATTCAGCCGGGAACTCCCACGTCGATCTCCGCGACAGATCGCGAATCTGGATTTTACCGCTTTTCGGGCGCATCAAGAGTTTCGTCCCTGCCGTGTTGAAAGAAACTTGCAGAGCGCTCGTTCCGGGCAGAGCGAATTCTTGTTTCGGATTTCGCGTTTCCGTTTCATAAACTCGAATCGCACCGTCATCCCAGGCCGCCGCGACCAGCGAACCGTCGGGACTGAACGCGACATGACGGGCCCACTTTTCGGATGTCCCGAAAGTCCCCAGGGGCTGTTCGGTATTGACGTCCCACAGGGTGACGGTTCCATCCATGGATGCGGTCGCGAACCGGAATCCGTCGGGGTGAAATGCGATGTGCAAGATGGCCGGCTTGGCACGCTTCAATCGCCTCAACGCGCGACCGGTTGCGACATCCCAAACAATCGCCTCTCCCTGTTTGCCGATGGTCACGACGTGGCGACCGTTGGAACTGACGGCGGCTCTGTCCAGAGGATGTTCGTGGCCGAACAGTGTGCGCGATTCAAAATGCGCAGGGAGGGTCGCCAGGAGCGCGTTCCGCGCCGAGATATCGGGGTTGCGATCGTACGACTCGATCGCCAGAAGCAACGCCTGAGTCGGATTGCTGGCGAGGACCTCGTCAGAATACCGGGCCAGCAGCAACCCCTCGACGCGGTTCTTCTGACTTTCCGCAGTCCGTCGCAGCTCGACTTCCCGGGTATTGGCGTCGGAGAGGCGCTCATTCGCCGCCTGTTCCACCCAGGCGACCGCCGCCAGGCCCCCCACCATGACCAAGATCGCGGCAAAGCCGGAGATCGCCGCCCCGCGATTGCGAACCATCCATTTGCGAAATTCCGCCAAGGCTCCGGTCCGATGGGATCGCACCACCCGATTTTCAAGATACGCCCGCAAATCCTCGGCCATTTCCCGCATGGTGGGATAGCGCGCCTCCCTGTTTCGCGCCATCGCCCTCTCGCAAATGGTGACGAGTTCGGCGGCGATTCGCGGATTGAGTCGAAACAGCGATGTGGGTGGCCCTTCGATGACGGCAGAGACGACTTCGCGCGACCCGCGTCGCGTTCCACGCGGCACATACGGAGCCTGACCCGTGAGAAGTTCATAGAGCATCGCCCCCACGGAATAGACATCCGACCGTTCGTCAATCCATTCCACTTTGCCGGCGGCCTGTTCCGGAGACATGTACGGCGCCGTCCCGAGAACGCTGCCATCATTGGTGTCCGACCATGAGCCGGCGTGGGAATCGCCAGAAGTTGCACTCGCCACCCCGTCCGGGTGGCTTTCGGTCAGGGGAATGGACTCGGATCTGCGAATGTTCTTCGCCAGTCCCCAATCCAGGACATAGGTTTCGCCATACCGCCCGACCATGATATTGGTCGGCTTCAAATCTCGATGAATGATCCATTTGGAATGCGCGAACGCGACCGTCTCACATACCTTGACGATGACATCCAGGACACGGGTCTGGGTCCATCGCTCGCGATTTTCCCGCGAGAGATCGTAGACGACATCGAGCCTTTGACCCTGGACCAGTCGCATGGTGAAGTACACCAAGCCCTGCTCGTCGGTCGCCATGTCGTGAATTGGGACGATTCCGGGATGATCGAGCTGCGCGGTGATCTCCGCTTCACGCACAAACCGCGCCAGCAGCACCGGGTCGGCCCCGGCCGCTGGCTGGTGCGAATTCTCCGACTTGCGGCGGCGAATCTGTTTCATCGCCAACTCGCGGTTCAGGTTGGGATCCCAAACCTTGTAGACAACCCCCATCCCCCCCTGGCCCAAAGTCCCCTGAACCTGGTATCGGCGGGCCGCGATCGTGTCGCCTGTCGGTTTTCCCGCAAACAGGTCCATGTCGGACGCATCCGACGCCGCCCCCTCGGGGGCAACGACCGTCTGCTGACCGTCGTGCAATTTTTCGAATTCCGACGCGTATTGAGGGTATGCCGCACACAATTCCTCAAAGCTGCATGCTTCCTTCCGAAAAGTCTGTTGCAGGAAGTCAGCGTAAATGGCGACTGCGGGATGAGGGCTGGACCCCGCTGGCGGAATCGGCGATTCGCTGTTGTTCTCAGTCGCTCCCGTCATGTCCGTTCCGCTTGCTGTTTCTGTTCCAGAAACGCCGCCAGTCTTGCGGCATCATCGGTGCCGATTCGCAGTACTCCATTTTGCAAATAAACAACCACACAATCCCGCCCCCAGATATTCCACACCCAACCCCCCTGTCGGCTCATGTGAATTCCCCAACTGTCCGAAAGCAGCGTACGACCGACTTCTACCTGTGTGATCTCCCGGTAACGCACAGTTCTTTGAAAAACGTGGAGGGGGCCGAATGCGATTCTCAAAACCTCTCCCCGATCGTCAACCGCCAGGTGGTGAAACGCTGAAGCCAGGAGGGCAATCAGCAGGCCCACACCACTCGCGATATAGACGCCCGGAGTCCCTCTGGCCAAGCCGGCGAAAATAAACGACGCCAGTGCGGCACCGTACAAAACCAGGCAGAACGGGGCGGGTTGTTTGTGCGAGTATCCGGTCACCATATTGTCTCCGGCGAGTTCGTTTTTGTTTCCCGCAGTGGCCGCACAGGTCCGCTGGAACCGCGACCTGTCCCGATCCATGTGGATCTCGACTTGAGGTCGGAGGCGAAGTCTGTTCCACCGTTCATGAGTATCCTGCCGATGAACTCATCCCGTCAACTGCGATTCGGAGTGGTTGTAACTACCACTCCCGAGTTGCCGATTCTGGGGCGTAGTCCGGGAACTGGGGATTGAATGGACCCTGAGAGGCTGCTGTTTCGATAGGGGAGATGCGGGATTGTGGGAATCTGGGCAGTTTTGTGCTGGCCAGTGCCCGACGCCCTCTTCTAGAATAGCAATCGAATGGCTGGAGCGTTTTCCCTGGCGGGTCAGCGCGATTTTTCCGGCCTTGCGGTGTCGCGTGGAGTTTGCCGAGATGACAGTCGTTCGATCCGCGATGTTGTTGGTCCTGGTTTCCCTGTTGGGGGCTTCTCAGGCGGTCGCTCAGACTTCGCGCGGCGGTGAGTCGGCGCTGTTGCCCGAACTGACACTGAATCGACTCGGGTTGACTCGATCTTGGTGGGGGCATGCGGTCACCAATCGTCAGCGTGACCGGATGACCTATGTGACGGCCGACGAAGACCTGATGATCGCGCAATCGTCGACCGGAATCGTCTCGGCGTTTGATCCGGAAACCGGCCGATTGCGATGGTTCCATCAGGTTGGCGAGACAGATTCCCCCGCCTATCCCGCCTCGTTCAATGATTCCCACGTCTTCATCCTCAACGCCGGGCAGTTGATCGCGCTCAATCGCAAAAAGGGGGACGTGGCGTTCGCGCTGCCGATGCCCGGGCAGGCCAACGCGTCAGCCGTCGCTGATGAAAAACAGGTTTACGTTGGCTGCCTGGATGGGAGTATGTTCGCGTTTGACCTGGCGCAGATCACTGAACTGCATCGACAGGGACGGCTGAAAGCCTATGGCGATGCGACCGTTCTCTGGCGATACCGCACGTCCAAACCGATCGCCTCCCCGGCCGTGTTGCAGGGGTCGCATGTCGTGTTTTCGAGCCTGAACGGCTCGGTCTACTCAGTCGCGGCTCTCAATCGCAAATTGGCCTTCCAGTTCGAGACCGACGCCGAGTTGAGCGCCCCCATGGTCCGTTACAAAGACCTGTTGATCCTGGCGTCAGAAGATTTCAACGTTTACGCGATCGACATGCTGTCGGGCCGACTGGCGTGGCAATTCACGACCGGAATGATCATTAAGAAAGCCCCCGTGGTGATCGAGAACGATCTGTACGTGATCCCGGAATACGGGAGCTTGTACAAGGTCAACGCCGCGACAGGAGAGCGGTTGTGGAAGCGTCCCGGGATCAAGAGTTTTCTCGCGGCGACTCCCCAACGCCTCTACGTCGTCGACCAAAGCGACAATTTGCGGGTTTTGTCCCGCTCCAACGGAGATTCGATCGGACAACTCCCGCTGCAGACATTTAAGCTGCGGTTTATTAACAGCACCAGCGACCGTATCTTCCTGGGAACAGAATCGGGGCTCGTCACCGCGATTCGTGAACGGGACCGGGAATTCCCGACCTACTACCAACGGCCTGAACGACAGCCGATCTCTCCCGCGATCGCGCCGGATGGGACCGACGGCGCGCCGCCTGCCGCGGGTTTGAATGGCGAAATGAACTCTGACGGTGACACGAACTCCGACGGCGAAATGCCTGCCGAGGATGGCGAAGGGGCCAATCCGTTTGGCGAAGGGGCGACGGAAGAGTCGACTGATGAACCGGAAGAAGACAACTGAATTCCGGTTGGTGGAATGGGAGTGAATCCACTGTAGTCAGCGGTTTGAGGAGGGATTCGCCTTGCCATCCAACCCGCGTCCTACCCCTCGTCGACAAGGGGTTCCGCAATCGGTCGCGGTCTTGATGTTGGCGGGCGCGCTGGTTGCCTGCTGGCGTCTGAAAGTGTGGTTGGATCCGTCGGTGAATGTCGGCGAGCTGGCCGAACACCAGGTGCTGGTCCATACGGTTGCCCGCGTGAACCGCTGGGTGCGGAATCCCGATGCGGAAAATCTTCAGGAACTGCGTGACAGTCTCGTCTCCTCCAATCCCAGCGAACGCCGGGCTGCGCTCCGTGCGCTGGCAGCGATCGGTCCCGCTCCAGAGGTCGACCGTCAAGCGGTCGCGGTCTGCCTGAATGGAGCAGATCCCAAACTCCGCAGGGAAGCGCTCTCCGCCTGGGTGGCGATCCATGCCAATCCTGTTGAAGCCGTTCCGGGCCTGATCGAACGACTCAACGACGAGTCTGACGCGGTGCGAATTTCCGCCACGTCACTGCTCGAGCAAATCGGCGATGAGTCGGCACCGTTTCTGGCGCAATATCTGGTGAATGGTGCCGAATTCGTGGGTCGGGATGCGTATTCGCTCTTGCGCACATTCGCGTTCGACGATCCTGCGGTGGTCAGGGTTGCTCATCGCGATTGCGCGGGGGGAATGGCAACCGAACTTGCACTGGGAGCGGCGGCGTATCTGCTGACGGTCGGACAAGCCAGTCTCTCGGAGATCGAACAGGCAATTGGCAGTTCCGATGACGCACTCAGCGGTGCCGCGATCGCAGCGGCGATGAACCTTGGCGATCGTGCGCTGCCATTCGAAACGGCAATCGAGACCCGACTTTCGGCGGGTCTCGAGTTTCACATTGGGCAGGCTCTGATTGCCACGGATCGTCGTCGAGAACTTCAACTCCGTAGCCCCGAGCCACTCCAGCCAGCCGGCAATCAGGTTCCCTGGGGCGTGCTGGCTGCGATTGGAGCGAGACGTCCGGAGTTTGTCACAGCTCGGCTTGAATCGGTGGCTCGTCTGGGATCTGCCGAAATTCGAGAGCTTGACCGAACGTGCAGTTGGAACACACTGGCACGATTGGATGGAGGACCGTCCCGGATTGTTGATGCGCTGTTGCCAGCGGTTCGCGATCGAAACGTCTGGGAGCGTTCCATGATTCGTTTCATCGCAGAACAAACTCCCGAAGCGGCTACCGAGATTGTGGATTGCTATCTCGCGCATTGGGACGACGATTCTTCGCTCAATTCTCGAACGCAAGAGCTGATCGGCGGGCTGGGGCCGCTCGCCGCCCCGGCGGTTCGAGAGTTCGGGAAGCGCGTGGAGAACGACCCGCTGCCGCGACGCTCCCTCTTTCTATTGGATTATTGCGCCGATGCCGATTGGCTCCCGGCGGAACTTGTTCCGATCTACGAACGACTGCTAGCGTCACCCGACGTGCAATCCCGCACCACCGCGCTGCGTCATCTCGCCAGACACCGGCGTTCCGCAGAGCCGCTGCGTCCCGCGCTCGTTGCATTGTTGGTCCGCGAATGCGACGCGTGGGACAGACTGAAGGAGGATGACACTGGCGACCTCCCCGTGACGCAAGCGGGAGTCCGGGCCCCGACCATTCGGGAAGATGCCCGATCGAGAATCGTCAAATGCCTGCGAATTCTCATTCAGTTTGACCTGTCGGATTCTGAATCACAGTTCGCCCTCCAGCGTTGGTTTCAAATCCCGGAACTTCGAAGCTTGGTGCCGGCGTGTATTGCGTCAGTACAATTGACGCCAGAGCAACGACAGTCCGAGTTGATCGCCGCCAGCAGCGCGCTGGATTCCGTCGATCAGGATGTGCAGCGAAGGGGAGCGGCTCATTTGGCCTCGGTCGCCCGGCAGTCACCCGAGGCAGTTCAGGTTTTTGCGGACTTCCTGTCCGGCCGTCGGCATCGCGAGGCGACGGGTCTTCCGCTGAAAAACGACGGCGAGATCGTGTTGCCGCGCGACAAAGTGTGGTGGGACGTGTTGCCGATTGTCCTTGAACAGATCTCCGGGTTGGGGCCAGAGGGGGTGCCGCTTTGTGAACTGTTGCGAGGGCTTCACGAGCGGTTCGGGCCGCTGTCCGTGATTGAAGTTGTGACCGAGTCGGGCTTCAGCGGACTTCCGCTGAGCGAACGTTTGACCCGCCGGCGCGACGCGCGGGCCACTCTCCGGATGTCGATTGAGCGCTTCGATCGAATGCGGGTTGCGGGTCAATAGAGCCAATTCCACCGAGGTTGTTATCGACGACGTCGGCTAAGGGGAAGTCAGCGGTCGGGCAAATTGCCCGGCGAGCATGTCAATCACCGGTCTCACGGGAATCGACGTCGTTTCACTCCTGTGGCGGATCGATCTGGTAGATCGTCCCGTTCAGATTCACCAGCAGCGGTTCTTCAAACGCCAGATACTTCGCGAGCTGGCCGCCGTTGGCGCTCGCCAGATCGAAGTACTCCTGGCTGAATTGTGTCACGCGCTGCGCGGTTTTCGCCTGTTCCGGGGTGACGCTGGAATCGTTCCAGCGGTTCTCTTTGAAGAAGAACGTCTTTTGTCCCACGTTCTGGACCTGTCGGGCGACCGAGATCTGGCCTTCCGCATCCTGCACCACAGCACCCCGACCACGATTCTCGGCCAGGCTCTTGCGGACCCGGTCAAGGGCCGGGCTGGCTGTTGGGCCGCCGACTCCACCGCCACCCAGTCCACCGTTCGGGGCATTGGTCGCGCGTTGCAGTCCCCCCTTGAACGAACGCTGGGTCACTCCCGATTCTCCCGACGACTTCGCCAATTCCCGCCGCGAGACATCCGCCGCCCGGGCTCCATTGGCGGCGGTGGCCGACAGGGGAACGGTTTCATCCGCGAGAAATGAAGTGTACGGCGTCAGAATTCCATGCTGTGTGGAGAGCCGCACAAGTTCGTCGACCAGCTCCTGGTTCTGCCCCTTGAGATCGAGTTCATCGATGATCTCGCCGATCCGACGGGTCGCCCAGAGTTTCTCAATGAAAGCGTTGGACTCATCCATCGACTTCGCGACGAACGTTGACCCGCCCTGGAACGATTTCGTCTCCATTCCCTGTTTCCCGGTCAACGTCACTTTGACATCTCCGGGCGTCCGGTAGCGGCCGACGTAAACCAGTTGTTCCCCCTGATACAGATCGGTCAGTTGGCGGGGATAGGTGCGGGAAATCGGGCTGACGGCGGGTGCCGGCGCGGATTGCACTTCCAGCGTCACCGCCAGATCGGTGAGAACGGGAGCGCCGATCTTCTGGTACAGAGCGGCGACATGGGCTTCGATATTCTCGTTCGGCTTCACATACACCGACTGACCCCTGTGATCCCCCGCCAACCGGTCAAGCAACCGGCCGTTGACATCAAACCCCACGCCAAACGCGTAAACCCGAGCCGCGACTTTGTTCAGCGCTTTGGCGTTGGCGGCGATCTTCTGTTCATGAACTTCTCCCACCGTGGGAAGTCCATCGGTCATGAAGATGACATAGCTGGGACGTTTGGGGTCAACCAGCATTTGCAGCGACGTCTTCAACGCTCCGTCGATGTTGGTGCTGCCCCCCGCGTACAGCCCCTCGGCGAACCCCAGTGCCGCCTTGATCGTGGCGTCGTCGGCCCGCTGCAACTCGGGACGAAACGCCTCGACATTGGAGTCGTAAGTGATGATGTTGAAGGTATCGCCTGGTCGCAGTTGATTGATCAGGAACTTGAGCGCCTCGCGCGCCTGTTCAATCTTTTTGCCGCTCATGCTCCCTGACTTGTCGAAAACGAACAACAGAGTGCGATCGATCTTGGCCGCCTCCGCCGCTTGGATTTCCGGGCTGGCAAGCAACAGAAAATACCCCTCGTCGCTCTCGCTCGGGCGGTAACTCAGGAGATTCATTCCCACCATTCCATTCACCGTGCCGTACAACAGCCGAAAGTCGTCGGGGGTGTAGGAATTCACCAGCGACAGTTTGCAGACCGCATGGGTATTGTCCGGACGGTTGATTTCGACCTGATGGCTGGGACTGTAGATGGACTTGATCTGGTCAGATGTCTGAATCCGTACAGTGACATCCAGCTTTTCGACCGGCTTGTTCGAGTGCTTTGTCGTTCCGATTGGCAGTTTGACGTCGATCAGCCCGCTGTCTTTTTTCAGCAGTTGCGTGTAACGGATTTCGACGGTCCGCTCGGCGTTGGCAGGGATCGGAAACACGCTCGTTTGAAACAGTCCCTGCCCCATATATTCCAACAGCGCGGGATCGCGCCGGCTGCGCACGATCTCTTCGTAGATCCGCCGGGCGTCCTCTTTCTTCAGCAGTTTTCCCGCCAGTTCTTTGCCATCGACCAAGAGTGTCAATCCGCTGATGGCGGCGTCGTCGGGGAGTGGAAAGGCGAAGACCGCTTCGAGCGTGGCGGTTCCGGTATTCTGGAAGACCTGGGAGATCTGCACTTTCGCCGCCTGGTCGACAATCGACACCTGAGTGTCGACTGTTCGGATGCGGTAGTCGGACGGGGCGGGCCGAGGGGGGAGCGGACTGGGAGTCGGTCGCGGAATCCGCGGCATCGACCGATCCACAAGAATGATCTGGGCGGAAGCGACGGCCCCGCAACCGACAAGCAACGCCAGAGTCAGCAGACAACGAATGGAGGCATGAAAGAGTGTTCGGTACCGCATGGCGAAATCCCTGGACAGTCTTTGGAAACGAAAGAGGCTGGCGACGGGTTGAATCCGCGCGAGCCACCCGTAGGATACCAATTCGACGCCAGCCGGGGAGACTTCGTTCCCGGGTCGTGACATTCGCGTTACGCCGGCGGAACGCGGGCCACCCGGGACCAGTAATCGACGAGGCTGTGTGCGAAGCTGCGCAACACATCGTAGCTGCCGGGCTTGGTGATAAACGAGCTGGCCCCGCAGTCGTAGGCGCGGGCAATATCGGTATCGAGTCCCGAGGTCGACAGAATCACAACCGGAATGGAGCGGAGCGCGGGATCGGTCTTGAGCGCCGACAGCACTTCGAATCCCGTTTTTCCCGGCATGTTGATATCGAGCAGTACCAGACCCGGCCGTTCGGATTGTGCATGGCAACGTAACTGCTCAATAACCCCGCGGTCGGCGCGCGGTCCGGCGGCGCTCGTCGCAGGCGTCGATTGAGTGCGCGAGTTTACGGAGGTGGAGAAGTTGCCTCAGGCCGCTGCCATTATCCGGTCTCGGGTGCGGGGGTCGCAGTCGCTT
>CAMATH010000209.1 GCA_945860955.1 Planctomicrobium piriforme
CGTCTGCTCCGCCGCCGGGATCTCGATTCCCGCGATGACGATCGGTTGGATTGGCTGGGGGTCTGACTGGCTCATGCGCCATACATTCCCCGAAAAACCGACTTTGAGTAAATACCAGTTTCCGAGGGGTTATTGAGCAGTTACTTCCGGACGAATCCGGAAACCGCCCACTGCCGCGATTTCCCGAAAACGTTGAGGAACACTACCGCCAAGTCCTGTCGCAGTCTCAGTCGACCTTTTGGTTCAGTCTGGCGCTGGTCACGATGGGCTATGTGGTTTTGAGCTTTTCCTGCTACCTGTTCACGCAGTCGGGAATCTCCGCGGCTTCGCTTCAAATCGCGGTCGGACTGATCATGATCCTCTTGGCGAAGCGACTCCACGCTCAGGGCACGAACAGCCTCAAGGGAATCACCACGATGTTCGAGCAGCTCCGCGCGGAACGGCAGCGACAGGAGGCGCATCGCTTGGTAGATTCAATCGAAGCACCGGTGGCGCGAGATGCGCTCCGAATTCATTTGGCGATGAACTACGCTCGAATTTCGGGAGCACACCAGGTTGTGAGTGCGCTCATTGAAGCCTCGCGTCCCGCTGTCGTACCCGGGAGCGGAGAAGATCCAGAACCCCCCAAACCCCAGAAGTCGCCACGCCGGCCAAATCCCACTTCGTCGGCAAATAAGCAACACACATCGCCTGTACACCGGACGCTCGATTGGGGAACCAGCGGCTCGGTGTCGCTCAATGCTGCCACTCTGGAAGTGGTCGATACGCATCCGTTGCAGGTGGCGGTTGGAAGTTAGTCGTCTGTCGGCGTCGTTGACAGCGACCAGACCTTCGCCAACGACTCCTCCAGCGGTCGGATCTGGTTCACCCGACACACCAGCTTGTACGGGCAGAACTGAGTACAGTCGGTGTCGGCGTTGTAAACGGGAAACGCGCCGCGACGCATCCCCTCGGCAATCTTGGGAATCGTCTCGTTCAGGGAATCGACAATCTGGCCCCAGTCGGCCTCGGCCAGAATCTCGAAGATTCCCCGTTTCCCTCCACGCGCTCCCGACTTCAAACCCGGCGTGAAGCCACCGTCCTTCAAATACCAGAAGGCGGCCTGCGCTGGCACGTTCGCTTCCCCCGCCATCCCCTGGTGCGAGACCGCCAGCGCGTAGAGCGGCAATTGCAGATTCCGTCCCTGCGCAATATGGGTGCGGTTCAGTGACTTCCTCGCTCCCGACTTGTAATCGACGACAAAAAACACTTTTTTTCCCGCCATCGTCCCCACATCCACCCGGTCGATCCGCCCGGTCAACAGCACGACGCGGTCACCCGCTCCAACCACCAGTGGCGGTCTTTCCGGCGACTTCGGTTGTTCCTCCGTGGTCCCCGGTTCCGCGTCGCCGCTCCGCGACCCAAATGGAATCTCAAACAAGACGGGCTGCGGGATCATGTCAAACGCACCGGCACACCGCTCCAAGTGTTCATCCCACTGCCGGCCATATTCGTCGCCCCATTCCGCGAGCGTTCGCAACTCCAGGTCGGCGACCACTTCGCGCAACGGGTCGGTCGGAGGCAGCGCGTTCCGTCTCTCCAGAAGAATCTCCGAGAATCGCTTGGCGAGTGAATCTCCCTCGGGCGGAATCGTCGGCGGGCTCCCGTCGACCAGCAACTCCTGATGCAACTGCGCCAACACCGAGTGAATCAGAAGCCCCCGTTCGCCATGGTCGGTCGCGAATTCAATCTCCACCAGCGGCTCGACTCGCAGAACACGACTGACAAAAAACCGAAACGGACAGTCGCCGTAACCTTCCAGATGAGTCGCGCTGAACTGTCTCTCGCGCGAAAACTCCTGTTCCAGCCAGTTTCGATTGCGGGCGTTCTCCAACATCCCGTCGGCGCTGCCAAACCCGGGTTCATGAAATCGGCGGATGTTGAGATCGACCGCGTGGAACACACGCGACACACTGCGCGAGGTCAACGGATACTGCGCCGCGGCCGCCAACAGTGCGGGACGCTGCTCCAGCGCGTCGTGCATCGCCCGCACTCGCAGGTCACCCGCCGACAACACCCGCCCGGCTCGGGGAATCGGATCGAGCTGCTCCTCGGTTTGTTTCAAATTCGCCTTCAACTCGAACAACTCCCGAACCGCGATCAGGTACGGACTGGGTGAGAGCGGCGCGCCGTCGGCCGAAACCGCGGGATACGACAGCACCAGCTCTTTCCGCGCACGGGTGACGACGCGGTAAAACAGCAGCATCTCCTCCTGCGTCCGAACCGCGTGGTGACCCAGCGCCAAGCCGTTCTCATTAAGCTGTCGGCGTTCCGCTTCACCATACAAACAGTCATCCGACCGCCGCCGGGGAAAACTCTGTTCACTCAAACCCGCGACAAACAGAAAAGGGACATCCAGATTTCGGATATCCGCAGCCGCGAGAATTCGCACGCGGCCAGCTTCTGGACGATGGGTCGACAATTCCTGGTGGCGCAACAGGTCGCTGAATTCCCGCAGAAATCCCGCGAGATCCAGCGACCGGGGTGCGCTCCCCTCGACCTGTTCCAGCTTGCCGGCGGAGAACAGAACATCGATCGCGAGATTCCACTGAACAGCATCGCCGGGGTGTTCGCGCGATTGCGAAAGAATTCCCAGTTCGGAACCCAATTCCCGCAACAACCCCCCCCAGCCAGTCAGCGTCCGCGAGATTCGCAAATTCGACAAGACGCGATCCAGGCGTTGAAGTAACGCCAGCGCTTCTGCCGACTGCTGCTGCGATCGCTGATCGGCCGTGTTCCGCATGTCCCGTTCCAGCGTTTCGAGAATCACTTCCCGATCCGAGCCCAATTGCAGTCTTCGCAATGCCGCCAAGGTGCGGGAAACCGCCCCCCCCTGCGCTTCCGACCAACCCGGCCGAAAGAACGGCGAACGCAAAAACGGTCGCAGCCGTTCAAACTCCCAGTCGGACAACTCCAATTCCAACAGCCGCAGTACCACGCGAACAACCGGTGACTCAAACAGCGCCGGGGAGTGATCGACCGCCGTCGGAATTCCCGACGCGGGAAAGATCTGGCCGATCAGGTCCGCATATTCCGCGACATCGCGTAAGACGACGACGATGTCCGACGCGGGGACATTGTCCAGCAGCAACCGCTTGATCCGTGCGGCCAGCCACCGCACCTCCCCCCGTTGCCCCGCGACCGCGACAATCTCCACCCCCTGCGAGTCGGATTGAACGGGCACCGTTCGTGGATTCCCGAACAAATGCCGGGCAATCTGCCGAAAAGCCGCCGGGGTCGCAACCTCGCTCGCGACTGGATTCACCGAGTCACTCGCCGCCGGCTTCAATTCCGCGTGCCGCGCCAATTCCTGTTTCACAAACAGCGTCTTGGCGAAGAGATCCCCCCTCACGAGCGGCGATTCCATCGGCAGCGACAAGACCATCCGCTGTGCCCGGTCGGAGAGCAGTCCCAGAATCTCGTACTGCGTCTGGTTGAAGTCATCAAACCCGTCGACCACCACCAGATCCAGCGATCCAAACGCCCCCCATTCCCCTTGCCGTAGTTTCTCGCGGGCCCACCAGAATCGCCCCTCGGCATCGAACCAGCGGCGGTTCAAAAGTTCCCGCTGGTATTCCTCGTACACCAGCGCCAGTTCCCGATCGCGACGCGACGCCCCCCGAGCGGCACACGCCTCGCGAAACACCTCGGGCCAAGTTTCGGCCCGTTTCAATTCCGCGATAAACGACTGCACCAAATCGAGAAACCCGGTCGACCCCGCGATCGGACCGAAATGGGTGAAGTCGCCCGCCGACCGGCGGCGCTCGATAATCCGCCGCAGCAGCGTCCGTTGCTGACCCGTCGACAACGGCACCACCTGGCTGGCGGCCCGATCCAGGATCTGGTTGGCGAAGTCGGCGAACGTCAGCACCCGCGGCGCGAACAGCACGCCCTCATGTCGGGCGACCAGCCGTCGACCAATCTCCTCGGTATCCCGTCGATTTGGGGCCAGCCACAACGTCGTTCCCAAACGGGACGCCCGCTGCGATTCGCTTAGCGCCTCCGAATAAAACCCCAACAACCGTTCGGTCTTTCCCGTGCCGGCCAGTCCCTCGAGTAACTCCAATGTGCCTGCCATGGATCAGGCCAGAATCTCGTCGATGATCGAACCGCCGATATCGGTCAGTCGCTTGTTCCGGCCGCCGTGATAAAACGTCAGCTTTTCGTGGTCCAACCCCGCCAGATGCAAGAGCGTGGCATGCACGTCGCGCAGGTGACAGCGCCGCTCCGCCGCCCGTTCTCCCACCTCGTCGGTCGCCCCCACACAGACGCCGCCGCGCGTGCCACCGCCGGCGAACCACATGGTCGACGCGTGCGGATTGTGGTCGCGTCCCTGGGTCTTCTTGTTGTGGTTCCCCTCGTTCGTGTCGGCGGTCCGACCGAATTCGCCACCCCAGACCACCAATGTGTCGTTCAGCATTCCGCGCTGTTTCAGGTCGCGAATCAACGCCGCCAGCGGTTTGTCGACCCGGGCCGCCGCCTTGCGGTGTCCGTTCGCGATATCGTCGTGCGAATCCCATCCGCCCGACCACAACTGTACAAATCGCACTCCCCGCTCCACGAGTCGACGCGCCAGCAAACACCGGGTGCCAAAGGCTTTGGTGTCGTCGTGATCGAGTCCATACGCCGACTGGACGTGCGCAGGTTCACGCGCCAGATCGATCGTCTCGGGAATCTCGGTCTGCATGCGAAACGCCAGTTCAAAAGCGGCGATCCGGGCGTCGAGATCCGGATGCTGCGGCCGGGCGTCTCGATGCTGGCGATTCAACGCGCCAATCAAATCCAGACCCCGCTCCTGCTCGCGCCGCGACTCGGGCGATTGGAGATTGAGTACCGGCCGCGATCCGCTCCGGAACTGCAAGCCCTGATACTCCGCCGGCAGGTAACCATTGCTCCACGACGAATTCCCCCCGAACGGCTTCCCGTCGCGCAGCACCACATAGGCCGGCAGATTCTGGTTCTCGGTCCCCAATCCATACAGCATCCACGAACCGATCGACGGATTCCCCTGCACCGGCAACCCCGTGTTGTACTGAAACAACGCCGCCGGGTGGTTGTCACTCTCGGCGTACACCGACCGCACAAACGCGATGTCGTCGACGCAGCCCCCCACCTCGGTGAATAGTTCCGACACATCCATGCCGCACTGTCCCCGCTTCTCGAACTTGAACGGGGATTTGACGTAATACCGTTTGCCGCTGTACTGCACCGACTTGATGTTCTCGCGCACCATGAGCGTGCCATCGAGTTCCGCCAGCTTCGGCTTGGGGTCGAACGTGTCCATCTGGCTCGGCCCCCCTTCCATGATCACATAAATGATCGAGCGGGCGGTTCCCGAAAAGTGACTCGCTTTCGGACTGAGCGCCGATTGTCCGCTGGAAGTGCCGCCGGCACGCGCCTCTTCCTGCGCCAGCAACCACGAGAGTGCGATTCCCCCCAGTCCTGTACCGGTCTGCTGAAGAAACTCACGTCGGTTGGCAAACGAAGGCCATGTGGAATTCATCGGTCGTCGTCCAATCAATCGAGGTACAGAAATTCGTTGGAGTTCAGCAGCGCCAGGCACAGGCGTGTCAGTCGGTCCACGACGACCGGGGCGTCCCCCGTCGTCGGGACAGGTGCCTCGTCGGTGGCCGAGAGAAACTTGAGACACAAATCGAGTTCGGTCGTGAACGGCTTGTGGCCAAACGCCAGGGAATAGGCACGTTCGACCTGAGCCGCGGCGGTCTCCCCCGCCTCGCGGCGCACCCGGTCGGCCAGCGCCTTCGCCCCTTCATGACCCAGTTCGCCGTTGAGAAGGGTGAGAACCTGCGGCGCGGTGATCGACGGCCGACGGCGTTCGCACGGCTGATTGGCGTCCGCGACGTCAAACACTTCCATCACCGGATGCACCAGATTCCGCCTCTGGAACATGTACAGACTGCGTCGGCGACGTTCGATTTCCGCCGAGACCGGCCAATCGAAAAACTCGTACTTCGTTTCGACCCCGGTCGGCAGCGCCTCGTAGAACCCCGGGCCGCCCACATCGGGATTCAGCCTTCCCGAGACAGCCAGCAAAGCGTCCCGCACCCCTTCGGCATCCAGTCTCCGAAACGGTCCGCGCCAGCACAGCCGGTTGTCGGCGTCAATCCGCGCGCACTCGGCGGCCTGCGGATGCGCTGTCGCCGACCGGTATCCCCGCGACAACACCAACCGCCGCTGCAATCGCTTCACATGAAAACCGTTCGCAATGAAGTCACGGGCCAGGTAATCCAGGAGTTCGGGATGGCTGATCCCGCCACCAGCGACTCCAAAATCATTTGCCGTCGAGACAATCCCCTGTCCAAACAGTTGCTGCCAGATCCGGTTGACAAACACCCGTGGCGGAACGGGGTTGTTGGGGCTGGCGATCCACTCGGCCAGTCGCAACCGCTGCTTGGGATCATTCGCCAACTCGGCGGTCGGGGCCTGAAAGATCGGGCTGTCCCAGGGAGCAACGGCTGACAAAAAGCCGGGAACAACGGGTGAAACCTTGTCGAACGGATCTCCGCCCCGCAGCACGTGAGCCGCGGCGATCTTGTCGGCGGGTAATCGGGTCAGCGTCACTGCCTGCGCCTGATAACGGAGCCCCCCCCCTTCCTTCACCTTCTTCCGCAGATCCAGCAGCTTCTTGCCATCGACATCTTTGAGCGCTTCGTTCTTCTTCTCGAACTCCTTTTCGATCTCCTCTTCGGTGATCTCCGCCGCGGGCTTTGCCAACGAGGCGGTCAACTTTTCGCGCACCTCGGCGAGTGCCGCTTCGAAGGCGACCTTGGCTGTGGCCAATTCCCGATCGGCCGCCTCCTTGCCACGCAGAAAAGGAACCGTCTGTTCAAACGGGAGCAGTTCCGCTGGCGTGTCTCCCCGATCCAGTGGCGTCAGAAACGCCTGCACACTGTAAAAATCCGCAGTGGGAAGCGGGTCGTATTTGTGATCGTGGCAGCGAGCGCAGCCCAGCGTTACTCCCAGAAACACACTCCCGATCGCCGACGTCATCTCATTCAGAAAATCCTGCCGGCGATGTTCGGGAGTCATGTTGTCCGCCTCCCAGGGTCCCAACCGGTAAAATCCGGTGGCGACGACCCCTTCGGGACAGTTCTCCAGCAAGTCACCCGCCAACTGTTCCCGCGCGAATTGATCGAACGGTTTGTCGTTATTGAACGAACGGACAACGTAATCGCGGTATCGCCACAACGTGAACCGTTCGCCGTCGATCGCGAACCCATCGGTGTCGGCATACCGCGCGACATCCAGCCACAACCGGGCCATCCGTTCGCCGTAATGGGGCGACGCCAGCAGCCGATCGACCAGCGCGACCCGCGCCTCGGAATCCGGTCGAGCGTCGGCCAAAAATTCCGCGACCTCTTCCGGGGACGGAGGCAGTCCGATCAAGTCAAACGCGGCCCGGCGAATGAATGTCGCGCGATCCACCTCCGGGGCGGGTGTCAGTCCGGCGGTTTGAAGTTTGGAGAACAGGTACGCATCCACCGCGTCCGCCCCCCACTCCCGATCCGCAACCACCGGTACGACCGGTCGCTCCGGGATCGGACTGAAGGGAAAATCTGGATCTTTCGCGACCGCTGAACGGGACACCGGAACCAGCGCGATAAGAATCGCCAGTCCCAGCGCGGCGCAGCGGGGAATTCGGAGACCGGACATCGAACAACTCCGGAAAAGTGGGGGCGCACCAACACCGTTTAGGATATCAGGTGGCATGACGTAGTGGCAGCGATCCCGCGAAACGTGAGGTTTCTTGGAGTGCGCGGATCTCGATCCCGCCTTTCCTTCATCCGACATCGACTTCCGGCAGGCACGTTCATCCCCCCTGTGTTGCCGCGGGCGCTCGGCGCACGTTCCCGCAATACAACAATGAGACTCAATCCGCTGAGATTCCCATTCGCGCGTTTCTCAGAAGTCGTTTGCGTTCGCTTCGTGACGCCCGTTTCCATTCGGGTGTCTGCCGCAGTTCTTCCTCGGTTCTCTGAATCGGTGGCGAGCCGTCAACTGCCGGTCGCGGAGCGGTCGACTCCGATACTCGCGACGCTCGTGATTCCCGATCCCGCTGCGATTTGGCTGCGGACCAGGTGACTGGCTCCCGCTGCGGATTCTGCTGGGAGGACTGTTTGCGTTTTCGTGTCGCCGGAGGATTTCGCCGCGGTGTCTGTTGCGTAGTGGGGGATGACGAAGGTGGTGCGCTGTCTGTCGCCGCCAGCGTGGGAGTGGCGCACAACGTGGGTACGTCGGGCATTGCGGGCAATTTCGGCACCGCAGGGACAACGGCGGCGGGTTTTGCAATCGACGGCGCAGAACGGGGATCCTGCCAGTCGGCAATCTCCCACTGGATGCCATTCTCGGCCACAGAGAATGCCACCAAGGGAGGACGTTGGCACAGTTTGTGACAAATGAGGTCGAAGCGATCGGGATGGGAAGGGTTCTGGTCAATATGCCAAAGCGCGCCGACCGACTCGACCAGCATGGAGCTGCCGAACGCTTTCGCCAGTGTGACCTTCCCGGCCGACAATCGCGCCGGCAGAACCGTGAGCGGTGTCACCAGCAGGATCGCCATGTGGCGTTCGAACGCCAGTCGGTTGAGTTGATCGAGCAGCTTGCGCAACTCCGACTCGCGCCATTTCGAGACCTGCCGGGGCAGGGCCTCGATCACCAGAAGCGCGACCGGTTCGTGTTCCGGGGGACGGCGGATCGACCCAAAAGTGGGGGGCAGGTTCCCCGCAGTCAACCACTGGCGCAACAAAGGGAAATCAGTCGGCAGGTTGAAAGGCCGCTCACACGGATTCCCATCCGGCCCGGCGGGTTCGACAACGCCACTGGTCAGGTGCAACTGGTCGAGCCGACCGCCAGCCAGCGCGACCAGCCGACCAAAGTCGCGCCGCGGATCGCCTCCGCCGGTCACGACGGCGACCTTTTCACAGAATTGCTTGCAGTACAGTCCGGTCGGCGGGCCAAGACCCGGAAATGTGGTCCCCGCAGTGACCCGGGCGACCAGGTCGGCGACCAGCCCCGAGAAATCACTCCCCGAAGGGGTTCCCAGCACGGTGACTCTCCCCCGGGGAAGCCATCGCTGCCAGATCCAGTCAGGTTCCAGCAGCGACTCTTCGTCGATGCTCCAGTCCCGGACCTGGATCTGTTCAACCGTCTCCTGTGTCGACTCGGGAGCCGGCGGGCGTCGTTTCCCCCGACCGGTTCCCCCTGGGTCAGATGTGTGAATCACCCTTGAATTCATAGGACACCGTGTTCGGATCCCCTGGAAGCTGCGTCAAAAAAGTACTCATGCGTTTCAGTATACTTTTGTATTTTTTAGAATTCAAGTGTGAAGTGAACGTTTTTTCATTTTTTGGGGAGGACTGCAACGGGGATTGGCGAATCGAAGCGGCGAAGAGGCAAAGCCCGGCGGTGGTGGTACATGTCGCGACGACGCTCCTGCGGCGTCGCGCCCGAAGCCGACAGGCGGCGGCTTTGCACCACGCGCCGCAAAACGATCGGCCCAGAGCCGCGCACGTAGTAAGCGGTAATCGGCGACCGCTTACTACGTGCG
>CAMATH010000210.1 GCA_945860955.1 Planctomicrobium piriforme
GAAAAAACATCCCCAGCGGAAACAGCCGCGCGACTACCCGCGAAAGGCGCACACCCGACGACAGAAATCCACGAAATTCATGAAAGCTCTCCGCAAAAGAAACGACAGCGAGCCTCCGTCGTCGGTGCCAAAGTAAGTGGCATTGGGCTGACGCCCACCGTTCGCCAAGGGGGTTGGCGACCGGCCCTGTCTTCGTCGGCTTGACTCGCACCGCCCAAAGAACCGGCTCGATTGTCGCAGGTGAGCGGGCCGGAGGCGCTTTTCACGCCGGTTCCACTTCCTTCCTCCCCGCAGTGGCCACTATACTGAGGTGAGCTGTCTGAACCACGAGACAATGGTGTCCGCCGGTTTTCTCCCTCGGTTTGCCTGAAGTTTGCGAATGGCGATGTCGAAGAACATGATTTTCGGATCGATGGCGGTGGCCGGTCTGGTCGCCGTCGCTGCGATTCTCGACATGGTTCTCAAGATACCCTTCGGCGGGGAGTTCCTCGTGATGGACATCTTGTACCTTCTAGCGGCAGGGATCGTGCTGTACCTTGGCTGGGATGCCTATCGCGACAACCAGTAGGTTCGTTCCAACGACCAAGGCGATTCGCCGTGAGCAAAACCAGTCTCTTCGCCACCTCGTTGATCGGGGCGATTCCGGGGGCGTTTCTCGCCTACCTGTGTGTGATGGCGTTCATGAACTACGCTGGGGGCGGGTCGGTCCTGCTCAAGGCGACGACCGGGTTGCTGCTGGTGGTCGGGCTGACAATGCCGGTGCTGTCTGTTCTGGCGTTGTTGTCGGGCCGAGAGGCCAAACCGAAGGCTCCCAAGAAAAAAGACGAAAAGAAGGCCGACAAAAAGGGAAAGAAGTCGGATGATGCCGGCGAAGAACTCGTCGCTTCCGACTCCGACTCGGCACTGACGGGTGAAGTCGCCAATTCGGATGAATTGATGGACTTGAGCGACGCGGATATCGGCGACGACGTGTTCGCCGACGAGGAACCGGAAGAATCCGCCAATAAGAAAAAGAAGAAAAAGAAGTAGTCGACGCCGGTCTGGCATCGAGACACCCTGGGGTTTACTTCTTGAGGATTGGTCTGCGCTTCGTCGCGCCGACCGAGGGGATCGAATCCCCAACGCGCGGGGTTAATTCCCATGCACAACACGCAACTGACCGAGGGGGCTCGCCGCGTCCTGCGGCTGGCCGAATTTCTGGGACATACGACCCACTCCCACGAACTGGAACCCGCGCACCTGTTTTGGGCAATTTGGCTCGACGAGTCGCGGGGTGCCGAGATTCTTAAGGCGCATGGAGTGAAGCAGGAAGACATGGCGGCGGCCGTTCCGCAGTTTGCCGAACTCCAGGTGATCTCGATTCTCCGGGGGGGCGCCGAGTCTGCCGAGCCCGAATCGGTGCCGTTTGGTGCGGAATTGCAGGCGGTGCTGGACGAAGCGCGACAACAGGTCGCGAGCATCGGGCGGCATGTGGAAGTCGGTACCGAACATCTGTTACTCGCGATGACGATCGTCGACACGCCCATCCGGGAGGTGCTGACGGAGTTCGGACTGGGTGTTGACTCGACACGTCAACAGAGCGAACGTCATTCCGGAGCGACCTCTGAACCGATCGACGCGGGTGTTCGGTTGAATCCCGCGACCGCCCCCGCCACCGATCGCGCCGATCTGTATCGGATCCTCGACGCGTCGGCCAACCGCGCCCGTGAGGGATTGCGTGTCATTGAGGATTACGTGCGGTTCGCCCTCAACGACCGACATCTCGCCGAGCGAACGAAGGAGTGCCGTCACCGACTCGCCGAGGCGCTGGGACTGATCCCGTCGACATCGCTCCTGGCGTCGCGCGATACGCGCGGCGACGTGGGAACGACGATTCATTCCCGTCGCGAGCTCCATCGGAACTCTTTGACCGATGTGGTGCGTGCCGACTTCAAGCGGGTTCAAGAGGCATGTCGCGCGCTGGAGGAATACGGCAAGGCGGAGTCGATTGAGTTTTCGCGGGCCGCCGGTCAGGTACGATACTCGGCGTACACCCTGGAACGCGCCGTGCTGACGACGGTCGCCTCGCTCGATCGGCTGGGGGAATGCCCGCTCTATCTGATCCTCACCGAGTCACTCTGCCCGCGAGGATCGGGGCCAGTCTTGCGGGGAGCGCTCGCCGCCGGCGTGCGAGTCGTGCAGGTTCGCGAAAAAACGATGCGCGACCGGGAGCTGCTGGCCCACGCCCGACGAGTGCGTGAATGGACGGCGGACGCTGGTTGTCTGATGATCATGAACGACCGCCCCGACCTGGCGGCACTCGTCGGGGCCGACGGCGTGCATGTGGGACAAGAGGAACTTCCGGTCGCCGAGGCGCGGCGGATTGTCGGCCCAGATCGGCTGGTTGGACTGTCGACCCACGACCTGGCACAGGCTCGCGAGGCGGTTCTCGACGGGGCGGACTACATCGGCGTCGGTCCGGTGTTTTCCACGACAACCAAGAATTTTCAGTCGCTCGCCGGGCTGGATTACGTCCGGCAGGTGTCGGGTGAAATCGAGTTGCCCGGGTATTGCATCGGAGGAATCCACCTGGACAACATCGATCAGGTGATCGCCGCGGGTGGCCGCCGGGTGGCGGTCTCGTCGGCGATCTGCTCGGCCGATGACCCCGAAGGGGCCACCCACGAATTGCTGCGGAAATTGCGAAGGGAATGAACGGTTGCATCGGGGCGAATGGCGGCACCGGGTGATGCCGCCCGCCGACCGTCGGTCACTTCGCCGACGTGTGTCCGGTGAACTTCGGATCCCCCTTGAGCGGGAGCGCGATCGACTTCCCCGATTCGGCCGCCTTGTAGATCGCCAGAATGATCTCAACGCTGCGGCGACCTTCCTCTCCATCGACGAGCGGCTTGCCTCCCGTCTGCACCGCCTTCACGAAGTCGCGCAGTTGTTCGAGGTGACCGGAATACGAGATCGCCTTCGGGTCGGCGGCACCTCCGCCTCCCCCCTGGCGTTGGGCGAATTTCTTACGAATGATGGCGTCTTTGCGGCTCGACGGTTCGAACTGCCAGAGCAGAACGTCGTCCTGCTCGACAATCACCGTTCCCTGCGTTCCATGAATCTCCGTTTTCTTGAGCAACCCGGGATGGGCGCTGGTGGTCGCCTCGATCACGCCGAGAGCGCCATTGCGAAACTTGATCGCGGCGACCCCCGTGTCTTCCACTTCGATCCGTTCGTGGGCGAGCGTGCCGGTGAAGCCGGCGACCTCGGCGATGTCACCCATGAACCACTGCAACAAATCGACATTATGAATCGCCTGGTTCATGAACGCGCCACCGCCGTCGAGCTGCCATGTGCCGCGCCAGCCGCCGCCGTCGTAGTACTGCTGGGTCCGCCACCATTTCACATACGTGTCGCCCAGCGTCAGTTTGCCGAACCGGCCTTCTTCAATCGCGTCTTTGAGAACGCGATTCGCGGCACTGAACCGCGAGGGGAATATCGTGCAAATCTGCACTCCCGCCTTGCGACAGGCGGCGATCAGTCGATCGCAGCGGGACAGAGTGATCTCGAGCGGTTTTTCAACAACCACATGCTTCCCTGCACGGGCGGCCTCGACCGCCGGCTCCAGATGCGCGCCGCTGGGGGTGCAGATATTGACGATGTCGAGGCCCGGGTGGGTGAGGAATGCCGCGTAGTCGGTATACACCTGACAGGCCGGTGCGAGTTCGACAATCTTTTTCGCGTTCTCGGGGTGTTGCGTGTAGGCCGCCACCACCCGGGCGTTCTTCAGGTCTCCAATGGCCCGCGCGTGAAACTGCGCGATCATGCCGCAGCCCACAATTCCGAATCCGATTTTCTGCATGGAGACGCCTGAGAGTTGAACGAAGAAGTGACGGCGAAGCGCGGGTCGCGCCATGGGGCGGCGATTATACTTCCCCCGGCGAGAAACGCGACATTCGCCGGGGAGGTTGATGTTTCATTTTCCGTCGTGTTTCGTAGGATTTGGATGACGCCTGCAAAACCACGGCTCTGATTTTGGACAGGTACTTACTTCCGTCGGGCGAGCAGACCGTTGATCACCAGTGCCACCATCAGCACGACCCCCAGCAGGAAGGGGCGCATCAGATCGTTGATGCCGCTAATGCGATTCAGGCCATAGTGCAGCACACTGAAGGTGACGACTCCAAGGAGCGTGCGGAGCATGCTTCCTTCGCCACCGAACAGGCTGGTTCCGCCCAGGACCACGCAGGCAACCGCGTTCAGCAACAGGTCGGCGTTCTGGTCAAGGCTCACTTTTTCCAGTCGGCCGGAATTCACCAGTCCCCCGATCCCCGCCGTCAGTCCGCAAATCGCCAGGCAGGCGATCACGATCCGTTCGGTCCGGACGCCGGCCAGCCGGGCCGCCTCGCGATTTCCCCCCGTCATATAAACGTAGCGTCCAAACCGCGTATGTTTCAGGATGAAGTGTCCGGCGAGCATCACCACCGCCGCCACGATCGCGCTGTTGGGAAACCGAAACCCCGCACCGAGCGCCGACCCGTCATTCCCAACCGACTTCAGCAGCGGCGGCAGGGCGAAGGTCACGCTCAAGGTGAGGTACCGCGCCAGTCCCAGCGCGACATTCATCATCGCCAGCGTAATGATGAAACTGGGAAGCCGCGAGACCACCGTGAGGCAGCCCGACAAAAAACCAAACGCCACACTCGTGACGAGCGGCAACAGAATCAACAGCGTAACCGCGCCGGCACCGATCGCCCCTTTTCCCCCCGGGCCGGCGGCAAATTTCGACTCAAACAAGACGCCGCACAAACAGGCGGTCCAGAGCGCGACCGTCCCGACGGACAGGTCGATTTCGCCACATAACAAGACGAACGTCAGTCCGACCGAGACAATCGCCAGAACCGCCCCCTGGTTCAACACCTTTTCGACCGTCACCAGCGAAAAGAAGTTGCTGGTCACCAGTCCGAAGAAGATCACCAGGACGATCAACGTCGCCAGAGGAGCGAGACTGCGCCAGTCAAAGGGGGTGCGCGGAGTCGCACCCGGTTGTTCGGTCACTTCGGTCGTACTCATTCGCGAAATCGTTCCTTACGCGTGTTTCATCAGCGTGGTCTTGTCGAGCGCCACGTCAGAGAATTCGCCGGTGATGCGCCCCCGCCGCATGACCACCACGCGGTCGGCATGCGCCAGAACGAGTTCCGGTTCGGTTGACGCCAACACGACGGCGGCCCCCGATTTCTTGAGGTCTGCGACCAGCCGCATCACCTCGTCTTTGGCACCGACATCCATCCCGCGGGTCGGCTCTTCCAGAACCAGCACGCGAACCGGTCCCAGCAGCCATTTCGACAGCACCACCTTTTGCTGGTTACCCCCCGAAAGAAACCCCGCCTTCAGATCGGGATTCGGGGGGCGACATTGCACCCGGGCCAAGAGCGGCTGGACTACCTGTAACTCACGGGCGCGGGTAAGCCAGTTTCCGACTGACTTCCGCAGATGCGAAACGGTGCAGTTCTTGTAGATTTCACTCGATCGGACCAGCGTCTTCGAGCGATCCCCCGCGACCAGCACCACCCCCCGTTCGACGGCGCGGGGAACATTCCCCCGGGGAAGCGATTGCCCGTCCACCACAATCGAACCCTGATCGGCCGCCAAGCCGCCAGCGATCGCGTGGGCCAATTCCTGGTGCCCCGCTCCCACAAAGCCGTACAGCCCAAGACACTCGCCCGGGGCGACTTCCAGACTCACATCATCAAAGAGACCGGCCCGACTCAGATTTTGTACGGTGAGAACGGAAGGAGTCGTAGTTCGCTTGGGGAGCGTGATCGCGGTTTCATAGGCCGAATCGGCACCGTGCAAATCATGCCCCAGCATCGACTCAATGACGCCGTGTTTCGTCAGCGTGCGGGAAGGGCCGGTCGAGACCCGCCGACCATCTTTCAGAATCGTCACCCGGTCACAGATCTCCAGCACGTCTTCGATGAAGTGGCTGATAAAGACCATCGCCAGTCCCCGCGACTTCAACTGGTTGAGCAACGCGAAGAGCCGGCGGGTTTCTGGCGGACTGAGTGAACTGGTTGGCTCGTCAAGTATCAGTACCCGCGCGCCGCTGTGCAGGCCGCGGGCAATTTCGACAATCTGACGCACGACCAGTGGATAGCGATCCAGCCGTTGTTTGACGTCAATATCCTGACCCATCTCGCGCAGATAGGCCCGCGACTGGTCGTTCATCGTTTTCCAGTCAATCGTTCTCAGTCGGGTCTGGGGCTGGCGACCGAGGAACAGATTCTCTGCGACGGAAAGCTGCCCGATCCCCGAGAGTTCCTGATAGACCATCGCGATCCCCAGTCTCCGCGCCGCACCGGGACTGGCGAGCGAGACCTTGACCCCTTTCAGCCGAACGCTCCCTTCGTGGTCGGGAATCGCCCCCGCCAGGATCTTCATCAGCGTGCTTTTGCCGGCCCCGTTGCTGCCGACCAGCCCGTGAATCTCCCCCGGGAAGAGTTCCAGGTCGACCCCTTGCAGCGCGACGGCACCGCCAAACCGCTTGCCGATCGCCTCGCAGCGGAGCAACGGCTCACCCCCCGGGAGGCCAGCTTGAGCGTCGTTCAAGATGGGAGACTCACACCATGCAATGCAACGGGTCGGCCAAGAAGAACATCGCGTCGAGAACCGATTTCTGGTCGAGCGACACCAAGGGGCCGGGGGTGATGATCTCCAACGGCACAGTCTCTGCCTTTTCGGCATTGCGGACCAGGAACTGGCCAATGACCAGCGACGTCTGGTGGATCAGGCAGACCGGGTTGACCGTCGTCGCGGCCAGCTTGCCTTCTTTGACCGCCGTCAGACCTTCCTTCTGTCCATCGACCGCCGTCACCACCATGTTTTTGTGGATGGTGTTTTCAATCGCGGGGAGGCAGGCGAGCGCCATGTCGTCGCTGTGGAAGAACGCGCCGGCGATCGGTGTCTGTTCCTGGGCGAGCATCGCCTCGAACGAATCGCGGGCTTTTTCTTTCTTCCAGTCGCACCACCGCACCCCGCCCCCCAGCACCTCGACGTTCGGAAACTTCTTGTGGACGTTATCAAACCCCTGACGGCGACCTTGCGCTCCACTATGAGCGCTCAAACCGCCAATGTGAATCACTTTTCCCTTGCCGCCGATCTTCTCCATCATGTAGCGGGTGCTGCTTTCTCCCATGAAGACCTGGTCGGGAGTCACTTCGACCCAGACGCCGGTCTCGCGCATCTTGTCGGCGTCGACCAGCATTGTGTCCATCGAAATGACCGGAATGTTACGTTCCTTCAACTTGCGGACCGGAGCCGCCAGCGAATCGATCTGCACCGCCTGAAAACAGCAGAAATCCCACTGGTCTCCGGTGATATTGTCGATCTTGTTACGCTGCTTTTCCGGGTCAAACTCCCCGTCGAACCAGACCACCTCCACATTCAGCAGTTTGCCCCACAGCTCGGCAGTGGTTTTCCCCAAGGAACACCAAGTGCTTTGCAGGCCGGCGTTCGAAAAAGCGGCCCGCAACTTTTTCTGTCCCGCGGCCCCACCGCCACCGGGCGCTCCGGCTGGTGCCGGTCCGTTCGCCGGTTGATCACAACCCGCCAGCACCGCGGCCGCGCCGGCACCCAGCGCCATGCGTTCCAAAAATGAACGTCGATTCGAGACTCCGGGGGCTACAGGTTCGTTCATGTCTCTGTCGGTGATCGTGGAGAAACGTCAGGAGAAACCGGACCGTGGAAGACGCGCTTCCCCCACGCTCCGCCGCCCCGACATGGTGACTTGCATCCGATACGGACGCAAGCGATCGACATCCCCCGATTGACACTTCAGCACACGAGGGACTATCGTCGATAAACAGTCGTCAATACGAGAGGCAACTCTCAGGAGCTGCGGACATGCTGAACATCCTCGATCGAGCTGAAAACCAGACCGCTTCAAGCGCTTCCCGCCGGGAATGGCTGAAGGTGGGTGGGTTGGGTCTGGGGGGCCTGTCGATCCCCAATCTGCTGGCGAACCGATCGATCGCCGCTCCCGCCGCCGAATCGACCACCAGCCGGGCGTTTGGTAAAGCGAAGTCGGTCATCGTCATCTTCCTGGGAGGCGGTCCCCCGCAGCACGAGTCGTGGGATCCAAAGCCAGAGGCACCCGCCGAGATTCGGGGTGGGTTTGGGACGATCTCGACGAATACACCGGGCCTGTCGATTGGCGAATTGATGCCGATGACGGCGCGACATACCGACAAGATCGCCGTCCTGCGGGCGATGGTGACCAACGACAACGCCCATTCGTCGAGTGGGTATCAGATGATGACGGGGGTGCCGCACGTCCCCCTGAGCATGGAAAACGCCGTCTCCAAAGCGCCGAATCTGTCACCGCATTGGGGATCGGTGACAAAGTATCTCAAGCAACAGCAGGGGCAGTCGTTCCCGGCGGCGATCACACTGCCGACGCGAATCGCCAACGTGGGGGAAGTGGTCTGGCCGGGCCAGATTGGCGGGGTTCTCGGTTCGAAGTACGATCCCTGGCTATTGACGTGCGATCCGTCTCAACCAACATTCAAAGTCCCCGATCTGGCGCTTCCGCCGGAGCTGACCGACGTCCGTTTCTCCGATCGGCTGTCGCTGCTGCAGCAGGTCAACCAGCACCTGGATCGGGTCAGCGAGTCACCAGCGGTCGCCGGTTTCAATCGACAGACGCAGCAGGCGCTCGATCTGCTCAGCGGCAGCAAAGCCCGGCAGGCGTTCGATCTTTCGCAGGAGAGTCCCGCGACACGCGATCGGTACGGGAGGACGCGTTGGGCGCAAAGCGTGCTGCTCGCCCGGCGACTGGTCGAAGCGGGCGTGTCGCTGGTCCACATCAACTGGGTGCAGGTGGATGGCGAACCGAACGCCGGCAGTTGGGATACGCACAACAACCACAACGACCTGCTCAAGCGTTTTCTGATGCCGTGGATGGATCAGGCGTACTCGGCATTGCTCACCGACCTGTTCGAGCGGGGATTGCTCGATGAAACGCTGGTGCTGTGGGTGGGCGAGTTCGGCCACACGCCGCGATTCAATCCGCAGGCGGGACGCGACCATTGGGGGTCCTGCTTCTCGGTCGCGCTGGCTGGCGGGGGGATTCAAGGGGGAGTGGTCCACGGCAAGTCCGACGGACACGCCGCCCTGCCGGTGGCGGGCCGGGTCGAACCGCGCGACCTGTGGGCGACAATGTTCCACTGCCTGGGATACGCGCCGGATACGGAACTGCACGACACCGAGGGCAGGCCGCTGCCGATCAGTCGCGGGCGGGTGATTGACGAGATTCTGTAGAGTTGTTTATCGACGAAAGCCCACCGAGCCGCGAGCGTCAGCGACCGGTCCATCAGCGACCGGTCCGTCAACGCCCAACCGACACCGACCGCAAACAAAGGGCATTCCCCGTCTCCAAAGCCGAGTTCGTCAACGATTGGGACGCGAGACCGAGATATAGCGCGAAACCGACACCGTGCGAGTGTCAACTGACGCTGCCACCGGAAACGCCGCCGATTTTGGTATTCAAGCTCACGGTCGATTTTTGTGTATGCCTTTCGTGTGTTTCGTGCCTTTCGTGGTTCCGATTGTCCGT
>CAMATH010000211.1 GCA_945860955.1 Planctomicrobium piriforme
CGACTGCGACCCCCGCACCCGAGACCGGATAATGGCAGCGGCCTGAGGCAACTTCTCCACCTCCGTAAACTCGCGCACTCAATCGACGCCTGCGACGAGCGCCGCCGGACCGCGCGCCGACCGCGGGGTTATTGAGCAGTTACCTGCTGATCACCTGTGTGAAAAAGTAGCCATTGGAAGAATGCAGCTCGAGGCCGTCCACACCTGCGGCGGCAGCACGCCGCGCCGCGGCGATGAAGTCCTGCACCATCTGCTTCATGCCATTGACATTCAGCATCCTGCCGGTCAGGCCATGAAATGGGTCGGCAACCGACCCCGGCGATGGCGGCCGCATATCCAGATTGCCTTGGCCGTAATTGATGTTTTGAATTCCACCGAGATCCTGTTGCCGGCCCGAGTGCGATAGCTGGAGAAAGTATTTGGTGTCGTGGGCATGCACAGCCTTGACCAGTCGTTTCCATTCGTCAATGCGATCGTCATGATCGATCATGGCGTAGTTCGGGAGTACACGCCCGTCCGCGCGAATCGGCACATGCGATGAGATGATGAGCCCCACCCCACCCTGGGCAAAAGTCTCCTCGAAACCGATGCGCGGCTCCAGTACCTCGCCAAACTCTCCATCTGTAATGCCCGCCAGGCTCGAGCGGGCAATGCGGTTCTTGATGCGCACATTGCCAATATCAATCGGGTCATGACATTTTGCAGTCATTTGTCCAGAGAATGTGTTCATGAGAGAAGTTGGGGTGGATTATGAATTGGGGATTGGGGACAGGAGTGGTGGAAGCATTGAAATGCGGACTTCTATCACAAGGCTGGTACGCGCCCAACCTCATAAGTCGAACTTGTGAGTGAGCCGCACGTGGCACTAGACCGGCAGGTCGGTCGACAAGAACGACCTAAGCAAGCGAGATAATCACCGATAACCGCGGAAGATGCAATCCGTGACTTTGAGAAGAAAAAGGGGCCAAGTCTCATGGATTGACTTTCCAGGCTGGGGTTGGTCGTCTGGGCCACAATCATGCCGCGGCGAAAACGAGTCTGTCCACGGGGTGGCGTGTTTCATCCCATTCAGACCTGTCCCCTTTTTTGTTTCCACCGGGAACCCATCGTCCCTGCGCAACGCAAAACAAGTTGTGCGGTTTCCCATTGCGGATCGACAACCTAAGCTACGCCGCGGTGCGTCGTCGCGACTCAGTTCACGGTCCATCCCTGCGCGTTTCCGAATCTTCATCGGTAGACTATGCTCAGCGTCGAAAAACCGATCGAAGGATGCCCGCGCCGGATTCACCATGCCGGGACCGATAATGAACACCGACCCCGGTTCGCAGAACACGTCGTCCACTCAGTGGAGCCTGATCGTCGCCGCCGGCGAGACGGGGGCGGCCGGGGCAGAGGCCTTGGCGGCGCTGTGTCGGCGATATTGGCCCGCCGTTTACGCTTTTATCCGGGGTCGGGTGAAATCCGCCGATGACCCCCAAGACCTGACGCAGGAATTCTTTGCCCGTTTTATCGAGCGGGGCGCGTTCGCCCGCGCCGACCCGAGCCGGGGCAAGTTTCGAGCCTTTCTGTTCATTTCGGTCCGCAACTTCCTCAGCGACGAGGCCGAAAGACGTCGGGCGGTACGGCGCGGCGGCGGGGTTCGCGTATTCTCATTCGATTTCAGCCTGTATGACTCGCAACCCGGTTTTGATCCGCCGGGCACGGAATCCCCTGAGTCGGCATTCCACAGGCAATGGGCCCAGTCTCTGCTCGCACAGACGCTCGATCGGATGCGTGAAGAGTTCCAGGCCGCGGACCGCCTGCGCGAGTTCGACCTGCTGCTTCCCTACCTGTCCGGTCCGCCCCCCGGGGAAGGCCATGACTCTCTCGCGCGCAAACTGAATGTCAGCGAAGCAGCCGCCCGCCAGGCGGCGAGCCGGTTTCGGAAACGTTACAAAAGCACGCTCCGCGATGAAATTGCCCAGACGCTGGCCGAACCGGTACCCGAAAACATCGACGCCGAGCTGCGCGAATTGTTCGCCGCGGTGCAAGCCGCCCACTGAGTTCGCGGGCGATCCACCAGAAAGTCCGCCACGAGTCGATTTTTTCCATGTCACACAGTGTGAAATCCCCCGTAATATGGAATAGCCCTGTTTCCCCGGACCAATTCCATGAGTCACCCTTCCGCCTGTTGTCGATCGTGCGGCGTCCTGGTCACGCAGGAAGCCCCTGGCGGACTGTGCGCCGCGTGCCTGCTGAAAATCGGCTGGGCCGAGGCAACCCAGAGCGCGCTCAAGATTCGCTGTCCGCATTGTCAGAGTCCGTTCGAGATCGTTGACGGAACCGCGCTCCAGGAGATCACCTGTCCTTCGTGCGACACGCATTTCAGTCTGGCGGACGATCCCGATGAAACTCTCGTGCCGGGTCGCCCCCGGACCATCGGGAGATTTGAAATCGTCGCCGAACTGGGGCAGGGCGCTTTCGGAACCGTCTGGAAAGCCCGCGATCCGGAACTCGATCGGTTTGTTGCGATTAAGATCCCGCGACGCGGTGCCGTGTCGGCCGCGGAAGCCGAGAAGTTCCTGCGCGAGGCCCGCTCGGCGGCGCAACTGCGTCATCCCCATATCGTCTCGGTGCACGAAGTCGGGCGCGAGGGGGACTTGCTCTACATCGTCAGCGACCTGATCGACGGCGCAACTCTCGCAGATGTGTTCAGCGCCCGGCGTCTGCCGCCGAACGAAGCGGCGGGATTGTGTGAACAGATTGCCGGAGCCGTGCATCACGCGCATCAGGCCGGCATCATCCACCGCGACATCAAGCCCTCGAACATACTGCTCGACCGGTCGGGAGCGACTCATATCACGGATTTCGGTCTCGCCAAACGCGACGCCGCTGAGATCACAATGACGCTCGACGGGCAGATTCTGGGAACGCCCGCGTATATGTCTCCCGAACAGGCGCGCGGCGATGCCCATGCCGCCGACGCCCGCAGCGACGTCTATTCTCTGGGGGTTGTGCTGTTCGAGATGATGACCGGAGAAAAGCCATTCCGCGGCACAACCCGCATGGTGCTAAACCAGGTTCTCGACGACACGGCACCATCGCCGCGCGGGCTCAACGCGCTGATTCCGCGCGATCTCGAAACGATTTGCCTGAAGTGTCTCGAAAAGGACCCGGCCCGCCGGTACGACACCGCCAAGGCGCTCGCCGACGATCTGCACCGATACTCCGAGGGAGGGCCGATCGCTGCCCGACCGGTCAGTCGCCTGGAACAACAGTGGCGCTGGTGCCAGCGGAATCCACTCCCCGCCGCACTCACCGGCCTGCTCGCCCTGACAATGATTCTGGGGATGGCCGGTGTCGTTTCGCAGTGGCGAATTGCCGTGTGGGAACAACATCGCGCCGAGGAAAGCACCATGCAATACCGTGATGAACTTGTGCGCTTGACGACTGCCAATGGACACTTCGCCGTCGAGCTCGACGCCCCCCGCAGGGCGCTGTCGTGGTACGCCCGCGGCCTCGCACAATCGGAAGGGAATCCAGTACGCGAGGAGATGAACCGTCGAAGAATCGGGACGATCTCGCTGCAGATCCCGCGACTGGACATGGTCTTCGGGGGGGAATTTCCGTTGGTGGGCGCGCGGTATTCTCCCGATGGCGGGCAGGTGGCGACCTGGGGCTCGACCCAACTTCAACTTGTCGACGCCGATTCCGGGATCGCGACCGGCGAGCCGCTGGAGAGCCCGCTACAGGTCAATCTGGTCCAGTACAGTCCCGACGGCCGTCATGTCGCGGTTTTGCGTCAACGCGACCGTGACGATCCCGCCTCACAGCGCGAGGTCGCACTGCTCGACTCGCAGACTGGCCGATTGCGGTTCGCTCCCGTGCGGGTTCGCGGACTGCTCGCCGGGTGCGCCGAGTTTGTTGACGATGGTCGCACACTTGCCGTCGTTGGCCAGGACTCTCTGGTCTTTCTTGACTGCCAGACCGGAAACCGCCGAACAACACCGTTGCCGATGTCGTATGGCATGTGGCTCGAAGCGACCCCCGATCGGCGCCGAGTCTTGGTCTGCTGCGGCTATTACGAGGCCGAATGCACGATCATCGTCGTCGACGTTGTTTCCGGCGCGATTGTGGGGAAACCCGTCGAAAAGGTAGAGGTGTGGACGTCTGGCAGCCACGTCAGTCGCGACGGCCGGGCATTTGCCACTTGGGAGTACGATCCTACCGGCGGCCGAGGTTCGGGCCCCAGTTTTCTGCAACTCTGGGAGGTCGAAACCGGTATGCCCCTGTTTCCGCCGTTTCCCACCGAGGTTGATGTCGATTCGGTCTATTTTCCCCAATCGCGGCCGATTGTGATCGCGCACCTCCAGAACCAGGGCCTCTTCGCCTGGAATCTGCGGACGGGAATCGAAACACCACTCCATTCCAGTGTGCGCGATCGTTGCCGACGATTTGTGTTCTCGCCCGACGAATCGCGGTTGGCACTCGACCGATTCGCCGGCGACCAGTCGGAAGTCATCGTCGTCGATCCTTGGGACGTCTCTCAGGCGACCATCCGTTTCAGCCAGCCGGGCGGCAGCCTGCTGTGGAGTCCCGATGGTCAGCAACTGGCGGTTGACGGTTCGACACAGATGCGGCTGATCGACCTTCCCAGCCGGGAGGTTCGGGTGATCGACTCGTCTGGCCGGCGCGGGGACGACGTGGTTCAATTCTCACCCAACGGGCGGCAGCTTCTGACCGTGACGCCGGGAGACGTCGCCCGTGTGTGGGACGTGTCGGCGAGCCGGCCGGAACTCAGGATTCTCGACGGAAACGCGAATGCTCCGCATTCCGCCCTGGCGCTGTCCCCTTCCGGAAATCTGCTGGCGATCGGCGGCGGACTTTCCGATGCGACGGCGTATCGGAACAACCTCGATCGAACCGGGCGGTTTCGAGTCTGGGACTGGCGCGAGGGAAAGCCGTTGGGGCCCCAGGTCGACTTGGCATCGCGGGTTCAAGAGATCGTATTTGGTGCCGACGATCACCGAGCCGCGCTCGTGACCGAGTCGGGGGCGGCGCTGGTCATCGACTCCACGAGTGGCATAACGCAATTAGAGGTCGGCGACTCGGAATCGCCCGTCGCCGCCGTCGCTTTGAGTCCATCCAACCAGCTCATCGCGTACCGCAGCGGGGTCGCGCCCCATGAAAAAGGATACGCCCCCTCGTTCGACAAGCGGCACGCGCGGCTGGAGTTCTGGTCGTTGGAGCAGCCGCCGCGACTGGAACGCACCCAGGAACTCGATTCGCATGTGCTGTTCGCGCTTTCCAATGACGGCCGTTTCCATCTGCTGGCAGGCGACGATGGTGCCGTGAGGGTCTTCGGAACCGCTGGCGGTGCACGAATCGATCTCGCCGAGCTGCCGGCGCGAGCGGTCGGAGCGCGATTCAACCGTGACGGATCCCGCGTCGTCGTCGTCACGCAGGATCATCTGGCGAAAGTCTGGAACGCGCAGACCGGGGAAGTAGTCGCCTCGGCCTGGGAGGATGTTGAGCAGGCCTGGTTCGGCATTGACGACCGGTTTCTAGTGACGCTTCGCGAGTCAAAATGCCAGGTCTGGGACGCCGCGACGGCGGAACCGGTTTCGCTTCCCGTCGCATTGCGGCGCGACGATTCGTCGAGCTGGAACAAGAACCTGGCGGTCGTCGACGCGCAGGGAGATCACCTGCTGTCGCTCTTCGGCAGCAACTTGGCGGTCTGGGATCTGTCGCCCGATTCACGCCCGATGGAGACTGTCGCGGCGGAAATCCAGTCCGCCGCTGGACATTTCATCGACGCCCGGGGGGGATATTCGCCGCGGTCCGCCGCCGACACCGTCGCCGCGTGGAAGAAGTGCCAGGCGCAGTCCGAAGGCGCTCGATCGAAGGACTCCCGCGAACCGATTCGCTGGCACGAACAGTCGGCCCGGCTGTACGAGCAGGCGCTGCACACCGATCGTCATCATCCCCCGGCGCAAACGCAGGGATACTGGTACGCGACCGCCTGGCATCTTGAGCGGCTTGTCGCTGCCGATCGACGCGATCCGGCGATCCCATACCGACTGGGTCAGGCCCAACGGGAACTGGGTCGGTTCGTGGAAGCAGAAACGTCACTGTCGTCGGCCCTGGCGGCGAACGGGACGGCAGCAGCCGGGTGGTGGTACGCGCGCGGTCAGGCCCGGGCGGGATTGGGACGAATCGACGAGGCTGTCGCCGACGTCGCGCAGGCCGTGGAAACTGGGTTCGACGAAGATCTGACGGAACAGCCCGAGTGGGCGAAACGGGGAGCCATTCGTGGGTTGGATCGATTGCTGAAGAATTCGCCGGCGAACGTCGACCTGTTGCGCCGGCGGGCCGAACTGCATTGGAACCTCAATCATTGGGGACCGGGATTGGCCGACTTCGACGCGCTGCTTGTGGAAAGCCCCGCCGACAAACACCCTTGGCTGCACCATCGACGCGGAGATTGTCTGACGGGGCTGGGTCGGTTCGAAGACGCAATCGCCGCCTATTCACGGGCACTCGGCCCCACCGAAGATGATCCCACACTCCTCGACAGTCGCGCCGGCGCGCGGGCTCTGTTGGGGCGATACGACGAGGCGATCGCAGACCTCGAGCGGGCCAAACCGCTCTGGTCGAATCCCTTCGAACCCACCATGAACGCGGCCCTTGTTCATCTACTGGCGGGGGACCAAGCGAACTACCAACGAGAATTGTCGGCGGCGGTGGAACCGATGATCGGCGCGTACGGCGAGCGTTGGACCAGCCACATGCCCGACGAAGTGGCGATGAAAGTGACTTGGCTTGCCGCTCTTGGGCCGGCGCGGCAGCGCACCGAAAAATATCTCGAACTGGCCGAGAATGTGGCTCGGCGCTCGCCTGATAATCCCCGAGCCCGGCTGTCGCTGGGAGCGATGCGGCTGGCCTGCGGCTACGCCGCGGGATCGGTCGAAACACTCACGCCGGTCGCCGAGAGTCCCACGGTCTCGGTGACGGCGGCGGCACTGCTGGCGATTTGCTCGTCGGCTCAACACGACGCGATTCAGGCGAACGTCTGGCGAGAGCGGATCAGCACGCTCCTCGCCGACGAGGCGGGGTCGGTGGAACTGCCCTGGCCCAACGCCGCGTCGAAGAGAATTCTGATGAGGCGTAGCGAAGAGATTCCGGAGTCGGCCGATGCCCGGTAACGATGAACGGCCGGGGCCACCCTTGAAATTCCTGAACTTGCGATTGCGGCGGCTGAGTGCCGCGAACCTGACTGATGATCCCCAGAACTGATCCGTTCCACCCACTGCAATGAGCCACGGGTTTGAAAGAAAAGCTGGTGGGTGGCCCGCTCCCGGTGCAAGTCACCGAGAAACCGGCGATCCGAGCGATACCGTACTCGTTGCGTTCGGGTGAGAATGTACTCGACCTGTTCGGCGGCAGCGTCAGCACGCTGATCGCCGCCGAACAGTCAGGCCGGAAGGCGTTGCACGTGCTTCCCGCCCCGGCAGCGGATCGCCGACCTGAACGTAACGAGTTGTTGGAATTGGTCTGGTCGTTTGACTCCCGGCCGACGTAACGCCGCGATTTTCACGGCGGTACGTCGGAGCGATCAAACGCAACTATCGGTTCCCGCCTCCGCCCTCCTGGAGTTTCTGAAGGACCTGGTCCAGATTGAAACTACCCGGCTTTTGACGCGGTGGGAATTCGGCGAAGGTCGACAAGTGTTTGCTGACGAAGCCGACCGCTGGCAACAACAAGAACGCATGGTCCACCCGCCATCGGCCGTAGTCCCCCGCCTCGTGATCGGCCCGCTCAAACGGGTCGGTGCGAAGACAGAACAGTTTCGGAAAGCGCAGAGTCACCAGGGGATCCTGCCAGACGTCAAGCCCGTGGGCGCGCTGTTCCATGAACACGACTTTCCAGCGGTCGTATCGCAGATTGGCCAGGCTGCCGTCGTCGGTCCAGTAGAAGAATTCGCGCCGTGGAGACTCTTTGACTTCGCCGCGCAGGTACGGGATCAGGTTGTAGCCGTCGAGATGCACTTTGAATTCTCTGCCATTTGCCTTGTGGCCCTTGAGCAGCTTTTCTTTGATATCCGGATCGCCCGCCGCCGCCAGCAATGTCTGGAGCATGTCTTCGTGCGAACAAATCCCGTTGAAAACCGTTCCCGGCTTGATGACGCCAGGCCAGCGGATCATACACGGAACCCGGTAGCCGCCTTCCCAGTTCGAGTTCTTTTCATTGCGGAACGGAGTGCTTCCGCCGTCCGGCCACGAAAAACACTCGGCACCGTTGTCGGTCGAGTACATGACGATCGTGTTGTCCGCGATCCCCAACTTGTCGAGCGCGTCAAGCAACTGTCCGACGTGCCCATCATGTTCGACGATGCCGTCCGGATAAACGCCCAGCCCCGTCTTTCCCTCGGACTCCTTCTTTAAGTGGGTCCAGATGTGCATGCGGGTGGAGTTCCACCAGAGGAAGAACGGCTTTTCGGCCTTCACCGCTCGATCCACGAAGTCCAAGGCACCTTTGGTGACCTCCTCATCGACAGTCTTCATCCGCTCGATCGTCAACGGACCGGTGTCCGTGATCTTCCCTCCGGCGAACGACTTGATGACTCCTCGGGGACCGAACAACTTCTTCAGCTCGGGATCGTTGAAGTAATCCGGGTGCTCGGGCTCCTGTTCGGCGTTCAGGTGGTAGAGGTTGCCGAGGAACTCGTCGAAGCCATGATTCGTAGGCAAATGCTCGTCGCGGTCACCCAAGTGGTTCTTGCCATACTGCGCTGTCATGTACCCGTGATTCTTCAACAATTCCGGGATTGTCGGATCCTTCTCGGAGATTCCTTCCTTTGCGCCGGGGAGGCCGACTTTGAGCAACCCGGTCCGGAATGGACTCTGGCCGGTGATGAAACACGCCCGTCCCGCCGTGCACGACTGCTGTCCGTACCAATCCGTGAACAACCCCCCTTCCTTGGCCACCCGATCGATATTCGGTGTGCTGTAGCCCATCATCCCCCGGTTGTAGGCGCTGGGGTTGTTCCAGCCAATATCGTCGCCCCAGATGATCAAGATGTTCGGCTTCTTGCCGCGGGCTTGAGCCGTGGCGGCGACTGCCAGATTGTGAGCGACAAGGTTGGCCCCGGCGTCGGCCAACACAATCGACTCCGCTTGCGCCGACTTGCGGTCGAGTTGCGCATCACAGCCTGATGTTTCGAGCCTCTCGACGTCGGTCGTCGCCTCGCTGATGTGCGTCACGGGCCGGGCGGCATCGGCTCGGTCGGCGACGTAACCGTTCACACCCTGGAAAGGAGTGAGGGAGTCGGTTGGCCGGCGAAATGGGCCTGGATGGCGGCGGTGAGGTATTCGAAACTGTTGCGAGATTGCCGATGACAGGTTTCGACGACCGTCAAGATCGTCTCCACGAAGCGGCTC
>CAMATH010000212.1 GCA_945860955.1 Planctomicrobium piriforme
AAGCGAGATCTATTACCGGTTCTGCGCCGCGCCGTAACAGGAAATGTAGCCCGCACTCTCCGAGTGCGCGGCCCAATGTGCGAACTACTTCACTCGACGCACTCGGGGCTGGCGAAATCCCCCATGCGAGCCGTCCATCGCGAAATGAATCCGATGCCGTACGAGGCCAGCGGGGCAGGGCACCGCGAGTCGAAATCACTTGCGGGGGCTTCGTAGTGAGTCCTGGCGCGGCCCCCAGTGCGTCGATAGCCGGCGGAGGCACATCGGAGGCAGTCTTTCGGAGAAAGACGCCTACGTTCCGAGTGCGCGGCCCGCTGTGCGAACTACGTCACTCGACGCACTCGGGGCTGGCGCAACCCCCAAGCGAGCGGTCCGTCGCGAAATGGACCACCAACGCACGGCTTTGCCTCGTCGCCGACTTGAATCGCTGAATCCTGCCTCAACCCCAAAAAAAGAAATGAAAAAATGTTCACAATACACTTGATTCCAGTAAATACACACGTATACTGAAACGTATGAGTACTTCATCGACGCAGCTCCAAGAGAATTCGAACGCGGTGTCCTATGAATTCACGGGTGATTCACACAACTGACTCGGGGGGAACCGGTCGGGGGAAACGGCGATTGCCGGCTTCCGAGTCGAGACAGGTGACGGTTGAGCAGGTCCAGGTCCGGGACTGGAGCATTGACGAAGAGTCGCTCCTGGATCCCGACTGGATCTGGCAACGGTGGCTTCCGCGAGGAAGAGTCACGGTATTGGGAACCCCCTCGGGAAGTGATTTCTCGGGGCTGGTCGCCGACCTTGTTGCCCGGGTCACTGCGGGCACCATGTTTCCGGGCCTTGGCCCGCCGACCGAACTGTATCACAAGCAATTCCAACAAAAGGTCGCCGTCGTGACCGGTGGAGGCGATCCGCAGCGCGACTTTGGTCGGCTGGTCGCGCTGGCTGGCGGTCGGCTCGATCCGTTGCACCTGACCAGTGGAGTCATCGAACCCGCCGGCCCGGATGGGAATCCGTATGAGCGACCGTTCAACCTGCCAGCGGATTTCCCGTTGTTGCGCCAGTGGTTGGTCGCGGGGAACCGGCCCCCCGCTTTCGGGACAACCCGACGTCCCCCCGAACACGATCCGGTCGCGCTCCTGGTGATCGAGGCCCTTCCCCGGCAGGTTGTGAAATGGCGTGAGTCGGAGTTGCGCACGCTGCTCGATCAGCTCAACCGTCTGGCGGTCGAACACCACATGGCGATCTTGCTGGTGACACCGCTCACGGTTCTGCCGGCGCGATTGTCGGCCGGGAAAGTCACACTGGCGAAGGCGTTCGGGAGCTCCATGCTGGTCGAGTCGGACGGCGCGCTCTGGCATATTGATCAGAACCCCTCCCATCCCGATCGCTTCGATCTCATTTGCCATAAATTGTGCCAGCGTCCCCCCTCGCTGGCATTCTCTGTGGCCGAGAATGGAATCCAGTGGGAGATTGCCGACTGGCAGGATCCCCGTTCTGTGCCGTCGATTCCAAAGCCCGCTGCCGTTGTCCCCGCAGCGACGGAATTGCCCGCAATGCCTGACGTGTCCACGTTGTTCGCGACTCCCCCGGTGGCGGCGACCGGAATTGGTCCCTCCCCGTTGCCACCGTCCTCACACCGGACACTTGGTCGGAATCCGCCTGCGATTCCACAACGCGAAACGCCCCCCCAGAAGAATCCGCAGCGCGAGCCAGTCACTTGGTCGGAAGCCAAAACGCAGCGGGAACGAGAATCACGAGCATCTCCGGTCGTAGAATCGACTGCCCCGCCACCAGCGGTCGACGGTTCCCCACCGATTCACAGGACCGAGGAAGAACTGCGGCAGACACCCGAATGGAAGCGGGCGTCACGAAACGAACGCAAGCGACTTCTTAGAAACGCTCGGGCCGGCGTCGTATCGGATTGAGCGTCTTCACGTCGGTCGACCCTGAAGTTGCGCGAAGGAAGCGGTCGGCGGTATCGTTGGTGGCTCTGTCTCTGGTGACTGCGTGCCGACCGTAGTGTTGCGCCGATACGGAATTCGACTCTTGAGTCGGCTCAATGGTCGCTCGAGGCAGAACCACGAGACACTCGCCCCCATCAGCGTGGCGATTGTCTTGAGTGGAATCCGCTGGAACAGCGTCAAATCGGTTGTTCCGAAAACCCGCTGACAAAACAGGTTGACCGGCCAGTCCGAGAAGTTGTGCAGAATGTAGATCCCGTAGCTGATTCGGCCCAGAAAAACCAGAATCGGCAACGTCAACACTCTTCCCGCCCACCCATTGAAGCCGACCGACGCGCGACCAATCAGCCAGAAGAACCCCACGATCATCGACAGCGATCTCAACTGACCGATTCCGCGAAATCGAACGCCCGCGACCATCGCGGCCGCCACGATCACAAAGATCGGCAGCGCGACCGCAGACCACGCCAGCAGCCGGCGCAGCAGCGTCGGCGACGCGGGGCGCATCGCGAGCAACCCCCCCAGGCCGAGCGCGAAAAAATTGGAGTTCGGCAGCACATTGAGCAGCTTGGTCCCGGGAAACAGCCACGGCAGACACAGGTTCGACAACAACCCCACGCCACACAGGGCCAGGCACCAGAACACCAGGTCTTTACCTCGGCAGAAGAGAACGACCACCGGCCAGAAGAGATAGAACTGCTCTTCCACCGACAGCGACCAGAAATGCGACAGGCTGCGGCCCCAGCTTTGATCCAGAAAAAAGTGGATGTTCGACAGGTAGCACAGATGCCACAGCACCGTCGATCGCATCTGGCCCAGATCGAGAATCCAGGCGACCGCGACGACCGAATAGTACAGCGGAAAGATCCGCAGGAACCGCCGGGCGTAAAAGTTCCGCAGTGCGAACGAGCGATCCGTCGCCTGGCGACATTGAACGAGAATCGAGGTGATCAGAAAGCCGCTGAGGACGAAGAATAATTGCACACCGGCCGAGCCGAACGGCAACCCGTATTGATACTGCTTCGGCATCCAATGCATGTAAGCGACGGAAGCCACGGCGAACGCCCGCAGTGCGTCGAGCTGGGGCATGTGAGCGGGTGTCTCGTCCACGCCGGACGGAGGATTCGGGACGGCAACGTCGGTCATGGATTCAGGGACGCGAATCGCCTGTCCGTGGCAGCACGACACGGGGGGCGGGGAAGGAGGAGGGACCGGGGATTGTACTGCCGGGGGTGTGCCCTGTCGTTGACAGAGTTCCATGAAGCAACGTCCACGGAAATCGGCTGCACCAACCGCGTCAACCGCAGTACCCGAGCGGAGATCTGATCGACTTGGGTCTGAGGAAAGCCGGTTCGCGGCAGGTGTTGGCGACGGCCCCATCCGCCTTGAGCGCTGTCGGTTTAGTAGCGACGACGCTCCGCGGCGTCGCTCCGGTTGTGGTTCCCGCGAAGCCAACCACAACCGGCTGTGGCAAACACGCGTCCGGATTGACTAAATCTTGTCTGACAGAGCGAGGATCTGATTCACCAATCCATGGTTACGTAGTCGACTGGCTCACACGGGAACGCTTGACCTGGATGAGCCGCCTTACTGCGGCATCCCTTCCATCTGCCATGCTTTGATGCCCGGCAAAGGCAAAAGCAGCATCAGGACATTGAGTGTCAGGTTGTCGCGGATCAACAGGAGGACGACCACTTCGACGGTGATGAAGAGCGTCAGCGCACGTTTCCAGCCCAATCGCCGCGCGATCAGGAAGCCGACGCCGGCGCACAGAATATCGGAGAGCGAATTCACCAGGGAATCCCCCTCGTAACCCAGGGAGATCGTTCCTTCGCGGTAGCGGTGGATGATCAACGGCGAATTCTCGGCGAGTTCCCACAGGATTTCGAGAAGGACGGCCGCGGGCAGTCGCCATCTCTGCCATGAAATCGGGATGGCGAACTGGAGAAACCACCAGAACAGAAACCCGTGGAGCAAATGGCTGGTGCTGTAGAAATCGACCAGATGCTGCGAATTGTGTTCGCTCCAGATATTCCCCGAACAGAGGAAATACTGGCCGCAGGCGCACCACCACGACCGGCCCATCGCCTTGAGGAGCAGAATGCCAACAAGGGTACTGACCGCGATTGCAACGGTCGGTCCGGAAGGGGCGGAAAGTGCAGATCGGGGTGGAGACTGGTTCATGGCTGGTAACGGTGGGGACGGACGCGTTCTACTCGCCCGACGTTATACCGTGTCCGGCCGTTTGTTACCCGGATCGAAGCGTCTTTTGCGACGCAATTCCATCGCGACAAATGGCGATTCTATCCTCGCCTGGGCAAACGGCATGACGGGCGACAACGGTCGCAAGACGGCAGGCTCTGTCCTCTGGCCGGGTATTGATTCGACTCAGCGTATGCGAATCAACTCACGGAGGCAGTTGGCTGATGGGCGGCCCTGGCGCTAGAGCGCGATGGTGCAATTGCACCATCGGTGGTCCGCCCGTAGACTTCACGCATCACAATGTGTTGATGACTCGATCTCGCTTCTCTCTCAGGAAAAACCGCGATGCCCCCGCCGGTCGATTCGTTTGCCTCGCGTCTCCTGCGCCGTCGCGACGCAGTGCGGCTGGGCCTGGGTGGTTTTGTGGGGATGAATCTGCCCGACCTGTTTCGGTTGCGGGCGGAAGCGGCGGTCCCGCAGGCCAGGCGACATTCGTCGCTGATCGTTGTGTGGCTGCATGGCGGGGCCAGCCATCTCGAAACGTACGACCCCAAACCCGATGCTCCCCTGGAGTATCGCGGTCCATTCGACCCAATCGACACGAAAGTGCCCGGGCTGCAGTTCTGCGAGCTGCTGCCTCGGCAGGCGGCGATTGCGGACAAGTTCACCGTGATGCGGTCGATGGTGCACACCGGATTCTGCCACGATGACGGCCCCCAGCAGATTTTCACGGGACATCCCTTTCAGGGGCGTCGGCTCAAACCCGACAATCCCGACTTGATGTCGATTGTCAACTTCCTGCGGTCCAGTCCCGAACGCGACCTTCCGAATTACATCGGAGTGAATCCGATCCCCTACCTTGGCTCGGCGTATCTCGGTCCGGCCCACGAACCGTTTCCCGTTCACGGCGATCCCAATTCGCCGACGTTTGAAGTCCCGAACATCGGTCTGAAAGACGAGCAACAGTCGGCGCGGCTCGCGCAACGCATCGGGCTGCGTACCGGACTCGACCGCCTGCGACGCGAAACCGACGCTGGCAAGAATATGGAGGCGATGGATCGGTTTGAGACGCAGGCGTGGAACATGCTGACGGGCACAGCGGCCCGGCAGGCATTTGATCTTTCCAAAGAAACCCCGGCGACTCGTGATCAATACGGCAGGAATTCCTGGGGGCAGCAGTGCCTGCTCGCCCGCCGGCTGGTCGAGGCGGGTGTCGAATTGGTCACCGTCACGCTGAACGGGCCGTTGTGCGGCCGCGTGCAGAACTGGGACGATCATGCGGTGAATCACCATGTCTTCGACGGGATGAAGCACCGCGCCCCGTTCTTCGATCAGGCGGTCAGTGCCCTGATCGAAGATGTGCACGCGCGGGGACTTGACCAGGAGACGTTGATCGTGGTTGGAGGCGATTTCGGACGGACTCCCAAAATCTCGTACGCTGCCAGTACGGGGGAAGGAGTCGCCAGCGGCCCGACCGGTACGATCCAGCCAGGGCGGGACCATTGGCCGAGCGCCATGTCGTTCTTATTCAGTGGCGGCGGCATCACGCCGGGGCAGGTGATTGGTGCCACCGACCCCCGCGGCGAACAGGCGATCGAGCGCCGGTTGGGGGTGCAGGATTTTCTCGCGACGGTTTACCGACATCTGGGAATCGACGCCGCGCGCGTGGAACTGCTCAACTTCGCCGGCCGGCCGGTCCCGATCCTGCAAACCGGCAAGCCAATCGCCGAGTTGCTGCCGCGCGCGATGTGACGGGTGGGGGGAAGAGGGGGGGAAACGTGATCATTGTCGGACGATGCGGACGGCTCGACGTTACAGGTCATTTTTGGAAGATGGATTCAGTGTCCTGAGCATATCGAGGAATTCCGCTTTCCCCATTCCCCCCTGTCTCTGTATCAGGACATTCCCTTGGGGATCCGTGATGATCGTGTTTGGCGTGGCGCCGACACCGTAACGACTCACCGCCTCGGCCGCGTCAGGATCGCCCACGTCAATTGTGACCGGGATGAACGCTGCATTGACCGAAGCCGTCACCTGATCATCCGCCCAGACTTGGCGCTTCATGATTCGACAGGGAACGCACCACTTGCCGGTGAAGTAGAGGATGATCGGCTTGCCGGATTGGGCCGCGTTGTGTTGAGCCGACGTGTAATTGGCGGCCCAGGCGACGCGGTTGGAGGGGACGTAGAAGCTGTACCAGACGTAGACGAGAGAGACAGCGAGGAATGAAAGCCAGAACCATCGCCAAAACGGGAAGACCTTACCACGAGCGGGTCGTGATGCGGGTTCGGTGGATGGTGGGAGTTGCGGTTGTGTGTCGTTCATGGAGTCGCGCGGGACCTGCATAGGCTTTCGTGGAGAGACCACAGGCTCCGAAAATCGTCGCCAATTTCAGGCACGGAAGTCCAGAACCTCTTCTCGGGGTATATTCGTCGGCGGATCACAATTCTTGGCGTGGCAAAGTATGAAGACTGAAAGTAGGGCCGTGCAATCAACAGCCGTTCGGCAACGACGACTGGACGCGTCCTACCGCCCCCGCTTTGGGCCTGGAATCCTGTTTGCGACCGCCAGGAAGACCGAAGAAGTCTCGAAGCCTTCTGTGTCCCGCTTTTGCCCCGACTGAATCCACTTGGCGCTGTCGCCAGAAACCAAACTGGCGAGCCGGCCGGCGTCAGCCGCCGGGTTTTTGGCTACACTGGCGCGCCGTGCCCCATCCACGCGAAAAACCTGCCGGCTTACGCCCCGCCGCGGCGGGCTCGCCAGTTCAACGTGATAACGGCGATGCTTCAAGGATCGCGACGGGCCATGTCGGCGAGGAACCGAATTCCAGCGACGCGTCGTTTTGGTTTGAACGTCCGGTTGACTGTTGGGACGTTCAAACGGGACAGGTCCAATTCGTGCGATGCGCGGTCGCCGACTGCCTTCCTGGACCGACCGCAGGATCGCAGCGTCGATTCGGGACCGATTTCCAATGCCAGTGGTTCGGCATCAGCCCGTCGCTTAGATTCGCATGGCGCACTTGTCGAGAGTCTCGGCGACGATTTCCTCGAACGCCTCGAAGTCGTCGTGCTTGCCGAAAAGCGGTTGTCTGCCGACGCCACGATTGGGAACGTTAAACACCATTCCGCCGGGAGTGATCCGGACTGTCCGTGGCATAAAGCGCCCCAGGATAACGTACTTTCGCACTGCGACCCATTAAATGGACCTGACCCTTTCGGGTACCCGACTTGGCTCTCGTGCCCGCCCAGCCTCTCCGTCCACTCCACCGATTCACTGGTTTGCCGACGGATGGTGAAGTAGTATCGATGACTCGCTTGGGCGGATTCGTTTTCGATATTGGCATCGAAGCACTCCCTCCTCCCGGGTGCATCACACTCAATCCTACGCTTGGGAAAGAGCACCGAACACCTGCCTTAACCCAGTCTTCGCGTTAGTGAGTCCACCATGCCAGTTGCTGCGAATCCCCACAGCCGAGAGTACTATGTCTACACAATGAGGGCGGAAGGTCATCCATTCTATGTGGGGATCGGCCGTGATAAGCGGGCTTCGGATCGCGTCCGGTGGGTTCAGTCGCAGATAGCGCGAGAATTGCGAGGGTTGCCGGCGAAGTGGGTGCGCCACACGTGCGTGATTCGTCGGCTGCTTGAGGCGAATATCGCAGTCAAGTCGAAGACCCATCGAGCCAACCTGAATCGCGCCGAGGCACTCACTTTCGAACGTGAACTGATCCAGCGGCTGAAACGTCGCGGAATTGTTCTGGCGAACCATCACCACAACGCAGACTGTACTCTCGACGCCGACCAAATCGTCGCGGACCTGAAAGAGAGGATTTCACGATCGGCCTGAACTGCGAAATGCGCGATCGCAGTATCACAACGAAATGCAGCGAATTATCGTCCGTGACGACTGACGATTACCAGAAGTGCATAACCGAAATCCGTCAGCCAAATTCCGACGATCAAGTCCAGTTGGAGACCTCGCACAATCCTGGGCAGTTCGCTCTCGCTCTGCGGTCATGTCTGTGGTTGAGCGACCGACAGTGCCGAACTTGATGCGATGTAGATCGGTGTTTCAGCAAATCGTGGCAAGTCACTCCGGCGCGCTACCGGCAAGGTCCGGAAGGCGTTCGCGCGATCGATGTTCTCGTGATCGGATCCCCTTTTCCGGCTGGGGTTCTCTGGAACGACTGCCGTGGCTCGCGCGGAGACTTTAAGGCGAATGGCCAAAAAAGAGGACATAGCGCGTGCGTGGCGTGGAGTCACGCGTCGGCCACCATGCAAGGAAGCCACGGACAGCTTGACCCGCTGTTGGCGGGCTGATCCATCACGCGTTGAATCGCGGGAACCGCCGTGAGATGGTGTTCCACAAGCCGGCGGACTTCGACGCCTTTGTGGCGGCGATCAACGACGCCCAGCGTCGGGTTTCGCGAGCATTGGAAATGGTCGGGCCTGCCCGGCTGGTTGTCGGCTGATGACCCGCTGCTCTGACGTGGCACGCCGGTGCCGCGTGATGCGGCGTGGTTGGAGCGTGTCAACGAACCGCTCTCGCGCGGCGACTTGGAGCGATTGCGTCAATCGGTGCGGCGTGGCCTGCTGGTGTCTAGCGACAACTCGACACGGCATACTCCCCGGACTTTGGGCCTGGAATTCTGTTTGCGATCTCCAGGAAAAGCGAAGAACTCTTGAACCTCGTTATGTCTCACTTTTGTGCGCCGCGTGTTGAACCCGAGCCACGGTCTGGTGACTTGCCGCTAGTCCCCGGCTCACTGTTTTTGAGCCTTCTCACCAGAATATGTGGGCGAGGCCTTGACGACGCACAAAGGCCGCTGCGCCGGTGTCATTCAGGTCGTGAAGCGGAAAGGCCATCACGGATGGCTTGACGGCGGAAATTGTCGCCGCGACAATTTATCCGCCGCCTGCGAACTCATGTAGCCGACTTTCCGCACATCTCGATTTCAATTTCTTCGAATTTCCGGCGTGGTTACAGCCGGCTCCGGTGGCCGCGTAGCGGCGTCAGGGCGTAGCCTGTGGTTTGCGGCTGGGATTCGATCGATGCGGTTCCCCCAATCCGTCGGACCA
>CAMATH010000213.1 GCA_945860955.1 Planctomicrobium piriforme
GCCTTCGACGTAGGGCCAGTCGAGCGCCGGGTAGTTCTGCCCCGGCATGCGTTTGGGATCGAACAGCGTTTCAAACGCGACGTATTTCGCGGATCCCATCGGTTCGACGGCGTCCAGCAGCTTCGAGAGCGAAAACCCGGCCCAGGGAATCACCATCGACCACCCCTCGACGCACCGCATGCGGTAGACCCGCTCTTCGGGAGCGCTGAGCTTGAGAATCTCCTCGAGATCAAACACCTTCGGTTTGTGGACCAGTCCCTCGACTGCGACGGTCCAGGGCCGGGAGACGAAATTCCTCGAGACGAGCGCGACCCGTTCTTTGCTCGTTGTAAATTCATAGAAGTTGTTGTAATTCGTGACGCTGCGGAGCGAGGTCCACGTCTCATCGGTGTGGAAGCCATTGTCGACCGGTTCGGCCGGCGCGGCTTCAACAGGGTCAGCCGCTCCCTCGGGATCGGACTGTTCCACAGGATCGGTGGTATCACCGCCATCCTTGACGAGTCCCACAAGTTCCGGGGTTTTGACTTCTTCCGCCCCCGGACGATTCAAGGCCCGATACACGCCGGCGGTCGTCGCCGTTGTCGCCGCCACTATCCCCGCGCGGAGCAGGCTGCGACGGTTAAAATAGAGTTCCGGCGGGGTGATTTCGCTGGACGGAATGGGCGGGGGAGTGGTCATGGGAACTTCGCGATCGGGCGGTCGGCTTCGAATGGGGCAAATTGTCCCTTGAGGGACGCTTACATTGCAACCGTGCGGGATCCCTGCTACGAAGAATCGGCGGCACACACCGCCGCTGTTCCGTTCCCGCCAACCGCATGAAAGCCCCGCCGATGTCGCGCGCCATCGTCACTGATTATTCATTTCCCGACCTGTCGATCGAGCAGGAGTTGCTGGCATCCGCCGGCTGCACGCTCACCGGGCATCAGGCAAAAACGGTCGAGGCGCTGATTCCGGTTGTCGCCGACGCCGAAATGGTGATCACGCAATTCGCTCCGGTGCAGCGTGCTGTGGTCGAAGCGATGAAGAACGCGAAGGTGATCATTCGATATGGCATCGGAGTCGACAATGTCGACCTGGTCGCCGCCCGGGAACGGGGGATTCCCGTCTGCAACATTCCGGACTACTGCATCAATGAAGTCGCCGACCAGGCACTGGCGTTCATTCTGGCGCAGACCCGGCAGGTGGTCCCCAACCATCGGTTGATCGCCGAAGGAAAATGGGGGTTGGCGACGCCGCTATCCGGAATGCGGGCGCTGCGCGATCAGACGGTGGGCGTGGTCGGTTATGGACGAATTGGCCGCGCCGTTGTCGAGCGACTGGTCCCATTCGGCGCGAAGATTCTGGTGCATGATCCATTGATCGCGACGGGAGCGATCGCCGGCAGCCCCGCGACCGCGGTCGGGCTGGATGAACTCTTGTCGCAATCGGATGTCGTCACACTGCACTGCCCGTCGCTCGACAGCACGCGGCGGATGATCAACGAGAAGACTCTGGGGCAGATGAAACCGGGGAGCCTGCTGATCAACGTCGGCCGAGGGGATTTGGTCGATCCCCAGGCGCTGGTCGCGGCGTTGCAGTCGGGGCATTTGGCCGGCGCGTCGCTCGACGTGTTCGATCCCGAGCCGATTCCGGTCGACAATCCGATTCGCACGCATCCGAATGCGGTGCTGGCGGCACACATCGCGTCGGCCAGCCCCCGCGCGGTTCGGACGCTGCGGGAATCGGTGGCGAAAATCGCGATCGCCGTCCATCGCGGTGAAGCCCCCCCCAATGTGGTGAACGGCGTGAAGCCCCGCGGCTGACCAGGCGAGCGGGGAGCGTTAGCTCCCTGTTCAATTTCGCGGCCCGCAAAATCGCATCTCGCACACGGGAAAGTCGTAGGGAGGGGATGAAAAGGATGGACAGGATGCGCGACATTGCCATTCATGTCGCATGAGGTCTTCCCCGTGATCGCGCGGCAATAACCGACTGTGCCCGAGAGCCTGCGTCGCCGGGCCAATTCTCGCTGAGACGCCACGACACACGGACAAGAACCCCTCCAAGCTCACGTGGCCAACTCACTCGATGAACCGAGTGAGTTGGCCATCGCATCATAAATCGCTTACAGACTGGCCGTTGAAACCAACACCTCTACTTGGGCGTGTCGCAATAGTGCAACGCCAGCAGTCCGTAGGCGGTCACGAGATTGGGGTCCCCTTCCAGCCAACCCGCTTCCGTGTTGATCCAACTGCCGTTTTCCCGCTGGATCCCGACCAGATGCTCGGCGAGTTCCTTGCGCCAGTCGTGCGAAGTGCCGGCGGCGTCAATCATCAGATCGACCTTGGCGGCCGACAGCGCTTTGGCGAAGGTGTGGTAGTAGTAGAACAGCCCCTTCTGCCCCATGCCGGGGTTTTCCTTCAGCGAATAATGCTTCTGAAGCCACTTGAAGGCCGCCTTCACACGTGGGTCATCGGGACCGACGCCGGCGTAGATCATGCTCTTGAGGCCGGCATAGGTCATGCTGGCGTACGAACGTAGGCCGCCGTTGTCGTCGGCCCCGGCCTGGGAGTTCCCGCCTCCCGCAGGGGTGTAGTAGAATCCGCCGTCGTTGATCTTCGAGGCGAATTCCGTGGTGTTGTGTTCCGATTCGAGGTTCTGACACCGCGAAATGAAAACGACGACTTTCTTCATCGTCTCGTCGTCTTCATCGACACCCGCCGCCTTGAGTGCGTCGAGTAGAAACGCGGTGTTGGAGAGATCGGGGCGTTCCGATCGGCCGTATCCCGCGCCGCCGTATTTGTAGTCGTCTTTCGACAACCCTTCGGATTCGTCCCACTGCAGCTTCTTGAGATAGTCCCGCGCACCGGCGATCAGCTTGTCGTACTTTCCGTCCCGATTCGCCGCCGCGAACGCGAGCAGCGCGACCGACGTCTCGTAGTTGCTGACCTTGTTTTCCTTGGTGTAAATGCCGCCGTCGGACTGCAGGGCCGTTTGCAGATAGGCAAGCGCCTTCACAATCATCGGATCACTCGGTTCGACACCACTCTTCAGCAACGATGTGGTCACGATTCCGGTGATGGCCGGCCCGGGATAGTCGCTCCAGCGCCCGTCGTCGGATTGCGTAGTCCGCAGATAGGCGATCGCCGACTTGCGGCTCTTCGCCAGAGTTTCAGTCGGGACTCCCTTTTTCACTTTGCCGGAGCTCGCCACCGGTTTGGGATCTTCCGCCCGGGCAGGGCTGGAAAATCCCAGGGAACCGACGATTCCCGCGGTGATGGCGAAACAAATTCCCCACGACGCCAGAGACTTGTTGATCGATTGCATGCGACGCGCCTTTGAACTGGTTCGATGACGACGAGAACGGATCCGGTCCATCCCCCCCTGGCAAGGTGGATTTCACGAACACTGATTCTACCCAAGGGGGTGACCTCCCTCCAGTGCCACGAAATCAGGAACTTGACGCCAGGGCGGCGGCGGCGATATTTCTCAACCGTGTCGATACGTGCCACCGCCAACACTCACCCGCGAGCTTCTCACTTCATGTCCACCTTCGATCGGATTATCAGTCCCACCGCGATTGCCGTCGCGATTCTCTATGGTGGAATGACTGGCTGTTCGTCCTCGACGACTCCTTCCAAGCCCGATGCGAAGTCAGTCTCTTCCGCCGAGCCGACACCGGTAGTGGAGACTGCCGCCCCGACGACATCGACAGACGAACCGCAATCCACTCCGTCGCCCGAACCTGAACCTGAACCACAAACCACACCGGAACCGAGCGAACCTGCGCTAGCCGAGAAGAACACGACCGACGGCGTCTGGAAAGTGAAATCCGCACGGATCGGGGGGCAGCCCTTGCCGCCCCAGGTGACGGACACGTTTACCCTGACGATGACGGGTGATGACTATTTGGTGATGGTTGGCGACAAACCTGACAAAGGGACCTGTACGATCAATCGCGAACTCACGCCAATTCAGATGACGATCAAGGGAACCGAGGGGCCGAACGCGGGCAATACCCTGCGGGCGATCTGCGACTTTCCCGACGAATCGACGATGCGGGTCTGTTACGATCTGTCGGGCAAGGCGTTCCCCGAAACCTTTGAGTCGACCGCGGAAAATAAGCAGTATCTGGTGGTTTACGTCCGGAAGTAGTCGCGTCGCCGCGAGTCAGCCAACCACCTCCAGCTCGTCAAGTTCTTTTTCAAATCCCTCCGACGCGGGATGCGACCACGGAATGGGGAGAGGCTTTAGCCCCAGCGAACGCTCGACCGTGGTCGCGATTCCCGAAAGTTCCTCCATCAGGCGGTAGTACAGCTCTTCGGTCCGCTCGATGACCATGTCGGCGGTCGACAGGGTCGCCGCCGCGTCGTCCTGGTCCTCGGGAGCGTCGTCGAACAGGAATTTTGCGATCGACAGTTTCCCCCGCGCGTGATCGAAGGGGTATTTCTGGTCACACAGTCGATAGCGGATTGTGTGCAGGTGTTCCTCGACGCATTTCAGTTTGGTGATCATCTGCTCGGCGAGCGGCGGGTATTCATTCCAGTCGATTCCCTGAATCACCAGCGAAAAGAACCCGTGCATGTCGTTGCGCAACTCGGTGAGCGCGGGCATCGCCTTCTGCATCGCCTCTCCCACGGCGATCACCTCAGTCATGGTCTTGATCTTTTCCGCCGCGCCGGGAACTTTGTCGCCGATCCCCCGTGTCCGCAATAACGACAACGCCGTCGACAGTCGCTTCTTCTGCAAGGTTTCGAAGCGATCCAACTGTTGCGACAGCGATCTCTGATTCTCAATCGCCCGGCGGAGTGTCGCCACCACCTCGGACTTGGTTTCTCCCGGAAGATTGAAACTCTCGGCGTCGATCTCCAGTCCCGCGTCGAGCAGGGCCATCGCGCGAATGGCGCGAATTTTCAGATCCTCATAATCGTGGAACTTTTCATAGGCCCGTTCGGAATCGTTGAGGCCCTTGAACAACGCCCGCCGCAGACGCATCACCGATTCCTTCGCGACGGGAACCTGCTCGCCGGGAACGGGAGCCACCTCTCCCGCGGTGATCAGCAGCGGACGGGCCGGGTAGAGCAGCCCCTGAAAGTACCGCAACCACGCCATCCAGTTCGATTTTCGCTGCTGGGACCGCTCGATCAGTTTTGCGACCGGGATCAGGCTTTTGCGATTGAATTGTGGTCCCAGAATCGACCGGTACCACGAGATCGAAACCCGTTTGCACAAGCGATCAAAATCACGAAACAACACTCCGGGGGGCTGCTGCACCGAATAGATGGCCGTTGCGTTGTCTTCCATCACACGGGCGACCCGTTCTCGGGGACTGGGGTGGGTGTCCCACAGACTGGTCTCGGTCGACCGCAGATGTTTCGCCATCTGGTCGCGAGCCTGTTTTGAGACCTGTTCCACATTGGCGGCGATCAGCGCCGGGTAGTTGTCGCTGAGCCGTTTTTCCTTCCAGGCCATGAAGGTGTCGAAATTGGCTCCTTGGGTCGCTATGCCCAGCAAGTGCAGGCGATAGGTTGAACCGCCGAAGCAACGGGTTCCCACCAGCCGCGCCTCGTACAGGTCGGCGTTGAACTCCATCTGCCGCAACAGGAACATGCTGACGAAGTGTCCCGCCATGTAGAACCCGGACAGGAGAATGCGCACACCGGCGAGCATCAGGTTGACCAGCCGCAAGGGGACGGAGAGGAACCCGGGCAGTTCTTCGATCCCGCGGAGCAGCCAGTAATCCCAGGAGTCGCGTTCATAGGCGACCCGCGCCAGCCAGACGCTGATCAACCGAATCAGCAGTGAAAACCGCATCGCGACGCGCTGTGAGATGTGCCCGAATTCGTGAGCGATGACGCCGGCCAACTGTTGAGAGTTCATCCCCGCGATCAGCGGGAGTCCCAGCGTTAGTCGCGATCGACCGGTAAAGATCCCGAACAGACCCGCGAAGCCGGCCGCCGCGTTGACTTCGCAATTCACCACGACCTCGCTCGGCGCGGGAGAGTTGACCGCCTCGCAGACACATTCCAGGAACTCGAACAGGTTCGGTTCGTCTTCGGGATAGAGCGTGACCGACGCTTCCCCTTCGACAGAGGGGGCGAACAGCGGTTTGATGAGAAATAGTACGAACAACAGCCCCAGCAGCCAGGGAATCAGGAACACGAAGAACAGAATCGGAGGCAGTCCCCCCGATTGGATTCCACGGATCATCTTCATCAGGGTGATCCCGACGACCGCCCCCAGTGTCGCCACAATCGCCAGGTAGGCGGCCAGCAGAAGCACCATCACGAATGCGACCAGCGCCAGCCCGAAAATGTAGCCCCCCGAAACCTGCACCGGTTCGATCGAACCCCGGAACCCGTCCAGAATCTGCCGGACCTGCGTCTTGGCCGACTTTTGGGCAGTGGTTGCGCCCCCTGGTTTTCGCTCAGGTGTATTCGTCGGCTTCGCACCCATGGCAGGCACCCCGGTGATCGCAACGTTTCCCATTCCCCGCTTTGCCCCGCCAGCCAATCCCGTTTTTGTGAACGAGTGGCGAGACTCGGCACGTGAGGAAAGTGATATCGAATCCCGGACCCTGTGTCGATCGCAGTGAGTGGAGAACGATTTGGGGACCGATCGGTTCAGCGGTCTTCAATAGCCGGCTCGGTTTCCTCTCGGTTATGCTGTGCCAAACCGGTTTCTTCCCTCCGTCGCCCGTATTCAGCCACCACCGATGACCGAGCCACCAATCGGGATTCCCCCGGACCCCGGGAACGCGGACGAGCCAGGCAAGACTGAATTCGTGCCGGTGGATTTCGGCGATGAACAGAACCAACTCGCGAGCAATCAACCATTTCCCAAGCTGCCCGAGCGGATCGGTCGCTACCGCGTCGAACGACTTCTCGGCGAAGGAGGCTTCGGGCAGGTGTATCTGGCGTATGACGAGCAGTTGAATCGGCGGGTCGCCGTGAAGGTGCCGCATGCCCGACTGATCAAGCGCCCTGAAGACGCGGTGGCGTATCTTGCCGAAGCGCGGGCGGTCGCGGGACTCGACAACCCGCATGTCGTTCCGGTGTATGATGCCGGCGGCACCGACCAGTTTCCTTGTTTCGTAGTGTCAAAGTTCATTGACGGCGTCACACTGGCGGGCCGGATCAAGCGAGGGCGGCCCGACCCGGTCGAGTCGACGGAACTGACCGCGACCATTGCCGAGGCGCTGCATCACGCGCACAAACGGGGTCTCGTGCATCGCGATGTGAAACCGGGGAATATCCTGCTTGATGGCGCCGGTCAACCGCACTTGTTGGATTTCGGCTTGGCACTGCGCGAACAAGACGTTTCCGCCGACTCGGCCTACGTCGGGACGCCGGCCTACATGAGTCCCGAACAGGCACGAGGAGAAGGGCACCGGGTCGACGGCCGCAGCGACATCTTCAGTTTGGGAGTCGTCTTTTATGAATTGCTCACCGGTCGCCGGCCGTTTCAAGGGGAATCCCGCCGCGACGTGATGAAACAGATCATCACCGTCGACCCCAAGCCGCCGCGCCAGATCGACGAAAAGATTCCCAAAGAGCTGGAGCGGATCTGTCTCAAGGCGCTCGCCAAGCTCGGCAGCGAACGCTACACCACCGCGTTCGACCTGGCCGAAGATCTGCGGCAGTTTCTGCTGCAATCTCCCGCGCCGCATACACCGCGGCCCATCGCAAATCAGTCGGCGAATCTGACCCAGTCGGCCGGAGGCATTCCACGCCCCCCGTTCGCCACGACCGACGCGTTTCCCTCTCCGCAGCCGAGCGACACGCTCGCTGCGGGGAACACGCCGACTGGTTCGCTGGGATCAGACAAGCTGCCTGTCAAAATCATGCCGAAGGGGCTGCGGTCGTTCGACGAACACGACGCCGACTTCTTTCTCGATCTGCTCCCCGGCCCGCGCGATCGCCACGGACTCCCGGACACGCTGCGGTTCTGGAAGACGCGGATTGAAGAGGCGGACGCCGACAAGACGTTCTCGGTCGGGCTGATCTGCGGCCCGTCCGGCTGTGGCAAATCGTCGTTGGTCATGGCGGGGTTGCTCCCCCGATTGTCGGACAGTGTGATCGCGGTCTACGTCGAATCGACCGGCGACGAGACTGAGACCCGATTACTACACGGACTGCGGCGGCGCTGTCCGGCGCTGCCCGACAACCTGCCGTTGAAAGAGACCCTTGCCCTGTTGCGCCGGGGAAAAGGAATCCTTGCTGGAAAAAAGGTTCTCATCGTTCTCGACCAATTCGAGCAATGGCTGCATGCGAAACGGGAAGAGGAACATACCGAGCTGGTCGAGTCCTTGCGTCAGTGCGACGGTAGCCGACTTCAGTGCGTGGTGATGGTTCGGGACGACTTCTGGATGGCGGTGATTCGCTTCATGCGCGCGCTGGAGGTACGCATTCTGGAGGGACAGAACTCGGCTGCGGTCGATCTCTTCCCAATTCGGCACGCCGAGAAAGTTCTGGCGGCGTTCGGTCGAGCCTTCGGCGCGCTCCCCGACGGCACCACCGAACTCACCCCAGACCAAAAGCAATTCCTCGAACAGGCGGTCTCCGGACTCGCTCAGGAAGGCAAAGTGATCTGCGTCCGGCTTGCCCTCTTCGCCGAAATGATGAAAGCCAAAACCTGGACCCCAGCGTCGCTAAAAACCGTTGGCGGCACGGAAGGGGTCGGTGTCACATTCCTCGAAGAGACGTTCAGTCTGACGACCGCACCGCCCGAACACCGCTACCATCAAAAAGCGGCGCGAGCTGTCTTGAAATCACTGTTGCCGGAAACGGGGACCGACATCAAAGGGCACATGCGCTCGCAGCAGGAATTGCTCGAAGCCTCAGGCTACGCGCAGCGTCCCCAGGACTTCAACGACCTGCTGCAGATTCTCGACAGCGAAATCCGCCTGATCACCCCCACCGACCCGGAGGGCAAAACCGAAGGCGAAGTCGAAAGTCAATTCAAAGGCGAGCCGGTGGGCGTTAGCCCAATGCCACTTACTTTGGCACCGACGACGGAGGCTCGCTGTCGTTTCTTTTGCGGAGAGCTTTCATGAATTTCGTGGATTTCTGTCGTCGGGTGTGCGCCTTTCGCGGGTAGTCGCGCGGCTGTTTCCGCTGGGGATGTTTTTTC
>CAMATH010000214.1 GCA_945860955.1 Planctomicrobium piriforme
AAGCGACTGCGACCCCCGCACCCGAGACCGGATAATGGCAGCGGCCTGAGGCAACTTCTCCACCTCCGTAAACTCGCGCACTCAATCGACGCCTGCGACGAGCGCCGCCGGACCGCGCGCCGACCGCGGGGTTATTGAGCAGTTACGTCCGGAAGCCCCCCTGCACCCGCGTCTTCGTTTCCGGCGAACGACGAAACTTCGACGAAAGGGACCATTGTGTAGGCGAAAGCGGTCGCCGCTCTCGGCTTGGATCCGAGTCGAGGAGGGATCAATGAGCGACGGAGTTCATTGAGTGAGGGAATGTGGGCTGAGAGTGTCAATGGTTTGAGGAACCCCATCGAGTATGCCGCGAGAATCATCAGTCCCCACAGTACAAGGGAGACGGCTAGGAACATCGTGGATGACATGGTGTGCTTCTGGAGCTTCCGATCTCGAATCAATGGGGCTGCTGAGAATCCTGTCGAAGAGACTTTGTGAGCGTTTTTGCCGCAACCTCTATACCAGTGAACAATTTTTGAACGCCGGAAGCGTCACAAGTTACGCCTCGAATCGACGGATTCCACGTCGCGACGCCGTGCTGCCACATCCCAAATTCCTAAAGCTCTCTACTTGAAAAAAATCGGCACAACCTATTGCCAAAAAACATGTTATGGATTCACAGACACAGCCGAAATTCGGTGGTAGGCCGAAAGGGACTCGGCCCCCCCGCCACATCCGTTCCGTACCGCAATCTGACGCAGCCCGTATCCCTGTTGCTCTGTTCATTCGTGTAAACCAATTCAAACAAAATCAACTTCCATGAATGATTCACTCAATTCGAATCAACATCCGCAACTGCATCAAAGTGAGACAGTGATTGACCGAATGAAACAAAACGAGACAGTCGGCTTCGCGGTGACGTACTGAGTTGATACAGTTCGGCCGATAACTTCTCCCAAATACGCGAGGCGACTCTTTTGCCTCATGGTTTTCAATTCGACAAAAGCGATTTCTGAGTTTGACTCGACACCAGCATTCCACTCGCACGGAGCAAAGCTTCCTGCACGACCAGATCGTGATCTAACGTGAACATGGCGGATTTTCTTCCGCACACCACATCGGCAAATTCGCGCAAGTCTCGAATCTGCAATGTCTCAGCCGCCGGCTTCAATGTCGTCCATTCCGAATCACCCGCCCGGCAGACTTCGATGGGCTGAACCGCATTGTTGGCCAGATGGCCGCTCCCCAAATGGGGAATTACAGCCGCCCCACCCGTTCCAAACACCTCGATTCGGCGGCTCGACGGAGCCACCTCCAATCCCGTGATATCAATTACCGCCAGTGCCCGGTCGAATTCGATCACCGCCAAGCCGTTATCAATATAGTCCACAGGCCCCTCGCTGTGGTCGTGGCGCATGAATGACGTCACCCGCCGGGGAGTTCCCGCCAGCGCGACCGCCAGATCAATCAGGTGCCCAGCCATCTCAAAGAACACCCCACCGCGATAGACACCCAGTTCTTCCACAAGCTGCGAATACAAGGCGAGATCCTTGGGCAATCTCCCTCGAAACAGATAGATCGCTCCCAATTCGCCTCGCTGGTACCGCGCCAGCAACTCCTGGACGGCACTCATGTAGCGAAACAGATACGCCATCTGAAGGTGCAGTCGACGGGAGCGGGCCAGTTCCGCCAGCTCGACGAATTCTCGCAAATTGATGCCTGCCGGTTTTTCCAGCAGGACCGGGATGCCGCTTTCAATCGCCTGGCGCGCGAATCCGACGTTGCTCGAGACGCGTCCTTCCACCAGCACCCCATCCAAAGGCTGCCGAAGCAGCTCGGCGGGGGAATCAAACAGACGAAAACCCGGCACCAGTCCGCTCCATTGTGCCGTTCTCTGGGCGACAACCTGCGGATCCGGGTCGTGGAAGCCAACCAGGGAGAATTCCTCGGGATGCGCACAGACCTGACGGACCATCCCGTCGGCATGCGTGTGCCACATTCCCAGCATGGCGAGTCGCAGGGGCATCACAAGACTCCATCGCGGCGGACTTTCGTGGGGCGAAGGGCCATTGTACCGTGCCGGCCTCCCTTCGCGACGCTACAATGCCCTCCGAATTCCACACCAGAAAGTGCCGCCCGATGACTGACCTGCTCAATGACACACTCGACCTGTCCGTTTCCATTGTCGGTGCCGGGACGATGGGACGCGGAATCGCCGAGGCGGCGGCCGTCGCAGGCTTGAGTGTCTCCGTTGTCGAAATCTCGCCAACGGCCCGCACTTCCGCGCAGGAGTCGTTGCGAAAATCCATCGCCAAGGCGATTCAACGAAAGAAGATCCAGGCGGAAACCCCCGACGAGATCCTGGTGCGAATCCAATGGGTCGATTCGCTGGGGGCGGTCGCTGGAAGCGGTTTCGTCATTGAAGCGGTTCCCGAACAGGAAGACTTGAAACGGGAAGTCCTCTGCGAACTCGATCGGCTCTGCCCCTCCACGACGATTTTGGCGACAAACACTTCGAGTATCTCCATCACCCGGCTGGCGGCGGCCACCCGGCGTCCCGACATGGTTGTGGGGATGCATTTCTTCAATCCCGTCCCCGTGATGGCTCCGGTGGAAGTGGTGCGGGGACTGCAAACCAGTGACGCGACCGTCGACAAGACGATCGCATTCGCGAAGTTGATGGGGAAGCAACCGTTGATCGTCCGCGATCAGCCGGGGTTCGTTGTCAACCGGGTGCTGCTCCCTTTGATCAACGAGGCCATTTTTGTCTTGCAGGAGGGGACCGCCGACGCGGCGACGATCGACGAGCTGATAAAACTGGGGTGCAACCACCCCATGGGGCCGCTGCAACTCGCGGATTTTGTCGGGCTGGATGTCTGCCTGTCGATTTTGCGCGTGTTGCATGCCGAGCTGGGAGATCCAAAATTCCGCCCCTGCCCGCTTCTGGTTCAACTGGTCGACGCCGGCCGGCTCGGGCGGAAGACCCGCTGGGGTTTCTACAAGTATTAACCCATGGAGCCCGCGGTTCGCCCGCGGAGAATCGATGCCACGGTTGATTCTGGCGAGTCAGTCGGAATACCGCCTGCAACTGTTGCGCGACGCCGGCTATGAAGTGCATGCGGTGGCGGCGCAGATCGATGAACCCGACCCACTGACACTCGGCGATCTGCGTTCCGGGTTGATCCACATTGCGCAGCGGAAGGCACGCACGGTCTGGCAGCGGGGCGCGAGCGGCTTGATTCTGGCCGCCGACACCGTGGGACATGTGGCCGGCCAGGTCTTTGGAAAGCCGACCGACCGCGACGACGCCGAGCGCATGCTGCGGGCGATCTCGGGAGTCTCGCACGAGGTTCTCACCGGCTGGTGTCTGCTGCGAACCCGGGACGAATTGGTTTTGTCGGGATGCGAAGCGACCGTCATCCGGATGCGCCCCTGGAGGGAGGAGGAACTCGCGGCGTATCTCGACGGGGGCGAATGGCGGGGAAAATGCGGTGCCTACGGTTTGCAGCTTCCGGTGGATCCCTTCGTGACACAGATGGAGGGGAGTGCTTCAAACGTCATTGGCGTTCCACTAGAACGACTGGAGGCGGTGTTCCAGGAATTTCCGGAATTGGTCGCGAATGATTCGCGATTGGCGGAGGACTCTGCGAGAATCGCGGGGCAACGTCCGACTCATCCCGATCTCAGTTGAGGACTCCTGTGATGAACCGCTTTCCGTCGCGATTTCTCGTCGCATTGCTTTTGACAAGCGTCTTTTGGCTGGGGAGCGAGTTCTCCGCGTCGGCGGCAGATTTCGTCTGGAAGGCGGGGGTTTCCCGGGCGGTCATCACACCCGAGAAATCAGTTTGGCTGGCTGGCTATGGCTCCAAGCGGGCTCCCGATGGAAAGCTGCACGACCTGTGGATGAAGGCGCTGGCTTTGGAGTCGTCCGACGGGGAGCGGGTCGTGTTGATCACCAGCGACTTTCAGGGTGTCCCCAAAAAAATGAGCAACCCCGCGTTCGCACGTCTCCACGCGAAGTTCGGCCTGGAACGCCGGCAGGTGATGTTCACGTTCTCGCACAACCACTGCGGTCCCAGGCTGGGTGATGATCTGATCGACTATTACCCGATTGAGGCCGACCAGGAGGCGCTGGTTGAGGAATACACCGCGCAAATGATTGACCGCGTGGTTGAACTGGTGGGGGAGAGCTTGAGGAACCTCGCCCCCGCGACTTTGCGCACCGGGAATGGACGCGCCACGTTCGCCGTCAATCGACGCAACAACCGCGAAGCCGACGTCCCCATGCTGCTGGAACAGGGGAAACCGCTGCTCGGTCCGGTCGATCACACCGTTCCCGTGCTGACCGTGACCCGACCGGATGGGAAACTCGAGGCGATTCTTTTCGGCTACGCCTGCCATCCCACCACGCTCAGTTTCATGACCTGGTGCGGCGATTACCCGGGATTCGCCCAAGTGGAACTCGAGGAAAAGCACCCCGGCGTGACGGCGATGTTCGTCAATACCTGCGGCGGAGATCAAAATCCGCTTCCCCGGCGAACGGTCGAGTTGTGTCAGAAATATGGCCACCTGTTGGCTGTGGGGGTGGAGGAAGCGCTGACCCAGCCGTTGCAGTCGGTCTCGGGTGGGTTGAAGTCGGCGTTCGAATACGTCGATCTGCCGTACCTCAAGGTCATGTCGCGGGACGATTTGAACAGCGCCGCCTCGGATGCGAACGCGATCAAAGCCCGGTGGGCGAAACGGTTGCTGAAGAAGTTGGACGCAGGGGAGACGTTTGAGTCGGCGTACCCGTATCCGGTTCATGCCTGGCGACTGGGAAGCGAAATGCTTGTCATCGGCATGGGAGCCGAGACGGTCGTCGATTACGCGCTCAAGTTCAAAGGGGAGTTTGGACCGGGTACCTGGGTCTGCGGGTATGCCGACGACATGATCTCCTACATTCCCTCCCGCCGGGTCTGGGAAGAGGGAGGCTATGAAGGGGGTTCCAACCTCTACGAATACGGCCGCCCCGCGCTCCGCTGGAACGGAGACATTGAAGATCGGATCACCGACAGCGTGAACCGGCTAGTCAAAAAGGTCCGCTGACCGAGACTACAAAGCCGCCGTCGACGATCAAATTCGTAGATTTCGAAATCCCGCCGAGAATTCGAACCACCGGTTCGCGGCGGACGTTTCATTTTCCGTCGGGTTGAGTATTGTCTCAAGGAAGTTCAACGATAGACAGCTTTACCTCCACCGCGGCGCAGCCGCCGGTCGCATCCCGATAGGGATGCAATACAGTAGCCGGGGGTCGCAGCGCAGCGGAGACCCCCGGATAGCCTAATGAATTGCATGCATCCCGGAGGGATGCCAGAAGCGTGGTTGCCGGGTGAGACTCTCGCCTGGAATTCAGCGCTTCGCAGCATACGAAAGAATCGCTCTCTCGCCGGCCAGACAGCGGGAACTTGAGAATCGTGACCGAAATAGCCGTCCACGATTCTGGCATTCCTCCGGGATGCTGTTCTTTACACCCCACTTCCCGGGGGTCTGCGCTCCGCTTCGACCCCCGGCTACTCTCTTGCATCCCATCCGGGATGCGACGGCGGCTGCGCCGCGATGAGCCCGACAAGACCACGGATTAGGCCGTGAACAGGTGTTATTCCGCTGCCGGCTCCGGTTTCGGCCGGAGTCCGGGGATCTTTTTGAAGAAGTCCAACGGGTTGTTGCCCGCAGATTTGCTGACCGGCGCGACGGGAGTCTCTTTTCCCGGACTGGAGTTGCCCGTGTCGAGCGGAACCACCTTGACGTCGTCGAAGTAAACCTCACCCAGACCGGTGAGGCTGAGTGTCAGCGTGAGATCCGTTGTTTCATGGACTTCGCGAACGAGGTGAAACTCGTGCCAGTCGACCGGTTTCCGCCAGCGCAGCGCGAGCGATGGTCCCGAGATGCTGTCGGTGAGAGTCGCGCCATCGAACGAGCCAGTGATCGGCGCGGTCACTTTGACCCAGCCGCTGATATACAGCATCTGTCCCCGATAAACGGTCATTCCTGGCGAAATGACTGTGACGGGCGCTTCGGGCAGGACGGCGGCCGGCTCGGCGTCTTTGCGGGGGACGGCGACCAGACGCAGACTGTACTTGCCTTCATGTGCCTGGGGAGAGACCTCGGCGGTCGCCTGGATGCCATCCACGTCGGCCCGTTCGTGCCGCCAGCCTTCCGTGACCATCGTGTCGAAATCTTCGAAGTCACCGGACCGGAGAATGTTCTTCGTTCCCGTCTCACGTGCCATGCGGAATTTTGAGACCATTTCCCAGTGTTCGGGGAGCGTGGCGAAGCACAGGGTGTGCGGACTGCTGACTGGGGAATACATCTTCTGGACCGCGTCGTCCCAGTACCGCGATTGCAGAATCCGCTGCAACTGCAGGCAATCTCCCGCCGCCAGCCGCGCGTCGTGAAAACGGCCATCCGCCAGGAACACATCGGCCCTGCGGAGCATTTCCCGTGACCGCGTGAGAATCTGCGGCGCGTCGGGCTGGGGGCGAATCGCCTGCAATGTGAGAGCCGTCGCATTCACCCGTTCCAGCTTGGTTCGCGCCAATTCGACGGCAACCCGAGCCGACGCTTCACGCAGCTCGCGCATCTTCGACTGCAAGCGCTCCACAAGGCGCATGTCGTCGGTGAACAGAATCGCCGACGTCATGTCAAACTTTCGTAGCGCGATCTGTCGGCCCCCCGCGACACGCGTGGAGTCGACAATTCGGCTGATCTCGGTCGTGCTGATCTCCCACGCGCCGGCGGTGTCACCGACTCCGGGGACCACAATCTTTACGTCGTTGGCGGACATGGCGCGGGGAACGAATTGAGCATCCTCGCCATACCAGACCGGCAGGACGAGCGTCCCGTAGTCGGTCCGCAGGATGGTCGCTTCGAGTTCACGCGACAGGGTCTGGTTTTGTTTCGATTGCGTCTTGCTTTCGCTCAACAGCGCTTCACGTTTCGCCGCTTCTTTCGGGTCGCGACCACCCGCCACCGGATTGGGGTTGATGGTCCGTTGCGCGGGGAGCGTGCCCGAGAACTTGACGTGGGTTTGCACCGCGCCGGTCGCCAGCCACGGCTCCAGCAGTTCGATCTGCATGTTGACCTGGGCGATCGCGAGTCGGCGCTCGGCCGCGCCCGGGGCGTCGCCATCAAACGTCGTCTGCGACCAATAGCCCAGACCATGCGCTCCCGCAGCCAACGCCGCGTAGGCCTCCAGCCACAATTGCTCGGGTTCGATCAGCAGCGGCGACTGTCCGGCCCGCTCCCGCGCCAGTTGCAACATGGCGTCGGGTTCGGTGTGGATCCAGGTCCAGAAAAACGTCCCCTGTTTCGCCAGTCGACGGCGAGCCCACAGGAATTCGCGATACTGGTGCAGGCCCAAAGTAGTCTGCAACGGTGCCCGGCTGACGCCTATCATCGACAGGTGGCGGGAGTATTCGCGTTCTTGTCCCAGGACGTCGCCCATGATAGGGCGGCGCATGGTCCGGTCGGCGTCGCGGATCTGTTCTTCCCAATTCAGCAATTGTCGCCGCACGTCGGGGCGGATCTTCGTCCCCAGGTACCACAACATGACCGAATTGGTTTCCGGTCCGAACGGAGCGAGATGCCCCGCGGAAGAATCGACCGCGCCACTGGCCGTCGCCGCCGGCCGGGGAGGAATCGCCATCGACCGCAGGCCCGCCGCTTTGAGGGATTCGAGCAGCGGTGCGTCCCGATAATCCGGAACCCAGGCGACATTAAATCGCGACTGTGCCAGGTCAGCCGGCGTCTCCCCGTGGTACGGGAGGATCAACGGAAAGAACGGGCGACCCCCGACAAACAGTCGACCGAGATGGAACTCGGCTTCGGGCTTACCGCCAGCGTCACGGTAATCGACCGATTGAATATTGGCGGTCGGCCGCGCGGTGACGATGGGACCGAACCGCAGATCGTCCAGCGCGATTTGTGTCGTGCCCCTTCCCGCCTGAAACTCGATCACCGCCACGTCGACATAACTGCCGTTGGTGTCGATCGGGTGGTTGGTCCCGGTTTCGGTCTGCAATTTTTTCCGCAACTGCGGCAACAGCCGTTTCAGTCGTGTCTCAATCTCAGTGCAGGTGAGTTCCTGCCAGCGATCGACTGTGGTGTAGGAATCGCCGGGGACCAGAACCGAGAGGGGCGTTCCGGTCGCCGGGTTCGGCTGGTTCGGGAAGATGACGCGGACGGACAAGCGGGCGCTGTCGCGGTTCGACCGAACCCAAACCCGCAGCGCGAGTTCGTCAATGACCCGAGCGCGGGGGAGAGGCTGAACCAGGGAACCGGGAGCGAGGGGGGCTCGCGTTTCAATCGAAATCGTCTCGCACGCGTCGCCCGCGTGGCTGTCTTCGCGCGCACGGCGATGCTCGACCAGTCGCGCGGTCGATTCGTCGAGAATCACCTCGCAACTCGTCGTATTCGACTCGAAGTCGATGGTATGTTCGCGAGCGAACGACCGGGCCTGGAACAGGCTCAGTGCCGCGAATGCGAACAGCAGTCGATGGAAACGCACGGTCTGCTTTGGCCTCAATGCCAGTTGGGAATCACGTCCATGTGATCGGCTCGCCGTAACTCGCGGATCTTACAGAGATTCCGCCAACTGGCCAAGAAGAGTTTGCGCAGTCGGAAAAGTCGGTGCGGGCCGAGACCGAATTGTGAGATTCGGTGATTGGGCTATCGACGGAATGGGCTGTTTGAGGCGAAAGTTTGCGAGGATTGTCACCGGGAGTGCCCAAATCGCCCAGTCTCCACGCCACCACATGGCCATGCGAATAGTGTCGTGGGACTAAAATAGAGTGAAACGACCCGTCCATGATCAAAGCCATGCCGTGGGATCCAAGCTGGGGGGACACTGTCCCCCCCAGACCCCCCTGGGATTTTTAAGGCATGGGTCCGATGTCCAATGGGCAGAAATGACAATGGCCCTTGCCAGAAACGACCGGCAAGGGCCTGATGCACCGTTGGCGCACCGGACATCGGGATATTCCTTGCCAGGTTGCGTCCCCG
>CAMATH010000215.1 GCA_945860955.1 Planctomicrobium piriforme
CGCCGGTCGCAAACTGATTCACAGACCGTGCCTCCGTCTCGTCATGTGGTGCGCGACACAATCGACCCATCAGCCAACCGGACACGCAGCCTCACGTGAGCGCCGCCCCAGACTGCCCGGCGATCAGCATTCGTGGCGACCGTCTTGTCGGCTGCGGTACACGCCGCCGACAGAGACCGGAACTTTCGTCCCACAACGCTGTCGGCCTCCGCCCCAGTGAACAGGTGATCGCAGGACGAATAACCGTGAGCGGGAGCTGCCTCAATGACCAGTACCATGACTCTCTCTCCTTCAGGGGGCCGACCCTTGTCAGGGCCGGGGTTCCGATTCGCGACATGCGACTCGTATGAAATGAATACGAGCGCGGCCCGGGAAAGGATCAAACGAGTTTCAGATTTTTTTCCCGCCCTATCGTGGGACTGAAAATCCTGGTGTCGCCGGTTCGATCCCGGCTCTGTCCACTCCCGAAAGCCATGACTCATAACGAGTTGTGGCTTTTTTGTTTCTTTGCCCGGGGCACGCGCTGCCAACTTCTCTCAGAAATCCGTGCCAGGTTCCGTGCGGGCCGAAAGCGGAACCACATCCGTTTGATTCGGGAATCTGTGGTACCGTCGATGGTCGCGACACCGTTTCGGCCTCGGTCGTTCGCAATATTCCGAAATGCGGGGGGCATCTGAAACGGAACTCAAACCGCCAATTTGGGTGGACGGGTCCGATTCCAATCGACTAAGGCAAAAGTCTCGTTTGCAGGGGTGTGAAGCAAGGCGGCTCCGCGGCAGTTTTGGGGGCCCCTGCACCGGTTCAAATGGCACCGATTCGTGCGAGCTGTGCTCCCATCCGGCGGGAGAGGCGTGAACGGATCCGACGCCGCGATACGTCACTCAAAGGTGACAGAGTCTGATCCGCCGGCATATTCGGAGGTGGGGTCAACGAAATCAAAAGAGTTTGCGCACTATTCGCAGCCCGGCTAGATTGCCGGATCGGAACTCTCCGATAAGTCTTTTGGCTGCACAGATCGCGCAGCCTTCCCACCCTTCTCACACGTTCGGGGCCGTGTGTACCACAATTACGCATCACCCGAGCGATGCCTCTATCGATAGAGATTGGATTTACAAAATGCCGCCCATTTTGTCACGTGCCGTTTTGATGCTCTGCCTGGCGAGTCCGCCCGGATTGCCTGGCGCGTTTCCGATTTCGCGAGCGTTCGCGAATCAGCAGGCCATTGAGTCGTTTGAGTCCACAGAAACCACCGTTCTGCGTGAGGAACGTCCCCTTACCGAAAAGTTGCCCGAAGCGATCGCTGACCTGGACGATAGCGTTCCGGAAGCGATCACCAGCGAGTCCCTTGTTGAGATCCCGGCGTCACTCCCCGAAGTGATCGAAACTACTGCCGCCGATCTGCCGGCTGCGGTTGAACCAGTCGTTACCGAAGAAGCCACGGCTGTCGTGGAAACGGCGCCTGCGTTTGTCGAAGAGATTCCTGCTGTTGTTGAAGAAGCTACCATTGCGTCCGAAGCGGCTCTTCCTGAAGTGATCGACACCCCCGCCGTCGAACTGCCGGCTGCGATTGAACCGGTCGTTGTCGAAGAAGCCCCCGCCGTCGTGGAAGAGATTCCGGTTGTTGTTGAAGAAGCTCCCATTGCGACCGAAGCGACTCTTCCTGAAGTGACCGACACGCCCGACGCCGAACTGCCGGTTGCGGTTGAACCGGTCGTTGTCGAAGAAGCCCCCGCCGTCGTGGAAGAAACGCCAGCGGTTGTCGAAGAGATTCCGGCTGTTGTTGAAGAAGCTCCCATTGCGACCGAAGCGACTCTTCCCGAAGTGACCGACACCCCCGCCGTCGAACTGCCGGCTGCGGTGGAACCGGTCGTTGTCGAAGAAGCCCCAGTCGTCGTGGAAGAAACGCCCGCGGTTGTGGAAGAGATTCCGGCTGTTGTTGAAGAAGCTCCCATCGCGACCGAAGCGGCTCTTCCCGAAGTGACCGACACCCCCGACGCCGAACTGCCGGCTGCGGTCGAACCGGTCGTTGTCGAAGAAGCCCCCGCCGTCGTGGAAGAAACGCCAGCGGTTGTCGAAGAGATTCCGGCTGTTGTTGAAGAAGCTCCCATTGCGACCGAAGCGACTCTTCCCGAAGTGACCGACACCCCCGAAGCCGACCTGCCGGCTGCGGTGGAACCGGACGTTGTCGAAGAAACCCCCGTCGTCGTGCAAGAAACGCCTGCGGTTGTGGAAGAGATTCCGGCTGTTGTTGAAGAAGCTCCCATTGCGACCGAAGCGACTCTTCCCGAAATGACCGACACCCCCGCCGTCGAACTGCCGGCTGCGGTTGAACCGGTCGTTGCCGACGAAGCCCCCGGCGTCGTGGAAGAAACGCCTGCGGTTGTCGGAGAGATCCCCACGTTTGAGTCACCCGAGTCGGGGCTCAATGCGATCGACAACGCGGGACTCGACGCTCCGGCCGATGTGGTTCTGGAACTCCCCATCATCGACTCGGTCGACCCGGCGTTCGAAGGGGACAATGTCATCGGTTGCGAACTCCCGATGGTGACGGTCCCCGCTCCGGAATTCGCTCCTGAGATCGACGCCCCCTCGGCGGTCATCCCGGAAGCGCCGCAGACCGAATCCATTCCGCTGCCTCCCATCGGAGAAACGGAATTGCCCGTGGTCATCGAAGAGTCGCCGGCGGCTCCCGAATTGCCGACCGACGTCAACCCGGAACCCGCCACAGTGATCGAATCGGTGCCACAACTCGATTCGAACGAACTCGACCTGGTCCCCGCGGACCTGTTCGAAGCGTTCTAAATCTCGCGGCTACCCTCCGCGATTCGTGAACTTGAGCAGGCGATGGTGAATGTCACCATCGCCTGTTTTCGTTCTTTGAATGGGACTACAGGATTCCCTCAATCACCTTGCCAAACACATCGGTCAACCGGTAATCCCGGCCCTGGAACCGGTAGGTGAGCCGCAAGTGGTCCAGGCCCAGCAGGTGCAGAATGGTGGCTTGCACATCATGCACGTGAACCGGATTTTCGGTGACGTTGAAGCCCAGTTCGTCGGTCGCCCCGTAGGTCATTCCCGGCTTCAGCCCGCCTCCCGCCATGAACATGGTGTTCGACAAGGGATGATGGTCACGCCCCAGGTGTGCCCCTCCCGCGGTCCGGCCCTCGCGGAACGGCGTCCGTCCAAACTCGCCCATCCAGACCACCAGCGTCTCGTCGAGCAGGCCCCGTTGTTTCAGATCGCGGATCAGCGCCGCCACCGGTCGATCCATCAGCTTGCAGCGTTCCACCAGATTCTCGCGAATGTCTTCTTTCGCCTGGGTGCCGTGAAAATCCCAGCCCCAATCGGAGAGCTGCACGAACCGCACCCCTTTTTCCACCAGTCGCCGGGCGAGCAGGCAGTTGTTGGCGAAGCTCGCGGCCCCCGGTTGAGCGCCGTAGTCTTCCAGCAGATGCAGTGGCTCATTGGAGATGTCCATCAGTTCGGGGACAGCGGTCTGCATCCGGAACGCCATCTCGTATTGCGCGATGCGGGTCGCGGTTTCGGGATTTCCCAGCTCGGCACCCTGAATTCGGTTGAGATCATTGATGACGTCGAGGCTCAGTCGTCGCAACGCCCGGTCCATTCCCTCCGGATCCGAAAGGTACAGCACCGGGTCTCCCCCCGTTCGGCACTGCACCCCTTGATAGACGGAAGGGAGAAAGCCGCTTCCCCAGCCCGCCTTCCCCGAACTGGGAAGTGCCCCACCGGAGACGAAGACGATAAAACCGGGCAAGTCGCGATTTTCGGAACCGAGCCCATACGTGACCCACGAGCCAATGGATGGTCGCCCCGCCGTTCTGGGAATCCCCGTCAGCAACAGCAACTCCGCCGGCCCGTGGTTGAACTGGTCGGTCGACAGTGACTTGATGAACGTCAGGTCGTCGGCGATCTCGGCGACTTTGGGCATTGCCGCCGAGACCCACGCTCCCGAATTCCCGAACTGCTGGAACTTTTGCGGTGTTCCCAGCAATTTGGGTGTCCCGCTGGTGAACGCGAACGGCTTGCCATCGGTGAGTGATTTGGGGCATTCTTCGCCCGTCCGTTTGACCAGCTCGGGTTTGTAGTCGAACAGATCGAGGTGAGACGGCCCTCCCGACATGCTGAGGAAGATGACGTTTTTCGCTTTGGCGGTGGCATGCGGCTGCCTGGGGGCGAACGGTACCTCCGCGACCGGGCCGGCATTAGCCCCGTCATTGAGCAGCGAAGCGAGCGCCAGGCCGCCCAATCCCAGCGAGCCATCCTGCAAAAAGTGGCGACGCGTGACCTGGGCGAGATGGTTGAGGGAATTGGCTTTGAACATGGGAGATCAGCGTTTCGCCAGGAATTCATCAAGGTTCAGCAGCACGTTGCCCACAACGGTCCAAGCGGCGGCGTCGACGGGGTCGACCTGGGCCGGCAGGGGACCGAGGGGTTTGGTCGCGAGCGCGACCGCTTTCGCCGGCTCGCGCGCCAGAGACGCTCGCGAGAGTACAAACAGCGAGACCAGCCGTTTGAGTTCATCGGGTGACGGAGAACGGGACAGCGCGAGTTGGAAACCATGGGTGGCCCTGGACTCCACCGTCTCTCCCCCTTCGTTCAATATCCGCCTCCCCAATCCCTGAGCCGCCTCGACATACACCGGGTCATTCATCGTCACCAGCGCCTGGAGCGGGGTATTGGTGCGAATCCGCCGCAGGTTGCAGACACTGCGTTCCGGAGCGTCAAAGGTGATCATCGACGCGTACGGCAGATTGCGCCGCCAGCGTGTGTACAACGCCCGACGATGGCCATCCTCTCCCAGGCTGGTCTCCCAGTCGGTACTCGCGCCGAACGCCGCCGACAGTCCGTTTTTCGGTTGCAAAGGATGCACCGGCGGGCCGTACAGTTTCGGACTCAGCAACCCCGCGACTGCGAGCGCCTGGTCGCGAACGGTCTCGGCCGGAAGCCTCACTCGCGGGCCACGCGCCAGCAGGCGATTCTGCGGATCTCGCGTCTGCAGTTCGTCGGTCACTCGGGACGACTGCCAATAGGTGGTCGACATCACGATCTTCTTCAATAACTGCTTTGTGTCCCAACCGAGGCGAATGTATTCGGTCGCCAGCCAGTCGAGCAGTTCCGGATGCGATGGCGGGGAACCCTGGCTCCCAAACTCCTCGGCACTCTCGACCAGGCCGACTCCAAACAACTCCTGCCACAACCGATTCACCGCGACCCGCGCGGTCAACGGATTTTCCGGATCGACAAGCCAGCGGGCGAACGCCAGGCGATCGAGTTTCGTTTCGGAGGGAACCGAGTTCAGAATCGCGGGTACGCCCGGTTGAACAACGTCTCCCTTGGTCTGAAACTCCCCTCGGATCGCCACATGGGTCGGGCGCGCGGGGATCTCCTTCATCACGAGTGTGGTCGTGGCGACTCTTTCGAGTTCGGACTGGGCCGACTGGAATTCCGCCTGCCGGGCCGACAGGTCGGCCGACGTCGTTCGATGATGCGCGGTCAGTTTGTCGGTCTGTTCCTTCGTTCGTTTGTCTGCGGACAGATCGAGAATGTCGACGATTTCTTTCGCCAATTTCGACCGGTCGACACCTTGCTCCCACGAGGCGCTCTGCGAGTCGGTGAACTTCGTCTGCTCGTCCAGCCGGGCTTTGGCCACCGCGACGCGGGCGGCGCGGGTCACCCGTTCTTCCTCCCGTCCCACGTGGGCCACGTCAAGAGTGGGCGCCTCGCTGTTGTTGTCTTCCGTCGCGTTGAAGATCGCGAAGACCTGGTAGTACTCAGTCTGGGAGAACGGATCGTACTTGTGACTGTGGCACTGGGCGCAACCGAAAGTCGTTCCCTGCCACACCTGCATCGTCGTGTTGACCCGATCGACCACCGAGGCGTGTCGATACTCCTCGACATTCGAACCCCCTTCGGTGTTGTTCGTGGTGTTGCGATGGAATCCGGTCGCGATCCGCTGGTCGGTGGTCGCTCCCGGCAGCAAGTCACCCGCGAGCATTTCCAGCGTGAATTGATCGTACGGGAGATTGTTGTTGAGCGCGGTGATCAGCCAGTCACGCCAGCGCCAGATCGTGCGGGGCGGGTCGTGGATGTAGCCCTGGGAATCGCCATAGCGGGCCAGATCGAGCCATACCGCGCCCCAGCGCTCACCATAGGCGGCTTTGCCCAGCAACGCGTCGACCACACGCTCATACGCGTCGGGACTGGTGTCTGCATTGAATCGCCGCAGTTCCTCCAGCGTGGGGGGCAGCCCAGTCAAATCCAGGGTCACCCGCCGCAATAGCGTCTCGCGGTCAGCGACGGGCGACGGGGTGATTCCTTCTTCATCGAGCCGGTAGAGGATGAACTGATCGATTTCGTTCGCGGGCCACGCCGGGTTTGATACGGCCGGCGGCATCACGCGGACCGGTTTCACGTAGGCCCAATGCTTGGAGTAGTGTGCTCCCTGCGCGATCCAGCGGCGAAGGGTTTCGACTTCGGCAGAGGTCAGCCGACCGGCGAATTTCGGAGGAGGCATCAAGCGGCTGTCGTCGTCGCTAGTGATGCGGTCGATCAATTCGCTGTCGGCGGGGTGTTCGGGAACGATCGCGCGATTGCCCGTCGGAAGTTCCAAAAGCGCCGGCTCCCGGTCATCCAGTCGCAGATCCCCTTTTCTCGCCTGTGCGTCCGGGCCGTGGCATTGGAGACAATGTTTCGAGAGGAGTGGCCGCACGTCGCGCGCGAAGTCCACGGCATCAGGAGGAGCGGCGTTCGCGGGCGCTGTCGACAGCAGGGTCAACATCAGGAACGCGACGATTCGAATCGGCAGGGGCATGAGGGAACGCAATCCGGTGGCGGGGGGGTGACGAGTCGATTATGACACGACACCGGAGCCACGTCAGCCATCGGAAGGAGGAACGTCGCCGGTGGCAGTGAGGCAACTCGACTCTGAACAAGTCTGGAATCGAATTCGCCGCAGGGACATGCTCATGTCTGTCGACCGGACGTGTCACGCGTTAAAAAAGGATTCGGGCTGCCGAATGAGTTTCGCCAATCTGCGGATGGTCGCTGGAATCAAATTCTCAGGTCGAAAAGTCGTGAGCTTTCTTCGACGCAGCTCTTCGAGATACGCGAGGGCGACGGCATCCCCCTTTTCGCGAGCCCGGGCAAAGTGCAGCGCCAGATCGAAATTTCTGATCGTTCGGCCTCGCACAGTGAACGGGTCGAGGCGCATCTCCCGGCCTTCGTGCCGGCCCTCGACGTAGAAGCGAACCGCCTTGGCCGCCACAATCCCGACGACGTTCCCTCGGTTGATCCGCAGGTGGTGCGCCGTGGGCCGCACTACGCCCCCGAGCAAATCGCAGACGCATTGCGCGGTGGCCTGCAATCGGCTCCCGCTCAAGAAGACTTCGTTGATCGTGAATTCACGCGTGCGGAAGTAACCCTTGGTCGAATTCTGCAAGTCGATGACTCGTTCAGGGTTCTTGGCTACCAGCCAGTCGTCTTGCATGAACGACTTGGCGACGATCGTGTCGGTCTCGCGGTTCCTCGCGCCGAAGCAGACGACGTCGATGTCTCGAACAGAAGTCACGCACGCGTTAAGAAAGAGCGCGTGGGCCAACGCCTTACGCGCGACACCTCCCTTGAAGCAATAGCCGCTGGGCAATTCCGGAAAGCGCGCACCGTCAATGGAGAACTCTAGGACCACCGGCTCGATCACACGAGCAGCGATCAACGAATTGCACGCGCTGATCTCACTGGCGACGGCGGTCACCAGTGCCGCCACACTCGGCCGAATCTTCCAGCTCTCGACCGACCTTTCCGCGAAAAGCGCGTCGCCCAACTCCTGAAAGCGCTCGCGTCGATGCGCGACGGCGTTCGAGAAGTGGTGCGGCTGTAGTCCGAGATGCGCCGCAAAGTCAATACGCAACCTGCGCAGATCTTCGACGAGGCTTTCCGGATTGGGCTCCGCCTGCCCCGGCGCCGCTGCGGTAGTGCTTCGCAGTCTCTGGAGTTCGTCGAAGCCGCGTAAGACACGCGTAGGTTTCTTCATGAACGCATTGTATTCTCGGATCGGCGGGGTGAGAAAGACCGTGGCGGTTGGCGCGGTGGGTGCCATCCTTCGATTGCCATTGGACATGAATGAACAATGCTCAAAACATGAATGGCCCTTCCTGATGCGAAGTCGATGACTTCTTTTCGAGGCAATCGGGACAGGGGACCGACCTATCGATTAGGAGACGAGAGTCCAGAAAGGCAACGGAGTCCCGCCCAATGGATACACCCGGACAGGAATGGCTATATAAATACACCAACAGCGAGCTCAGATCAAGTGTGCATGCAAGTCGATATTCGCCAACTGACCAAGAAACAATTCCCCAGGCGTAGAAAAAACGGGTCACGGGGATGCCAAAAGGGACAGCTCCCTCTGATGCGGTACAGGACCCCGACTTACCGCACCGAGGTCATTAATTGGACCTGTCCCCCTTTGTGACCCCTGTCCCCTTTTGTGACCCGGGGAAACGAATTCAAGTGGGACCGATCGTCAGATCAGAGCCAGTATCGATCGATTCGACGGAGACATTTCGGGGTTCGGCGGGTTGAAGTTGTGCATGGGCGAGCGGGGGGATCATTGGCGAAAGCGGCTCCCAGGACTACAATTCGCCTGAACTTTGGGTGGCCATTTGTCTCTTGTGATCAGCGTTCACAATCTGGATGCGAATCCGTGCGCAACTCACCAGGTCGGCGTCCAGGGCCAGCGCTCACTTTTTCCCTACAACAGTGATAGTTTCGACGAGAAAATCGATGCTCCATGAGCAACTGTTGCGTTTCATTGCGACACTGTCCTTGCCGGGATGCTGCTTGAGCAGGGACAGGGTAAAGCGATTGAGCCAGGCA
>CAMATH010000216.1 GCA_945860955.1 Planctomicrobium piriforme
CGTCTGCTCCGCCGCCGGGATCTCGATTCCCGCGATGACGATCGGTTGGATTGGCTGGGGGTCTGACTGGCTCATGCGCCATACATTCCCCGAAAAACCGACTTTGAGTAAATACCAGTTTCCGAGGGGTTATTGAGCAGTTACGATCAACTCAATACGTCCAGTACTGCCAACTTGTATGCATCTGTGGCGGCAAACTCTTTCAACTTTACGTCAGTGATAAAGCCTCACTTCGCGCGGAATGCGCCACTTGCGCCACGGAGGTCACGGTCTACGACCGCAGTCATTATCCATCTTCTAATAAGCAACAAGGGGTGGACAATTACCGTTTGCTGTCGGCTCCTGGGCGGGTACCCCACGAAGTCTTCTTGCGCATAGAATACGGTGAGTTTGACGCGGACGAAGTCTTCGATCGCAACGACGTCACTTGGTTTACCGCGTTTGTGGTCTTGGAAGATGGCTCTTGGGGTTCCGTGTTCGATGACGAGACGGCATAAAGTTCCGCGAAGAAGCACTCGCAGAAGTGACTTCGAGTAAACGTAGCCGTCTTTCTCTGAAAGACTGGCCCCATGTGCTTACGCTGGCAAAAAGACGCACTCGGGGCTGCCCCAGGCCTCACAACGAATTTTATCTTGTCAAAAAACCACACGACGTGGGGCGACGCGGAATGGCGAGAGACGCGGCGAAGAGGCGAAGCCCCGACGGGGGTCAATTCATCTTGCGACGGAGAACACACAGCCGGTTCGCGCCTTCTGGCGGCGCATCATTGACTCGCCTTCTCCAGAAAGGCCAGAAGGTCGCGGAGTTCTTTCGCGCTCATCCGGTCGACCAGCTTGTCAGGCATCACCGACGTCTTTTGTGGCACGCGTTCCACAATGTCAGCCGTCTTGAGTTCGATCGTCTCCCCCTCGGCGTTTCCAAGGATCGTCTTCCCTTCGTTTTCGTGGACGATCATTCCGGTGACGATCTTCCCCTCTTTCGTCTCCATCGACCACGCCACGAATTGAGGAGCGATTTCTCCACTCGGGTCGAGAATCGACTGCATCAACTGCAACCGGTTCATTGTCGTCGCCGCCCGCGAAAGATCGGGTCCGACTCGTCCGCCCCGTCCGTTCACGGTGTGACACTTCACACATCCCGGGCCGGCGGGATGATAGAACACCCGGCGACCCGCCTCGGCGTCTCCCCCGCGACCGCGACCCAGGGCAGACACCCAGTCTTCACGCGTTTTTGGCCGAGCCGGCAGCAGCTTCGCCACCGCTTCTGGAACCGGACGTTTCCACGCTTCGTACAACGTCGCCAGTTGAGCGGCGAGTTCGGGTTCCACTTCCGACGTGGCGACTTGACGCTTTCCCAACCGGTCGGCGAACGCCGCGACTGCTGCGGTTGTCTTTGAATCGACCTGCGTCACCGCTCTCAACCCGCGCAGCGCTTCGACGATCACATTCGCGTTCTCGTCCTCCAGCAGCCCGGCCAAACGGTCTCGCGCCGGGTTGCCTTCGGCCCCCGGAGCCGCCAGTCCCGCGAGTGCCACAACCCCCTCCAGCCGCAGCGCCGGATCGGTCTTCACGTCCGCCGCCAGTTCCAACAGGCGGGGCTGAATGTCAGAAGCCTTGGCGGTTTGCCAGGTGCGCACCGCCTCCCGTCGCAACGCCGCGTCTGCGGAATTCCAGAGGGAATCAAACAGTTCGGTGGTCAAGGCGCCGTCGCGGGGCGAGACCAGCCGCAATGCCTGCACACGGACCCCCACGGGACGTTGCGCATCCTTCACCAGAGGCAACACATATTGCGCCGCCGGGGTCTTGTCGATATCCGCCGGATTCGCCCCGTCCAGCATCTCCAGCGCCGCCAGCGTGGCCAGAAAGAGTTCGCTGGTCACGCCACTGGACTGGAACACCCCCTCGACGGCGGGGCGCAGCCGGGTCAGTTTTTCCTCCGCGACCCACTGCACCGCGGCCTGCCGGACGCGCGGATCGGGATCAGCCAGCCCCAGCGCGGCGATCGGCTCTTCTTGCGGAGTCTGTCTGCGGGCCGCCAACAACGCCGCGACCCGCGTGCGGGGTGAGCGCTGCGAACCGGGAGTCAGAATGGCCGCCAGCCGATCGCTCGACAGGTCGCGTGCCATCAGCGTGATCATGGTCCCCAGGACATACGGGTCGTCGACCGACAAGGCGATCGCGACCAGGTTGTTTTCCTGGAGATTCGCGTGGGCCAGAGCGGGGAGCAGCGCCAACGGGTCCGAGCCGGGTGTCACCTTCCCCCCCAACCGCTCATTGGCCAGCGATTTCGCGAGCCGAATCGCCCGCTCGGGAAAGGCGGGAACTTTGGGTGTCCCCATTTGGCCGGCGACGGCGTTGGCCAGACCGCTGTCTGGTTTGAGCAGCAGGTCGAGTTCCGCGTCGGTCAGCGGCGCGGTCGACTCGTTTTGCAGCAGTCCCCACAACGCCTCGTGCCGGGCACGCAGTGTCTGTTTCGAATCGACCAGCGCTTCACGCAGCGCCTGTGTTCCCTCGGAGGTCGCGACCAGAGAACGCGCCGCGGCCCGACGCACCTCGAGTCGCGCATGGGGCAGCAGCGTCACCAGATCAGCGACCGGATTCCCCGCGAGTGTCGCGATGTCGATCGGCGTGGTCCCTGCAGGAGAGTTGACCGCCGAGATTCGCCAGACACGCCCCTTCTGGTGCAGTGTGTAGTCCTGCAACACCCAATCGGTGCAATACAGGCTGCCGTCTGGTCCACAGTCCAAACCCACGGGACGGAAATTGTTTCCGCCGGTGATCAACGGTTCGGCGAGTGACTGAAACGAACTCCCCCGCGGTTTGAGTACGAACCGGTCAATGCGGTGATCGCCCCAACTGGTGACGAACAGATTGCCGATGTACTCGGCCGGGAACGCGTTCGATTCATAGGCGACAATTCCCGAAGGGGCTTCGCCCGTCCCCGCCGTCATGGGCAGCGTGCCGGGCAATTCACCGTCCCACGCCGTAAAGGGATGCAGCCCTTTGCGTCCGTTACGAAAACGGTAGCCGAAATCGGAGTCGGGGGTCACATGCATCAGCCGGCACGGGGGGCGACTGTCGGGATCGTTGTCGACCGTGAACAGTCGGCCGAGACCATCCAGGGCGCTGGCATGCGGATTCCAGTAACCAGTCGAAATCCGCTCGAGCCCGCTGCCATCCAACCGACAGCGGTAAACGTTGCCCCCTTCGCCTCCTCCCGAAAGGGTCGCGCCATCGCTGCCCACAATCTTGTACCGTTCGCCCAGGTTTTCTCCAAATCCGACATGCAGCCAGTTGAGTCCATCGAGCGCAAAGCCCGCCAGTCCGTTGTGGGGATAGTCTCCCTTGGTTTCCAGCTTCACCATCTCGACCCGGCGGTCGGCGTGACCGTCGCCATCGTCGTCGTGCAGCAGCCAGACGGCCCGACGAGTCGCCACGAGAACCGCTGTCTCAGTGCCGCCCGCGGTCCGTTTCAGTCCCACCGCCCCGTTTTGCCACGGGGGAATCACCAGCACACTCATCGCGTGCCGAAATCCGTCAGCGAACGGCTCCACCCGTTTCGCTTTTCCATCGCCGTCGCGGTCTTCCAGCACCAGCAACCGATCGGTGGGGTGACCGGTGTACTGTTGCGGCGGGAAGTGGGTGTTGCTTTCGAGAGCGAACACCCGGCCCCGATGGTCGACATCAATCCCCGTGGGGGTCACGATCTGGGGATTCTCAGCAAACAGTTCGATCTTGATCCGCGGATCGAGTGACCGGGGCGAATCCTGCGCGACGGCTGCATTGAAGGCGAGGCTGAGCGAACCGCACAACACCGCCGTCAGCGCGATCCGACAACGGACGAATACGAAACCGAAAACCGGGCGCGCGACAGTGCGAAGCATGGCAGATCGTCAGCGAGGATGAGCGGAGGTTGGAACGCGCCGCTCAGTGTGACATACCACCGCCCGAAATGACAATCGTCCTGCCCCCTCGACAACCCCGACCTCACGTCCCTCCCTGGGCACTCGACGCATCAATCACATTCAGCTCGTTCTTCGCCGGCAGGAATTCAAACCGCTTCGCCTTCTGCACCGCCGGGTTGGTGACACCCGGCTTGCTCTCGCGCGACAGCTCGGCGTCACGCCGGCCGTCCCCGGCCAGCACATACATTCCCTTCGACTGGTCGAAACTCACCGTGTGAGCGAGAGCCGAGTAGTAGCCATCTTTCATCCGCCCTTCCAGCTCGGCGTTCCCTTTGCCCAGAATTGTCACATGCTCTTCCTGACCTTTGGAGGCCAGCACCTGCGTGACCGTCAGTTCTTCGCACTTGAGCCAGCCCGCTTCCAGCGGCATTTTGTCAACGTCGATCGTGTCGGTGGGACTGGCGACCGGTCCATAGACCACATTCACGCGGTCGTTGAACTGGCTGCGGCGTTTTTCGGCGTTCCCCTTCATCTTTCCCGCGAAGCCGACCCGGGTGTAGGTCCATTCCGCCGTGCGACCACGAGGAGTGTTCTTCGCGGGCGAACCTTTCTTGCCACCGATCGCCATCGGAGCGGCACGGGTCCAGAAGGTCAACACCCCCGGGCCATCCCCCAGCATGTCTCCCGTCTTCTGTTCGAACGCGAATTCATGCCCCGTCGCCAGACGGACACTTTGCAGTTTGTTCTCTTTGTACTCGGTGCTTTTCACCGTCACGCCGTCCCGACAGAGGACGCGTTCCAGCTCGGGTTCACGGTCGGCGGAGTCACTGATGAACGACACCCGACGGGAGAGCCGAACCTGCATTTCCTCGCAGCTCAACTCGGTTCCCTCAAGCTGAGTGCGGATGCCGGCGTAGAACTTCGCCGTCTGACCGTCGAACTCCATTTTCTCGCGCCAGAAAATGTCGACCAGTTGCGACTCCGCGAGTTTCTTCCCGTCAATTCCATTCCGGACCGGCATTCGCAGAACCCCTTTGCCCTGAACGGAGGCAAGGTTCGCACCGCGGTCGAAACGGATGTCGTCCCCTTCCAGTTGCAGCCCGCGATCATGCACGTGGGCCGGCTTTCCCTGCACCCGCAACACCTGGCGTTCTTCGGTGTAGTTCCACAACTGCAACTGATCCCCCTTCACATCGAGCGGAACAGTTCCCGCACCGTGACTTTGCGTCACATGCACATGCCCCTCGGTACGGATCCGTTCGACCTCGGCGTCGTCTCCATCCAGCAGCATCTGCACACGAATGACGTCGGCCGAGACCAGCATGGGAGCCCCGCCCCGGTTCTTCCCCAGTCGTTCACCAACTCTTTCCTGTTCGCCATTCGCGGGGGTGGTGCCGAGCGCGGGGTCACTCTTGGCGACCCGCGAACCACTGGCGCTATCGACCGTGGATTTCTGATCGTTCCCCTCGTACTGCACCGCGACCACTCGTTCATTCACAGAGCGGGCTGTTGCGTTCCGCGCCACGGTTCGCTGAACTCCCTCCGCGCGACCCGATTTGCGTTTGGACGCGCCTTCAACCGCCGACGGAGGTGCCCCCAACACACCCGGCTGAAACCAGATCTCCAACCGTTCGGTCGCCCCCACCATTTGCGGACTCTTGAGTTCCACTTGCCGCAGGGCGAGCATACGTTCCGGGCGGGTCCGTCCCTCGTCACCCAGGCGACGCGGCCCACCCCGTTCACCCGCGTCCTCTCCTTCATCATCATTCGCGATCCAGATCCGCACCCGTTCCGCCGACAGCCGCATTCCGCCGGGACGGGTCAGCACCACCCGTTTTTGCAGGTCGATCGTATTGCCCGATTTGCCCGTTTCGGGGTCGAGCCGAAGTTCTCCTTCCCAGCGGGCGGCGAAGTCGATTCTGGGGAGCGGTTCGTCTTCGCTCTTGGGAATCGGTCCCGCGTAGCGCACCAGTCGGCCGGCCCCCTTGCAGTGAGCCTGTTCAATCTGACTGTCTTCCCCCAGGACGACGGCGATCTCGGGACATTGCAGGCGGTGGTTCTTCTGCTCGACCCGCACCGGGTTGCTCCCTTTCAGGACAACAGTTCGAGCCGGTTCGTCGTAGATCATCTCGTCCATCGTCGCCTGGACATTGGACCGGTCGGAGTGAATTTCGGTCCCCGGACCATTGGCCCGCAACCAGCGGAATTTCAACTCGCCCAGCGCGTCGCGCTTCGGTTTGGCCTCTTGACCGTCGTGGGAAGCAACGGCCTGTCGTTCGTCATCAGTTTCCGTGTCGCGATCTTTGGCCGACCCGGACTCGCGTACGAATTCCAGCGTCAACGTGTCGGTTTTTAGACGGTCATACTGGTTCGAACCGGTTGGTTGCGCGACTTCGACATTCTTGTTGAACGCCGCCACCTGCACTTCGAGCTTGTACTCAAAGCTGCCATCGCAGGTGATCTTCACAGGAGACGCCCGGTTCCCCGGTTTTTCGTCGCGAACTCCCTGCGAACTCTTGCGGTCTCGGGGTTTCGCGGGATCATCAGCTCCCGGTTGCAAATTCAGCTCCACCCGGCTGACCAGTCGCAACGCGCGGATCCCCGCGATCGCCGGCTTGTCTTCGTCGGGTGTTCCGAGTTGCCGAACCAGGTCGAGTTCCAGTCCCTGGGCATGCCCATGGTGCGGTCCCCAGGCGAATTCGATTTCGCTGTCGCTCCAGGCCCTCTGGGACGACTCTGAAAAACTTAGATTGCGGGTGTTCACCGCCAACCCGTTCGCGCCACGAATGATCACCGGTCCTTGCAGCGAACCCCCGACCACGCGCCCGGGTCGAGGATTGCGAATGTCGAATTTCTCGGCGAAGTCCAACACGGCGGCATCACAGACGATGGTCAGCGGCGGCTCGTCCGGCGGACTCTCGGGTGAGCGCCAGACAAGCGCGAACGGCTCGAAGCGAACCCGGTTGGAATCTTCCGCCTTTTCCCATTCCTCGGCGAACACGTACGAATTTGAACTGCGGACCGCGTAACGTGCCTGGGCGGTCCAGGGGGCGTGCGGGAGATTCTCGGCGGCGACGCTCAACAGGTCTCGCCGTTGTTGCGGCATCTGGGGACCGTCGGCCAGTTCCGGATCGAACGCTCCGTCGGTGGAACCCTCTTCGCCCTGGGAGTGAGCCGCGGCGCGCCGATCATCGAGTGGCGTGGCCAACGGACTGATGAACAGGGTGTACGCCCCCCTCAACAGCAGCAGCAGCGCTGTCGTCACCAGTGTGCGAAGGAACCGTTGGCTCACGGACGAATTGCCAGTCGAAAGAGGTGGGAAGGGGGATGGACGAGATGCGTGTTGTTCGAAAAGCTCAGTCGGGGCGTTCTTCAGGCATCAGTCCGATCACGTCGGTGATATCGACCAGCCCCACAGGGCGCCCGGTTTCGTCGACGACTGGAAGTTCGCTGATGTGGTATTGCGCCAACAAATTGCAGGCGTCGGCGAGAGGAGAGTCGGCGTGAATGGTCTTCGGGCGCTGCGTCATCACTTCAAGCAGCGGCCGATCGAGTTGCAGTTCCCGGCGGTGTTCCAGCAGGCGCACCAGATCACTGTCGGTGAACAGTCCGGTCAGCCGGCCGTCGTCGTCGACCGCCATCACCGCACCTGTCCGACGACCACTTCGTCTTAAGTCGACCAGAGCGGCCCGAATTGTCAAATTTTGCGGAGCGATGCGTAACTGATCCCCCGAACGCATCACATCCCCCACACTGGTGAGTTTGCGGCCCAGGGCACCCGCCGGGTGAAGCTGGGCGAATTGTTCACGGGAAAACCCCCGGGCGCGGCTGACAACCAGGGCCAACGCGTCTCCCAGCGCAAGCATGACGGTTGTGCTGGTCGTGGGAGCCAACCCAAAGTGCCCAGCTTCCGGGATGGAACCGGTGGTGAGAGCGATGTCGGCTTGAGTTCCGAGCGTGCTGCTTGCCCGTGCGGTGATCGCCAGAATGGGGACTTCGAGATTGCGGACAATGGGGAGCAGCCGGCACAACTCCTCGGTCTCGCCACTGTTGGACAGCGCCAGCAGCACATCCCCTTTGCGCAGGCTTCCCAAATCCCCATGAACGGCTTCCGCCGGGTGAAGAAAGTGGGAGCGAGTTCCGGTCGAGGAGAGTGTCGCCGTGAGTTTTCGTCCGATCAGCCCCGCTTTGCCCATTCCTGTGACGACAACCGAACCGGTGCAACCAACGAGCAACTCGACCGCGTCGCAGAACGATTCGTCGAGGCGACGGGAGATGCCAAGCAACGAATTCGCGGCGGCCTGCAGCATGTCCCGAGCTTCGCGAAGCTGCTCGAAATGGGCGACGGGAACGATGTCGCTGCGCAGAGGCTGGGCTGTCATACGGTCATCCTTGACCTGAAGATGGGAATCCGGTGAAGAGGCGGAATGTACCCCGGGTCGGTCAAACGGGTCAATTGGGAACTGACCGCACCCCGATCGCCCGACCGCACCCGGAGTTTCCGCAGCCGACCTTAGAACCTGTCCAGGATCAAAACCTTCGTTTGTAGGGTTTATCGCGGCGCAGCCGCCGTCGCATCCCGAATGGGATGCCAGAAAGTAGCCGGGGGTCGGAGCGCATCGCAGACCCCCGGGACGTGGCTTGCCGAGAACTGCATCCCGGAGGGATGCCAGAATCGTGTTCGGCTATTTCGGCCACGATTCTCAATTATCCGCTGTCAGGCCGGCGCGAGAGCGATTCTTCCGCATGCCGCGAAACGCTGGAATCCATGCAAGAGTCTCACTCGGCAACCACTCTTCTGGCATCCCTCCGGGATGCACTCAATTCATCAGGCTATCCGGGGGTCTCCGCTGCGCTGCGACCCCCGGCTACTGTATTGCATCCCTAACGGGATGCGACCGGCGGCTGCGCCGCA
>CAMATH010000217.1 GCA_945860955.1 Planctomicrobium piriforme
AACTCCATCAAACGCGCCCGCCGGACACTGTGGTTGATGTACTGATGAACCCCGACCACGGTCAGATCAAACCGCAGTTTTCGCGGAATTCGTGCCTTCGGATCATCCGATTCGCAACCCAGTTCGGCGACGGCCCAGCCAGCATTTCACGACATCGAACAATATGAATACGAATACCCGCCACCGGGCATGTTGTCAAGCGTTCACTCCTCTCTGTCGGACGGCGCTTTTTCTAGAATCGACATAACTCGCTTTACCAGAACACATTGAGATCCGCGTCACGACCGATGACGTGCACATGCAATCACATTCCCGTTGCCAAAATCGCTTGGGTCGGCTGGTGGGTGGCACCGGCCTCCCATTCGGGGAGCCGATTATCGTCCTCCGCCTCGGGAATCCCTTCGTGCTGAAACTGCCGCGTGGGCACGTGTAAGCGATTCAACTGTGAAAGTCGGAAAAAGAGGCGAAAGTACCGGATTGATCGCATCGAACAATTGGTCAGCTTTCGCAATTCGCTTGTAATCCAAAATAAGTGCCGGAATATTCCTTTGGGCAATTGTCAGCATCAAGTCGTAGAATTTCTGGGCGAGTACCCGCTCTTGATCCTCAGGAATAGTAGTATACACCAGCCCCCCATTTGCATTGGGACCTCCTTTTAGGGAGCGTCGCCGGCGACTGTCCGCAACTTCGGTCAGATTTCGCATGGGAACAATTGCATATCGAACGACAAGCCCCTCGGCAATCCATTCATTAAGGTCACAGCAGAACTGGGGGCGCTTTATGATTAGGGGCAGGTTCTGTGCCCGCCGGTCATGCCACTCCATGGGATCATCACCAGGAGTGTAGCCGGTTGGTAGCCCCATCTCGGTCAGTACTTGCATTAAAAAGGTCGTAGCTGCAATGCCGGTTCCAGTGATAATTACTCGGCCTTCATTTGTCACGATTGAGTTCCAGTGCAAAAGTCGAATTCGACTGCAGATCGGTTTCAAGCTGTCCTATCGTGATTATGTGAAGTATTCGACATGAGGTCAACCATTCCGCCGACTTTCCGCACATCTCAACTTCATTTTCTTCGAATTTCCGGCGGGGTTCCGACCGGCTTGCAGTGTCGGCGGCGGTCGGCTATCTGAACTGCTCGACCCGCCGGGGACCGCAAAGGGGACGGGTCCATTATTGGCAGCTCTGCGGAAAAACGGCGACGCGTCCAGGCGCGGACAGCCCGTGTCACTGCCGGCGGAACGGTGTTTCACGTCCCTAGTCGCGGCGTGGGCAGACAACCGCTTTTCGGCAAGCACGACGACTTCGAGGCGTTCGAGAAAATCGTCGCCGAGACTCTCGACAAGTACGCGATGCGAATCAGAGCCGACTGCCTGATGCCGAATCATTGGCGCAGTGGGGGCCACAGAGCAACTTCTTCTGTGGCGAGTGCGGGTTGGACAGCCTGATCAGAGCCAATCCTCTTCGAGGTGAACCATCGATTGGAGAGCGGTATGCGGGGAAACCGCCCGTCCGGTTCGGAGCGAGGGGGGACCGAACTCAATCGGTCCTAACTCCCCCTATCATTTCTGGAATCACCCGTGTTCTGGCGACCGAATCAACGTAGGCGGCACTCTCTGAGTGCCGGCCCCGGTGTGCGTTCGATGCGAACAGAACCGCACGAAGGCCATCCCCACGACCCGGCCTGTACCACATCGCCAATACGCTTCCCTTGACGCCAGCCGATTGACGGACAGCTCTGGCGATGTCGCGGGTGGCCGCAAAGTGCGGGCACCTACTTCGTTTCAGTCGGAACGAACACCGACATTTCGGTGGAAGACTTCTGGCTGGATCTGCTGCTTTGATCTGCGTGCAGCATCCCGGCGAACACAGGGCCGACCCCTGGATCGAAGATCGAACCGAAGGTCAAGCGTACGGTTTGGAACAGAAGAGAAGGAAGGTAACGAAGAACTTCGGAGGAAGTCGGAACAATTCTAAGCCGGTACTCCAAAATTCGGTCGCTTCTCACTCTTCGTTTCCTTCGTTGCCTTCTGTTCAACTTCAGGGTGAAAAAAGGGGGACATAGTGACTTTCAAGACTTCTTCGGTCTTCCACGCGGTCGCAAACAGGATTCCAGGTCCAAAGCCTGGGCGGTAGGACGCGTCCCGTCGTCGTCGCCAAACGGCCGAACACGCCGCACCGAGTGACGCAATCGCTGCAAATCGCCGCTTGAGAGCGGCTCGTTGACACGCTCCCACCACGCCGCATCACGCGGCGCCGGCATGCCACGCCAGAGCAGCGGGTCATCAGCGGACAACCAACCGGGAAGCCTCGACCATTTCCAATGCTCGGGAAACCCGACGCAGGGCGTCGTTCATCGCCGCCACAAAGGCGTCGAAGTCCGCCGGCTTTTGAATCACCCACCCGCGGCGGTTCCCGCGATTCAAAGCGTGATCGATCATCCCGCCAACAGCGTCTCCAGCAGTCCGTTGCATGCTTGCACGGTGCCCGACGCGAGTCTCCAAGTCCAGAACGCGCTATGTCCCCCTTTTGCCCCCGTTCGCGGTTCTCGTGGTGGCTTCGGGAGATTATACTACCTGCTGGAGATTGTTGATGTCACTGATTGAAGCTGCATACCAGGCCGCGATCGACGGCATGACTCCCTCGCAGAAAATCGAGCGGATGGTGGAGCTCAACGCCTGGGCTCGCTGGAACATCGGGCGCCGGATCATTCAAGAACGTGGACCGCTGTCCGATGCAGAACTGAAGTGGCGCGTCGCACTCTGGCTGTATGGCAATGAACCAGTGTGTCGACAGTTGATCGAGGAGCAGCTCGCTCGTGTTTCCTCTGAGTGAATTTCGCAGCGCACTCGATCGTGTCGTAGAGATCTTGGAAAGCTGCGACGTTCGATTTCTGATCACAGGCGGGGCGGCCGCGATCGGATACGGCGAGCCGCGCACGACTCAGGACATCGATCTTGTCGTTCAGCCCGATTCGTTGAAACGCGAGCTTTCCGAGTTTCTCGCTCAAGCGCATGCGCAGCGGTTTCTCTTGGATGACCGCTCGGTTCGAGTTGCCGTTGAGTCGGGCCGGCCATTTCAGATGCTGGATCTCGATTCCGCGTTGAAGTTTGATCTGTACCCGCGGGAACTGGTACCGGGAGAACTCGGAAGGGCCGTGCAGATCGAGATCATGCCTGGACTCTTCTTGCCGGTCGCCAGCCTTGCCGATCTGCTGGTTTCGAAACTGATCTGGATTCGCCACGGCAGCCACAAAAGCCGGCGGGATGTCCGACAGATCATGCGGCGGGCGACCGCCGACGAGTTCGGCGTGATCCGGGAACGAGCCGGCTCGATGAATCTGGAGAGGCTGTTGGACGAGGTCTTGGACGAGTCGGACGAGATCGACGCTTGATTTTCGACCCGTTTCGAGGTGAGCCATCGATTGAAGAGCGGTATGCGGGGAACCCGCCCGTCCGGTTCGGAGCGAGGGGGACCGAACTCGATTGGCCCTCACTACCCCTATCATTGCTGGAATCACCCTTGTTCTGGCGACCGAAACAACGTAGGCGGCACTCTCTGAGTGCCGGCCCCGGTGTGCGTTCGATGCGAACAGAACCGCACGAAGGCCATCCCCGCGACCCGGCCTGTGCCACATCGCCAATACGCTTCCCTTGACGCCAGCCGATTGACGGACAGCTCCGGCGATGTCGCGGGTGGCCGCAACGTGCGGGCACTTACCTCGTTTCGGTCGGAACGTACATCGACAATTCGGTGGGAGACTTCTGGCTGGATCTGCTGCTTTGATCTGCGTGCAGCATTCTGGCGAACACAGGACCGACCCCTGGATCGAAGATCGAACCGAAGGTCAAGCGTACGGTTTGGAACAGAAGAGAAGGAAGGAAACGAAGAACTTCGGAGGAAGTCGGAACAATTCTAAGCCGGCACTCTGAAATCCGGTCGCTTCGCACTTCGTTTCCTTCGTTTCCTTCTGTTCAACTTCAGGGTGACAAAACGGGGACATAGCGAGCTTCAAGACTTCTTCGGTCTTCCGGGTTGTCGCCAACAGAATTCCAGGCCCGAAGCCTGGGCGGTAGGACGCGTCCAGTCGTCGTCGCCGAACGGCCGACCACGCAGCACCGGATGGCGCGATCGCTGCAAGTCGCCGCTCGAGAGCAGTTCGTTGACACGCTCCCACCACGCCGCATCACGCGGCGCCGGCGTGCCACGCCAAAGCAGCCGGTCATCAGCGGACAACCAGCCGGGCAGGCTCGACCATTTCCAATGCGCGGGAAACCCGACGCTGGGCGTCGTTCATCGCCGCCACAACGGTGTCGAAATCCGCCGGCTTGTGGAACACCGTCTCGCAGCGGTTCTCGCGATTCAAAGCGTGATCGATCATCCCGCCAACAGCGGCTCGCGCGGTTCGTGGAATCCTTGCGTGGTAGCCCCCGCGCGTTTCCAAGTCAAGAACGCGCTATGTCCCCCCTTTTGCGCCCCACGCTGGAACGGCGGTTCAGCGGCACCGGTACCATTCAAGGGCGCGGGCAGGTAACGGGTTGGTTCGCCCGGGCAAACGGCATGCCGGGCGATCCTAATCTCTTGACGGCCGGCACTGACGCCGAAATTGAGAACAATCGGCGCTGTATTCTGCCCGAACCTTGGTAAAATCATGACATGGAAACCATCACACGTCGTGTTCGCGATCTGGAAGCGATTGAGCGCTCGGCTGTCGAGCGGCTTGTGGGGCACGGTCTGCGCGAGAATCAACAACTGATCATTCAGGTCGTCAACGTGGATTTGGGCGGTGAAACGCCAGCAACAGGCACGCCCAGCGGTCTACCCTCGTGGTGCAATGTCTATGAGGGAATGTCGGGTGAGGATATTTCCAATGTCGAACAGTCAATCATCCGGAACAACGTGAGCCGTTCTCTCCCGTGAACGCATGAACCTGACGCTGCTCGATACCGACATGCTGTCCGAGTTGCTGAAGCAACGAAATCCGGCAGTAACGCAACGGGCTTCCGATTATCTCAAGGTGATCGAGCGAGCGAACTTTGGACAATCGCCCGTCGTGGAGGTCATCCTCATGGCGACGCGGATCTGATCATCGCGGCGACGGCATTGGATTCAGGACGCGAGCTGGTGACCGGGAACACGAAGCACTTCGCGTGGATTCCGGGGATCGCCGTCGATGACTGGCGGACGCCCTGATTCTGACGCTCCGAGAATCGTGGGCGGTTTGGACTCACTGCAAGTCGCCCCCCGAGAGCGGCTCGTTGACACGCTCCCACCATGCCGCATCACGTGGTGCCGGCGTGCCACGCCAGAGCAGCCGGTCATCAGCGAACAACCAATCCGGCAGGGAGCTGTCGCTTGAGACGATCCGATCGCGTACTTGCCACAGCCGGCTGTAGTTCCGCTTCGCGGGAACCAAAACCGGAGCGACGCCGCGGAGCGTCGTCGCCACAAAACCGACAGCCCCCAGGCTCGACCATTTCCAATGCTCGGCCGAGCCACCCATTCGGCACGCACGCGATTGCGCTCGACATACCGCAGCACGGTGGCCACGTGATCAATGTCCTGAAACGGAAACGCCTTGAATCTTCCCTGCCACACGTGCCCGATCCTGCCGCAACGACGATGATCTCGTCGCGCCGAAGAGATCGCCCGAAACCCGACGCTGGGCGTCGTCCATCGCCGCCACAAAGGCGTCGAAGTCCGCCAGCTTGTGGAGTACCGTCTCGCGGCGCTTCCCGCGATTCAATGAGTGATCGATCATCCCGCCAACAACGGCTCGCGCGGTTCGTGGAATCCTCGCAGGGTGGCCCCCGCGATTTTCCAAGTCAAGAACTCGCTCTGTCCCCTTATTGCCCCCTGGATCTCTACACCCGTCGATGGTTCACCTCAGTGCCATAGCGGACAATCATTTCCGGCAAACTCGACCCGCTGTGGAAACCAGGCGATCATTGGCAAACGTGGTCTCGGGAACTACGGTTCACCCGTTCTTTGGGTTGCCCGATTCATCTTTACTGGCGAAGTGGATCGCGATCGACGAAAGCATCGGCGAGGACTGAGCGAATGGCATTTCCCGTACACCGCATTGACCGTCGGCGCGCTCAGCAGGTTGAGCCACTGGGGAGCAAACCCAAGTTCTGGTTTCGCCAGGGAGATCAGCGAATGCTGTTCAAGGCGGATGACCGCGGGACTGGCGAAGACTGGGCGGAACTGATTGCCTGTCATCTCTGCCGACTGCTCGGCCTGCCGCATGTCGAGTACGAACTCGCGATAGAGGTCGACAGCCAGGCCCCGTTGCGGCCGGGAGTGATCTGCGCGAACATGTCCCCGCCACCGAAGACATTGATCTTGGGGAACCAGTTGCTGCTCGCCCTGGATCCGCGATATCCGTATTCCGAGAGATTTCACGTCAAGCAGCATACGGTCGAAGCCGTCTGCAAAATTGTTTCGGTGTTGAACCCGCCCGAACCGGAATGGATGTCGAGCGTTCCTACGGGGATTTCGACGGCCCTGGATGTGTTCGTCGGCTACATCATGCTCGACGCCTGGATTGCGAACCAGGATCGGCACCATGAAAACTGGGGGGCAACGTGGGGTGGTGTGGAGGGCACCGCGCTGTCGCTGGCCCCGACGTTTGACCACGGCGCTGGAATGGCCCGCAACCTCCAGGATACGGAGCGAGAAGAACGCCTTTCCACGAAGGACAAGAATCGCACCCTGGCTGCGTTTGCCGGCAAGGGGCGAAGTGCCTTCTTCGAGTCGCCCGAGGCACCCAAACCATTACTTCTGTTGGCTGCGTATCACCAATTCGCGGCGCGGAACACACACGCCGCGGCACTTTGGCTCGATCGACTTCGGACTGTCAATTCCACCGGGATCTGCGGTATCCTCGACGAGGTGCCGGCGGATCGGATGTCGCTGGTGTGTCGACGGTTCACGTTGGAACTGTTGTTAATCAATCGCGAGCGATTGCTGCACGGGAAGACATCGGAATGAATGCACTGTTCGTCGCCTGGAGGCCGTCGACGCCCCACGAGGGATGGCGACCAGTCGGTCGGTTGGAGCACGACGCGGGACTGTATCGCTTCTACTACACGCAGGGAGCGAAGAAGCCCGGATTCCGTCCATTCGCGCAGATGGACCGCCTCGACCAGATCTACGAGTCGGAAGAGTTGTTTCCAGTGTTCGCGAACCGCCTGTTGTCGAAATCACGTCCGGAATATGAGGACTATCTGCGCTGGGGCGGATTTAACGCCGCCGCCCCCCCCGATCCCATCGTGATCCTGGGCGTGACTGAGGGCCTGCGGCAGACCGATGCGATCGAGGTGTTCCCCTGTCCTCAACCGGACGGCAACGGGTGCTACTTCAACCGGTTCTTCCTGCATGGAATTCGTTGGGTACCGGATTCGGCCCAGGATCGAATTGCGCAATTGCGGAAAGCCGAACGTCTCAAACTGATGCTCGACATCCAGAACGAATACGATTCCAACGCGGTCGCCGTCCGGACGGATGGCGACCGCACGCTCATCGGCTACATTCCCCGATACTTGGCCAATGACGTCTGGCGTCTGCTGAATTCGTGCGACGTCGACTTTATGGAACTGTTCGTCGAACGCGTCAACGCCGACGCTCCGCTTCAAAATCGAGTCTTGTGCCGAATGCACGCTTGCTGGCCCGACGGGTTCGAGCCCTGCAGTGGCAAGGACTTCGAGCCGATTCCCGCGAACGTCACGGCGCGTTGTGTGCCATGACCTCTCGCAGGGGCCGGTGATGATTTCGTTCCTGCGGGGCGAGAAGGTTGTAAAATGCGGCGGCAGAAGTGGGGGGACATAGTTCGTTTCAAGACTTCTTCGGTCTTCCTGGCGGTCGCCAACAGGATTCCAGACCCAAAGCCTGGGCGACAGGACGCGTTCAGTCCTCGTCGCCGAACGGCCGACCACGCCGCACCGAATGACGCAATCGCTGCAAGTCGCCGCTTGAGAGCGGATCGTTGACACGCTCCCACCACGCCGCGCCGGCGTGCCACGCCAGAGCGGCGGGTCATCAGCGGACAACCAGCCGGGCAGGCTCGACCATTTCCAATGCTCGGCTCGAGCCACCAATTCGGCACGCACGGGATTGCGCTCGAAGTACCGCAGCACGGTGGCCGGGTGACCGTCGTCCTGCAACGGAAACGCCTTGAATCTTCCCTGCCACGCGTTCCCGGTCGTGCAGTAGCGACGATGATCTCGTCGCGCCTGGGCTGTCAGGAGCCACTGCATCCAACGCCCCAGGTCGCCATCAACGCGCGGCCAGAGCCCGAGATGGAAATGGTTCGGCATCAGGCAATATTTGGCATCAGGCAAAACCGAAGAGATCGACCGAAACCCGACGCTGGGCGTAGTTCATCGCCGCCACAAAGGCGTTGAAGTCCGCCGGCTTGTGGAACACCGTCTCGCGGCGGTTCCCTCGATTCAAAGCCTGATAGATCATCC
>CAMATH010000218.1 GCA_945860955.1 Planctomicrobium piriforme
TTGAGAACTTTCTTCGCGCCGCTCAGAGACTCGATCACGTAGTTATCGATGAAGAGCTGCTTGCCGTGCAGCACAATCGCCTTGCCGACAATCTCGTCATCGAGGTCTTTGAACATGCCAGGGGGTGCCTGGCGGTTTTGAGACAGAGCCGGCGAATCAAGTGACAAAGTCGCCAGCGCCAGCGCGATGGCCGTGCGAACAATTCCGCGCATCGAACGTCCCTCGGTTTTGGATGGGGTTTCGGTTTATGTTCCACGGTCTGTCGTCCGGCAGTCTGGTTGCCAGATCAGCCGTTCGTCGCTGGCGTTGGGATCACCGCAGCATTGCCGCTTTTTTCAGGAACTCGGCGGAGAGCGCTCCTTCGTAGAGCCGCACGTCCTTGAGTTTGCCGTTCAGAAAGTCGTGCGAGCCAAATCCGATTCGCAAGGGGACCCTGGCGTTAAGATCAAAACCCGCGGGATCGAACTCCGTCGACTCCGCCACGCGACTCCCGTCGACGTACAATCTCAACCGCGACTGCTCCCGGACGGCGGCCACATGTCGCCAGCCCGGCGCCAGCGCGTGATCGTAGGTGACGTTTTTTCCCGCCTCGAACGACTTGACGTGCCCCGACGGAAGTGTGCCCGAAAACAGCCGCCCCTGATAAACCGCCATGTTCCAGGCGCGGCGATAGACCACATCGGGCGTGGTGTCGATGCGGCCGACCGAAGTCCAGTTCAAGTCGCCGTCGTAGCGGAAAATCTCCGCCAGCGGCAGCATTCCTCCATAGAGCTTGCCGTTGTAGACATTCATTCCCATCACTTCTTCGGCTTCGCCCAGTCGGCCCGCGGGGACCCAGTTGTCGTCGCCTTCAAAACGATACACCGTTCCCTGGGGCCAGGTTCCCGCCAGCAGCTTGCCTTCGTGGATCACCAGGCCATAGACCTGGGTGGCATCACCCAGAATTCCGGTTCGGCTCCAGTTCTCTCCATCGAACCGATAGACGGCGCCTTCATCGTAGCCGGTGGCGTACAGCGCCCCGTTGAAGACGCAAAGGGCTTCGGGCCGCATTCCACCGGGAGAGCCGAGCGAGGTCCATTTCTCGCCCCCCTCGTAGCGATAGAGTGCCGGCTGATAGAACCCGGTCACGTAGAGCTTGCCCTGGAATTCCGCCATGCCCTGGACGCCGTCGAGTCCGAGCAATTGACCGAGATCAACCCATTGCCCCCCTTCATATCGAAAGACCTTGCCCCCGATGTGATGGGCAATCGTCGGTTTCAACCCCGAATAGTGCAGCAGCACCCGCGAGACGCCGACATAGAGGTGGCCATTGTGGCTGGCCATCGCCGTGACGCCGTTGCTCTTCCACGGCGCTCCAAGGTCCGTCCACTGGCCGTCGTCGTGGCGGTAAACGTGGCCATGATCCTGATTGGTCCAGCCCTCGACCGTACCGGCATAAAGCTCACCGTCATGTACGGCCATGGAGTGAATGAAGATCGCATTGCCGGGCCGGCCTTCATCTCTCCATTCCGCGTCCTGTCGGCCCTGATCAATTCCGAATTCCAGGTGCCGAAAATTCGCCTGGCTGCCGGTCACACCGGCGTGATGCTTGATTGACAGGTTCCAGCCGGTTCGCGTTGCGGAATCGTATTGGCTGATCAGATCACCAACGGCGTCGTCGAGTTGCGCTTCGGTATGGACCCAGAGTGAGATGCTGAAATCACCGGTTGAGAGCTGTGACGCATCGGCCACATCGATCCGGCTGCTCCGCCCGTTGAATGCAGCGCCCGTGGCGGCGAATTCGACGGCTTGCGCTGTCCCGTGGCGGTTGTTCCCAGACGCATCCCTCGCATCTCTGGTCAGCGGCCAATGACCGATCAGCTTCGGCTCCGCGGCCGACGTCGCCGAAATCAGCAGGAACACTGCGGCCGCAAACAGAATGATCGACGAGAGAAACGCATTGCGCGCTGGCATCTGATGCTTCCGTGTTTCCTTGTTGATTGGTTGCCTGGTTGCCGAGAATCACGCCAGGATTTCGCGGATCGGCGATCCGCCGTGATTGATCGCAACGGGGCGGCCGACTTTGTCATAAACAGGCATCTCGTGGTCGATGCCCAGCGCCTGATAGATCGTCGAGCAGACGTCCGCGGTGCTGACCGGATTCAGGGCCGGGTAGGCGGCCTGAGAATCGCTGGCTCCATACACCGTTCCCCCCTTGATCCCCGCGCCGCAAAACAGCATCGAGTAGCAGAACGTCCAGTGATCGCGCCCTGCGTTCGTATTGATCTTCGGCGTGCGTCCAAAGTCGCTCATCACCAGCACCAGCGTCTCATCCAGCAGTCCGCTGTCCGACAAGTCCTGCATCAGCGCGTTGTACACCGCATCCAGATACGGCAGGTTGTACTTCTTGAGTAACTGGAAATTCTGCGAATGCGTGTCCCAGCAGTGAAGCTGCAGTTTGAGCCGCTCCCAATAGCAATCCCAGGTGACGTTGATAAAGCGGACTCCCGCCTCGACGAGACGCCGGGCGATGAGCGCGCTTTGACCGAACAGCGTACGGGTATACCGATCACGGATCTGTGGATCGACCTTGTCGAGGTCGAACGCGTCTCGTACCGTCGACGAAGTCAGCAGGCTCCAGGCCCGTTGTTCCTGGCGGTTGAAGCTTCCCAGTCGGCCCTGCTGGTCGATCCGGAACCGTTCCCCATCGAGCTTTTGCAGCAGCGTCTGCCGGGTGCTCAGGCGGTCGACCGTCATTTCGCCTGACAGTCGCGTGTGGGGAATGTACGGCATGCCGCGCAGCGGTTGCGGCGAGTATTGATCCTCGGGCGGGTTGTCGATCGTCGGAACACATTCCGTATACAGCGGGTCGAACCGCGAGCCGAGAAATCCCGCCGTCGGACCGGGCCGACGGATCGCCTGGCCCCAACCCAGGTAGCAGGGCATGTAGACGTATGCGGGCGAATCAGCGCGGCCCCCGCTCAGATACTCGCACACCGATCCCATGCTTGGCGGGTGTGTTTCTTTCAGGTTGCTCAAATCGGTTTCCGGCACTTCCCATCCGGTATAGCTGGGGATGCAGTTGTGGCAACCCGCCCGGTGGTTGATCGAGCGGACGATTGCCGACCGATCCATCCATTTCGTGTGCAGCGGCAGATGCTCGCAGACATCGATCCCCGGGGCGTTCGTGGCGATCGGGTGGAATTCGCCGCGAACATCGGAACTGGCTTTGGGTTTCATATCATACATGTCCTGCCAGGGGGCTCCCCCGAGCAGATACAGGCAGATCACGCTCTTCGCCTTGCCCGACCAGACATGTTCGCGGGCTTGCTCGGCCTGCAGCAGTTGGGGCAGGCCAAACCCCCCGAGGGCGGAAAGGGCACCCGCCTTCAGCGTCTCCCGCCGCGTGATGCCATCACAGAATTGCCGCTGGCTGCCGAGCATGGTCAACATGGGAATCCTCCGTCGTAATTGTCTTGAGGGGGCCACTCGCAAGACTGCATGTCGTGATTGTGGCGAATCCACGATTCAAGGGCCTGCAGTTTCGCCTGACTCAAGTGGGACCGCAATCTGGTCGGGCGGTCCTGCAGCAAGCGGCAGTCCGCGCTGTCCCTCCACGATCCTTCGTGAACGATCTTCGAGACTGGCCAGGATCGGCACTCGTCGTAGCTCAAAGAGACCCGCATGTGACTCCGCGCATTCGGATTGCTGGCAGCCGCCAGCAGGATTCGATTCTTGTCAGCACGCGACACGTCGGTCATGCGAATGATGGCCCCCTGACACGACGGTTCCGGCAAGCGATCGTCGAACGTCACCGGAAGCCAGTTCCTTCGCTTGGGGACCAGATCGACATCGCCATGATCGCTGCAGTTGTTCTTCCGCGCCTCGGCGAAGGCGAGCACGGTTCCCTGCTTCGTGAACAGAAGCGCCGAAATTCGATAACAACTGTATCCCGCCGCTCTGGCTTGGAAGAGCGGCTGCTCTTCAAACACCGGCACTGGCTTTTTGTCCTGTCGCTCCGCCGACCCGACGAAGTTGGCCGACGTCAGGAACAGGAGCACGAAAGCCAGACTGCCATGAACAACACGGCTGGCTGTCCGCGGCAACACCGCCGCCGATCGACCACGACAAATGCAGTTCATCAAGTGATCCTGTGCAACGCGTCTGTGCGACCTGGCAGCGAGAGTCCAGAGAAGCCTGAGCCAGCGAGACTCCATTGAGTTTAACGCCATCAAGTACTAAAATCAAATTCGGGATCGAAAATGCCGTGGAGTAAGAATTGCATGTCCGCGTCCGATGTCGCCTATCTCGGCATCCGTAAGATGCTCACCGACGGCGAACTGTCGCCGGGCCAGCGGCTCTCACAAAGCCGGTTGGCCCGGCAACTCAATTGCAGTCCCATGCCGGTGGTCGAGGCGATGCGGCGGCTGGAAAGCGAAGGTCTGCTGGTGAAACAGGCGCGACAGCAGGCACGCGTCCGCGAGCTGTCCCACGAGGATCTCGAAGGGCTGTATCTGTTGCGCGAGGCGATTGAATCGGTCACGGCGCGGCTGGCGGCACAGCGTGCCACAACGGAAGAAACTCGGGTTCTCCAGGAACTCGCCCAGGCGTATGAACGGGCCTGGGAGGCGAATCATCAGGAAGCTGACGCCGATGTCGCCATCCACCGCCACATCGCCGAGTGCGCCCGCTGCCCGCTGCTGAAGGGCGAACTGGATCGCTTTCTGCTGCTCGAACGGACGGCGGGACGTAGTCTCAAGTCGCAGTGCGGACGGCCGGGCCACACCCATATCCATCGAGCACTCGTACAGGCCATCGTTGATCACGATGCCGACTCGGCCGAGTACCTCATGAAGAAACATATCCAGCACGGGTACGAAGAAGCCCAGCGCGATCTGGCGGCCGGAGCGAAGAATCCCCGCGCAATCCGCCGAACGAGTGCCCAGCGTACGAGTGACAGCCGGAGGGCGACTTGATGCAGCATTCCTCGAAACCTCTTTCGCGTCGCCGGATCCTGCAGACCGGGTCGCTGCTCAGCCTCGGTATGGGGCTGACGCGGGTGGTGGGGCTACTTGTCACCAGCTATTTCAGCGGATCCGGGACGGTGCGCGGGCAGTCGTTCTTGGACAAGTCAGTCGATCACGCTGCGCTGCCGAAGGTGCCGCAGGAGTTTCAGATCACACTCTTGGATAGGGAGCCGTTGCTGAGGCAACCGTGCTTGATGGCGTTGTCGATGCAAGAACCGGTCGCGACAGGTACGACAACTTTGCGGTTCGCAAGCGAATGCCGCTTGAAGACGAGCAACGGCGAGCCGCTCTGTATGTTGACGAACCAGTTCACGCTGGCTGCTCGACCGAATGGCTGGCTGCTCGAATGGAGCGCCGAGTTCCGTGCCGATCAGAATGATTTCTCGTTCGGCGACCAGGAAGAAATGGGCTTCGGAGCCCGAGTGGCGACTCCCTTCACCGAGAACAACGGCGGCTTGCTGCGTAGTTCGACGGGCAAGAGGACCGCGACGGAAACCTGGGGCCAACCCGCCGGCTTGTGCGATTACTCGGGAAGCGGCGAGCGGGCAGGCGGCATCCTGCTGATGGCGAGCCCGGGGAATTTCCGCGAAGGCTGGTGGCACAACCGCGACTACGGCGTCTTCGTCGCGAACCCGTTCGGTCGCGAAGCCATGAAGCAAGGCGGTCGCAGCACGGTCACGGTCGCCAAAGGAGAGGCGTTGAAACTGACCTTCGGCGCTCTCATCCACGATCATCGAGAGTTCGATCCGCAGAGCGAGTTCAAAACGTTTGAAGAGATTCAGACGGTGGATTTCATGATTCCCACAGATCAACAGGCGCCCCATCTCGACAGTTCAACATGAGCACTCGCCTCTCCACGCATTCCCTGTCCCGCCGCCGGTTTCTGCACACCGGGTCGATGCTCAGTCTGGGGCTGGGGCTGTCGCAGGTGATGCGGATGCGCGCTGCCACAGCGAGTGAAACGCCACCGCATCGGAGCGACACAGCGGTGATCCTTGTCTGGCTCACCGGCGGCTTGTCACATATGGACACCTACGATTTGAAGCCTGAGGCACCGTTGGAATACCGCGGCGAATTCTCGCCGATCCGGACGAATGTCTCCGGCATCCAGGTTGGCGAACTGCTCCCGCTGCACGCGAAGATCGCCGACAAGTTCTCATTGATTCGCTCGGTCTCGCATGGATTTGCCGATCATGATGGCGCTCACAAGCGGATTCTGACCGGTCGAATTCCCAAGTCGGCGGTCGGTTTCGTGAATGATGCCCCGTCGGTCGGCTGCATCGTCAGCAAGGTCCGCGAGCAAGTGCGCCCCGACATGCTGGCGTTCACCTCGGGGCAGCGTGCCGACACCAACGCCGACAGCTATTCCCAAGGGGCCGGTTACCTCGGCAAGTCGTACGAACCGTTTCTGGTCGTCGGTGATCCGAGCGACGAGAAGTGGTCGGTGCCGAATCTGGCTGTCGTCCCGGAACTCGCGCCGAGGTTGTCCGATCGCCGGTCGCTGCTCGCGGAGTTTGATTCGCTGCGACGCGAGATCGATTTGTCGGAGTCGCTCGCCGCCGCAGATCATTTTCAGAGCAAGGCACTCGCGTTGTTGACGAGTGACGCGGCCCGCCGGGCGTTCGACGTTTCGCAGGAAGAGCCGGCGCTGCGGGATCGCTACGGTCGCAACGCGTACGGACAGCAGGCGCTGCTGGCGCGGCGGCTCGTCGAGGCCGGGACCAGCTTCGCCAACGTCGTGATGGAGCATCCGGGGGGCTCGAATCCGCCCGACGCGGTCTACAACTGGGACTGTCACGCGGTGAACTGCCACGTCTTCAACGACGCCCGCTGGCGGTTTCCGCCGTTCGATCAGGCGGTGTCGGCCTTGATTGAGGATATTTACTCCCGAGGTCTCGACAGGAAAGTGCTGATCGTCGTGACGGGCGAATTCGGGCACACGCCGCGGATCAGCTACCAAAAAGGAACCGGCACCGGCATCATACAGCCTGGCCGCGACCACTGGCCGGGCGCAATGTCGATTCTCGTCTCGGGCGGCGGTCTGAGAATGGGACAGGTCGTCGGATCGACGAACCGTCTGGGAGAAGCGCCGCAGGATCGTCCGCTCTCGCCAAACGCCCTCTGGGCCACCGTCTACCGGCATCTCGGCATCGACACGCAGCAGTCCTTTCCCGATCACTCGGGCCGCCCGATGCCGATTCTGCCCGACGGCGAACCGATTCGAGATCTGATTTGAATTGGCGATGCAAGCACATACAGAAAAATGTTGCACGCTCCTCAGCATGTGCCTGGCGCTGCTGCTCTATACGCAGAGCAGTTGGGGCCAGGAGCCAAAGCCTCCGAAGCGCCTGTTCGTCGATGACCATCTTGTTGAACCGAGCGACGGCGTGACGCGAGTGTGGCAGGCGGCTCGAAAGGCGAACGAAGGAAAGCCGATTCGCTTCTGGCAGCGCGATGAGAAGGGGAACCGAGTCCCTCTCAAGGCGGCCATCTATGCGTCCGCCATCTACGACGAACAGCGAGGCGTGTTTCAGATGTGGAGTCGCGTCTTTCCCGGCCTGAAGCCCGGCACAGCGCTGGAAGGGACGGAGGCCCACAAGCACATGCGGTATGGCTACTGCGAGTCGCGCGACGGCATCGATTTTGATCTGGATTGCGAACTCAAGGGGCTGCACTCCAATGGCGACTACGCCTGGGACAAAGACATGGTGTTTCCGTCAAGCTGGATCATCACGCGTGGCCAGGAACATTGGATCTATTACGGCGGCGCCAACGAGCGGCACTGGGTGGCCGAGATCTTTCAGCCAAAGCGGTTCATGGCGATGGGCCTGGCGAAACGGCCGCTCGACGGCACGTTCAATTCACATTCCAACACAAACCCAAAACGCGACCGTGTGCGCGCGGTTGATTCGTTTTGATTTCCAACAACCCCGAGTACTGCGACATATGAATTCTTCATCGAACCATGAAATCTTCTCGCGGCGCGACTGTTTGCGGCTGGGACTTGGCGCGGCGGTCGCCGGGTGGACCGGGTGGCCGGCCGTCGCGGACGACAGCGCACCGAGCAAACCGAAATCGGTCGCGGCGATCATCACCACCTATTTCCGCAACTCGCACGCCGATGTACTTCTCACCAAGATTCTGGAGGGCTGGAAGCATGATGGCGGACCGGGACCCGCGCTCAACCTGGCGTCGATCTATATCGACCAACCCCAGGGGAGCGAGTTCGGCCTGAAACTGCTCGACAAGCATGGCATTCGCAGATTCGATTCGATCGAGGAAGCGGTCGCGGTCGGCGGAAAATCGATT
>CAMATH010000219.1 GCA_945860955.1 Planctomicrobium piriforme
AAGGGGAGCGGGTTGGCAAGATCCCCTTCGGCTACGATCTGGCGGCCGATGGGTTCACCCTGGTCGAGAACGCCGGCGAACAGCGGGTGGTGGTTCTCGTGAAGGAACTGCACGACGCCGGCCTGTCGCTTCGGAAGATCGCGGACGAACTGACGAACCGAGGGATCCCCACAAAGGAAGGGAACGGAAAATGGACGCACACGACGATCGCACGGATTCTGAACCGGGCGGCATAGCCCGAAAACTGGATGAACTGGCCGAAGCCGTCGCGGGGTTGCCCCCCGACCGGCGTCGGCTGTTGCTGAACGACCTAAAGGGAAACATGCTCGCCGACGATCTGAAAGCCGCCATCAAAGCCAGCGGGTTGACGCACTACGCGATCGGCAAGGCGGCCGGAATCCGCCCCGAAATCATCGACCGGTTCATCAGCGGGGAGCGTGAAGACATCCGGATCAGCACGGCGGGAAAGATCGCGGCGGTGCTGGGGCTGGAATTGAAACAAACCGGAACGCCGTTGAAACCAGCGGCGAAGCGATCGAAGGACGCGTGAGGCGAGTTCTGATAGGGTGGTTGTGAGTTCAACAGGCGGAGGAACCGGTGATGCGAACCGTAGCAGCTTGGCGAGTCTGTGTGATCGAACGGGGCGATCGTCTGGCGATGCGGGCGCACAACCGCAACGATGGACGGCGAACCGAGAGATCACTCCCTGAGGGAATCGGCAAACGTGCTGCCGGCGTTGCGGCTCGCGACTGGGAAGCCTCGCTGAATGCGGGTGAGTCGGCCCCGTCGCGGGTCCGATTGTCGGCGGCGGTTGAGGCGTTCGAACTCCACCTGGACGGACTACGGACAAAATCGGCCGACAGATACCGCACGGCGCTGAACACGTTCACGCGATGGGCGAGCGACCCGGTTCTAGAACAGATCAGCCCGCAGACAATGGCGGCGGCGGTCGCGGCGTACGCGAAAGATCACAAGCCGGCGGGAACGGCGGCATACAGTCGACACCTGAAAGCGTTCTTCCGCTGGTGCGTTCGGTCGAGACTGTTGTCGTCCGCCCCGCACGTTCCCGCCCCGAAAGTCGACGAATCGACCCCCAAGCCGGCCGTTCTCGATTCCGAACTGGTGAAGATTCTGGCGACGGTCGAGAAAATTCGGCCAGACGATTCCGAGGGGTGGACGCGGGCGATTCTCTTGTGCCGACATGCTGGTCTGCGAATCGGGGAAGCGGTCGCCCTACGGTGGGAGTCTGGCCCGGTGGCGGTCTGCCGGGTTTCCGGTGGCTGGCGGTTCCAGTTTCAGGGATCTGGCCAGAAGTCAGGGAAGATCGACACGATACCAGCGACCCCCGCTATGGCTGGCCACCTGGACGCGTGGCGAACCGCTGGGTGCGTTCCGGGTGAACGGGTGGGTGAAACCTTGACCGCACGGGCCGACAACGCCAGCACAATCGTAGGGGAGATTTTCGAGGAAGCCGGCGTGGACGGGGGGGCGCACGGTCTGCGGCGTGCGTTCTGCACGGAATGGGCGTCGAGAGTGTCGGCGTCCGACCTGCGGGTTCTAGCCCGGCATTCAAACATCGCCACGACGTTGAAGTTCTACGTTTCCCGGTCTGCCGATGAATTGGCCAGTCGACTGGAAGCATTCCAGCCCGTGGAAACTCAAACAACGGGGAAGGGTGAATTTCTGGGTGAATCGCAAAAACGCCCTGCGATTGCCCGGAAGCTGAAAACCCCTAAAAAACAAGGGGTAAACTAGAGTGACTCGGCTGGGACTCGAACCCAGGACCTACGGATTAAAAGTCCGTTGCTCTACCAACTGAGCTACCGAGTCTAATCAACAAAACAAGCGACCTTTTCGGTCGCCTGCTGCACACCGTATTCGGTTCAGCCCTCCGGACCAGCCCGGCGAACCATCCCCACTCACGGGAGCGAGGAACATATCAGATCGACCGGCGGTTCGCCAGCACGCGGGGGCAGGGAATTTTCGTGCGGAAAGTTCGTCGTCTTCAGCAAGCGATTTGACGAGCGGCGGTCTTTGGTTAAGACAACCGAAAACCTCCCGAGGTTCGCCGTCCCCGCAGGAATTCCCAACGGCGGCCGCGAGTTACATCAGTTCCGCGATCGGTCGCGGATCGCTGACCAAGTGAGCCGGTCGCCCCGAGGTGTTGTACACGATCTTGTCGGGATCGATCCCCAGCTTCAAATAGACCGACGACACCAGGTTTTCCGGGCCGTAGATCTTTTCGATGGCCGCGTAACCCCGCACGTCGGTCGCCCCCACCACCTGACCACGCGGTGTGCCGCAACCGGCCACCAGAATCGACATCGCGCTCGACCAGTGGTCGCGGCCCGGTGTCGTGGATCCCGGAAGCGTCGAGATCTGAGGAGTCCGTCCAAACTCTCCCATCACAATCACTAGCGTTGTATCCAGCATCCCCCGCTGGTCGAGATCCTCAATCAGTGTCGCAACGACCGATTCCAGCGACCGCCCTTGCTTCTTGAACGCCGGGAAGATGTTCGAGTGGTGGTCCCAGCCACCGTCGTTAATCGTCACAAACGGGACACCCGCTTCCACCAGTCGCCGCGCCAACAGCGCCCGCTGACCGAGCGAGTTGCGGCCATACGCCTCGCGCACCGACTCCGATTCCCGGTCGATCTCAAACGCGCGCAGTGCCACGTCGGAAGTCATCAGCGAGACCGCCTGCTGATAGTTTTCGTCGGCCCCCATCACCGGGTCACCCGCCGATCGATCCTGAAAACGGACGAGCTGGTCAAGTTTCTTGCGGATCTGGCGACGATTTACCGACCGGCCGTCGTCGAGTTCCTGGGGCAGCGTGACATCGCGGACGCGAAACGATTTGCTGTTCGGATCGTCAGCGACAACGAACGGAGCATGCCGCGCACCCAGAAAGTTGGGGCCACCCGAGCGAGTAATACTGGGGAGCGAGAAGTACGGCGGCAGGTTGTGGGGTGCCCCCCGTTCTGCCGACACCACCGACCCCATGCTGGGATGGAAGCTCACAAACGCGCCGCAGCTCACCGGAATTCGCGTCGGGGCACCGGTCATCATGTAGTGATTTCCCGCGCCATGGTTGTTCTGGTTGTGGCAGACCGATCGGACGATGGTGAACTTGTCGTTGATCGCCGCCAGCCGCTCCATGTTTTCCGAGAAAAAGATCCCGGGAACCTTGGTTTCGATCGGCTGAAATTCTCCCCGAACTTCCGCCGGCGCGGTTGGTTTCGGGTCGAACATCTCAATGTGGCTCGGGCCACCATCCAGCCAGATCAGGATGCAACCGGTCGGTTTCTTGGATTGGCCGGCCGCTGTCGCCCGCGATCCCAGCGCCGAGACCAACCCTCCCCCCAACAGCGCCCCCAGTCCCAGCGACAAGCAGTCGCGGCGACGCAGTCCTTCGCAGTTCTTGTGAATGGTCATGGCGCTCTTCCTCTCTAGGCCGCGAACTCGCTGTCCGCAGAAATGGGGACTCAATCCACAAACGTGAATTCCGGGGTATTCATCAACACCCAGAACAGATCTTCAACCGCCCGGCGACGCTCGGGTTTGCCGGGCAGAAACTCCACCGCCGTCTGCTTTTCCGACGTGGTCGGAAGTCGGCAGTAAATCCACAGATAGATTTCGTCGACCAGTTGTTCGTTCGACAGGTCGCTCGCCGCCAGTTGAGCGGGTCGCGCCGAATCGACCGACAGTTTCTGATTCAGTGCCGGCGAATTCATTAAATGCAGAATCTGCGGCGTAGTCGTATCCGACGTTCGCTCACAGGGCGGATCCTGATTCGCATCGGGCCTACCGAACGTATCGAGGAACAACGACGAGGTCCGATAGGTCCACACTTGCGTCGCCCGCGACCCGGGAGCCATGGCGGCGAATTCCTCTTCGGTTCCCAGCGCGTCGTTGACCGCGTCGAGCAGCACCTCGGCTCGCAGCCGCTGCCGGTAGTAACGCGAGAAATTCCGAGTGTCCGAAAGGTTCCGATTGGCAGGAACCGAACTCAGGCCGGCGACGTACGACGTCATGATCCGCCGAATCAGATGTTTGATGTCGTATTTGTGTTCGCGAAAGTCGGCCGCGAGGTAATCGAGCAACTGCTCGTTCGAGGCCGGGTTGGTGGCGCGGATGTCGTCGACCGGATCGACCAGCCCTTGCGACATCAGTTCGGCCCAGACCCGACTCGCCATCACTTTCGCGAAGTGAGGATTCTCAGGCGAAGTCATCCAGTGGGCGAGTACAACCCGCGGGTCGTCGTCCGGCGAAATCGTGACATCCGTTCCGCCCAGTGTTCTGGGAGAGACGGGAGTCCCGGTCCGGCCGTGGTTCAACTGACCAGTCGGTGTGCTGAAGATCATCTCTTCGCCGCCGGAAATCGGTGGGGAAAGTCCTTGCCCTTTGTGGCCAATCCGCGAGAAGAACGCGGCGAACCCGAAAAAGTCGTCCTGGCTCCAGACTTCAAACGGATGGTGATGACATTTAGCGCATTCCAGCCGAATTCCCAGAAAGAGCTGACTTACGGACGAAGCGATTTCCACCGTGTCGGGACGATCGCGAAAGACGACCGCCGCCCCGTGTCGCCAACTGCTCCCCTGCGCGGTGACGATCTCCCGCACGAACTGGTCGTACGGCAGATTCCTGCGGAACGCGTCGCGGAGCCAGGCGTCGAGATTCCACACCGCCTTCATGCCAGCCCGGTACGGATTCGGTCGCAACAGGTCGGCCCACTTATTCGCCCAAAAGTCGGCGTATTCCGGACGCTCAAGCAAGCGGTCGATGAGCGCCTCCCGTTTGCCGGTACTCGAATCGGCCAGATACGCCCGGGTTTCGTCCGGAGTGGGCTGCCGGCCGATGATCCGCAAATAGGCCCGTCGATGAAAGGTGGCGTCGTTGGTCGGGTGCGAAGGGAGCATTCCCAGCAGCTTGAGCTTTTTCCAGACCAGATCGTCGACCGGGTTGAGTCGCGGGAGACTGGCGTACGCGGCCTCGGGTACCTCTCCCGCCTGTGGAATCATCACCCGTGAGACGGTGATATTGTTCATGTAGCGGGCCATAATGGCCGCCTCCCCCGGAATCGGACCGGCGACAATCAACCCCGCCTGGTCCATTGAGGGGAACGCGTAGGTTCGATCATTCGATTGAAACGCCGCCACATCGGTGACGTCCCGACGGGTTCCATTCGAATACTCCGCGAACACCCGGAGCTGGAAACTCTGGTTGGGCGCGAGGATCTGAGTCAGGGGTTCACAGACGACTTTGACGAGCTGAGGGGCATCGGCCGGCGTGCGCGGCGAGCCCGACTCGACCCATTGTCTCAGCAATTCGTAGTGCGGACTTCCGACCTCGATCCGCTTTCCCCCGCCGTGCGGAACCTGCCCCGTCGCCTTGCGTAGCAGCAAACTGCTTTCGGGAGAGGCGGTAAACTGCCGACGACCTCGCCCCTCACCCACCAGGGCACTGAAATCGAAATCCGAATCAAACCCCAGCAGAGACAGCGCGAACCCGTTTTGCCCGCGCGATTTTCCGTGACAGGGTCCGGAATTGCAGCCATGTCGCGTCAGTAACGGCTGAATATCCAGCTCAAACGTCACCCCGGCCGGATGGAGAGCCTGTCCCTCTTTCGCAGGCTCGGCGAACACCGCCCCCCGCGACACGAAAACGCCGATCGCCACGGCGAGCGAAAACGCGAATCGAATGGACGGTCGTGGGATGAACATGCGGGGGAGCTGACAGAGGCGGGGATCGCGGGGACGATTGTGACACACGCCGACGCCGCGGCAATTCAAGTTGCGGCGGACGCCAGATTATCACATCAATGGATTTTGACGAGTTGGCTGGGTTGGGTCAACCGCAGGGGGCGGGGGACTGAAAGTGGAAAGCTTGGAGTGCGGGGATCTCGATCCCGCCTTTTCTTCATCCGACATCGACTTCCGGCAGGCACGTTCATCCCCGGACTGCCGGTGGCGCTCGCTCCCGCCATACAGAATATCGACTCAATCCGCTGCGATTCCCGCTCGCGAATTTCTAAGAAGTCGCTTGCGTTCGCTTCGCGACGCCCGTTTCCATTCGGGAGTCTGTCGCAGTTCTTCCTCGGTTCTCCGAATCGGTGGCGACCCGTCGATCGCCGGTCGCGGAGTCGTCGACTCCACTACCGGCAACGGCCGTGATTCCCGTTCCCGCTGGGATTTCGCCTCGAACCAAGGATACTGTAAGTCGACAAGACCAGCGCTCTGGCAGTCTCCCGTCCGTTGCAGGACAAGACGGGAAAGGAAATTCGCGTTGTCGTGTTTATGAACCTCGCTCGGGGGATCGACTGGCGGGTCGGCCCCGCACTCGCTTCACCGGTCGAGAAAGAACTCTACGAACGTCAGTTCCTCGAATCACATCCGCTGGCGCAACAGGCCTCCACGGACGATTCGGGGAGCGATTCAAGAGACACTCACACTCCGGGTTGAATTCAATGGGGGGGCAGTCGTTTGCCCATTTTTTTACCCTGCTTGAGGATCCCCGGGGGTCAGATCCGAGAATTGAATCGAGAACTTCGTCGCGAATTCGCGTGAGGTTAATCGACCGCTCGGTCAACGAGTTTATAGTCGCGCCGTCGAAACGCGATCCAACTCAACCGCTCCGGCAAAACACGCCGTCCGGTCAGCGTGGTTCCGTTGGAATCGTCTATCCGCTGTTTTCTCGACTCGCTGACGGTGCCTCCGATTTTGAGTTGACGGGTTCAAGCTGCCAAATCGGCTGAGAGCCAGGACATGGTTTCGACATCAATGACGCCGCCGATGGATGAACCGCCGGATGAGCAAGTTTGAAGTGTCGGTACGCGACGACAGCGATCACGGGCTGGTCGTCCGATGTGTTCGCCAAGAAACACGCGAATCAACGCCGTTGACCACGGGATCGATTGAAACCAGATCCGGCAGAAAAGGGGGACATAGCGAGTTTCAAAACTTCTTCGGCTTTCCTGCCGGTCGCAAACAAGATTCCAGGCCCAGAGCCTCGGTGGAATGGCGCGTCCAGTCGTCGTTGCCGAACGGCCGACCACGCAGCACAGAATGACGCAATCGCTGCAAGTCGCCGCTCGAGAGCGGCTCGTTGACACGCTCCCACGACGCCGCATCACGCGGCGCCGGTGTGCCACGCCAGAGCAGCCGGGTCATCAGCAGACAACCAGCCGGGCTGGCTCGACCATTTCCAATGCTCGGGAAACCCGACGCTGGGCGTCGTTCATCGCCGCCACACAGGCGTCGGAGTCCGCCGGCTTGTGGAACACCGTCTCGCGGTGGTTCCCACGATTCGAAGCGTGATAGATCATGCCGCCAACAGCCGCTCAAGCGGTCCGTGGCGTCGTCGCATGGTAGCCGACGCGAGTCCCCAAGTCACAAACGCGCTATGTCTCCCTTTCTTCCCAAAGAATCTCGATCAATTGATCCGGGTTGTTCGTGATCATTCCCAAGTCGGCCTCGGTGGGCTCGCCTGGCGTGCCATCGGCCTCACGCCGCAATGGGCAAAGCCGATACCCAGCGCCGTGCCACTTCCTTATTCGACCAGACCGCCCACCAGATCGGGTCGGTTGTGCGTGGGAGAAAAGGGCCACCCATCGATTGAGTGTGCCATCGTTCGAGCCAGCGGAATATCAGCGTCGCATGTGCATGAAGGAATACAACTTCCGGACAACGGTTGGCGGCTATCTAGCCCAACCCCCGGGGAAAAGGTGGATGGACCTTGCGATGCTCACGGGCGTTTCACGGTTTGTTTTGCGGTGTGGCAGAGGCGTCCCGAATCGCTGTCGCGCGAGGCGGCTACCCGTGGCGGCCGATGGCTACACGGTTCGGTGGCGAGCCGGCAGATCTTCGGGACCGACCACTCGACCGGCGCGGGCACGACGTAACGGCCACCGACATTCGCGCAGCAGCGACGCGAAAAGACGGGTCGCGACCGCTGGCCGTACGGGGCTCCGGCCGGTCGAGCGCGCCCACGGCCCCATGGGAAGGGTCGGCGAACCTTCAAGGGGGCGAATTTTCGGAACTCTGTACCGCGCAACCGCCCGCCAATGCGCCAACCATCACAAACGGCGAGCGGAATACACCAACCTGGCAATCAGATCGTAATCGAAGTCGCGGCAAATGGTGAGTGGCTCAGCGCATCTCGCCGA
>CAMATH010000220.1 GCA_945860955.1 Planctomicrobium piriforme
ATCGGATCGGGGGACTTGATCTCGAGGACGATAAACTCCCCTCCGATGTCAGTGACGCGGGCGATCATTTTGACCTTGTTCGCCTCGTCGTCATAGGTTCGCAACACGGTCTTGCCGACGCTGTCGTACGCCGTCTCGACCATATCACCGACCTTCAGCGTGCTGAAAAACCCACGATTCGAACCGATCTGCGCCGCGGTCGGCCGGGGGCCAAACAGCGTTCCCACCAACAATCCGCCCAGCACACACACCGTCGCAAGTCCCAATCGAGTCCGCATGAGTCGCTCCTCACTGTCAGGTTGAGATGAAGTTGGGAAGGGGTAGTCTCACTCACGACCGACGTCGTTCAGGGGACGTCGGAATTTCCATCAATCGAGTACAGCGTGCTGGCGTCGGGGACGTTCGCCGCCTCGGCCATTTCTCCCGCATGGTAACTCGACCGCACAAACGGCCCGCTCGCCACCAGCGAAAATCCGAGCTTGCGCGCGCGCTCGCCAATCTCGTTGAACTCTTCCGGCGGGACAAATCGCTCCACCGGCAAATGCTCCAGCGTGGGCTGCAAGTATTGGCCCAGCGTCAGAATGTCGCACCCTACCCCCCGCAGGTCGACCAGTACGTCGAACAGTTCGTCGATCGTCTCTCCCAGCCCCAGCATCAAACCGCTCTTGGTTTTCATGCCGGGCGCACGCCGCTTCACCTGCGCCAGAAGGTCGAGCGTTCGCTGGTAATTCGCATTGCGGCGAACCCTGTGGTACAGCCTGGGGACTGTTTCCGTGTTGTGGTTGAACACCTCGGGACGCGATTCAATCACCCGATCGATCGCCGCCGGCTTCCCGAGAAAATCGGGGACCAGCACTTCCACCGTCGCGCCGGTCCGTTCACGAACTGCCAGAACGCACCGGTAAAAATGCTCGGCACCCCCATCCGGCAGATCATCACGGGTGACGGAGGTGATCACCACGTATTTCAATCCCAGACGCTCTGCCGCCTCGGCGACCCGTTCCGGTTCGTCGGCTTCGAGCGCTTCGGTCTTCCCTTTGGGGACCGAACAGAACCCACACGGGCGCGTGCAGACGTTTCCCAAAATCATGAAGGTGGCGGTCCGCTGTGACCAGCACTCGGTGCGATTCGGGCACTTCGCGCTTTCACAGACAGTTTCCAGTCGCAAGTCGCGAATCACCGAGCCGGTGAACATCATCTCCGGATTCGGCATGGGACGCTTCAGCCACGGAGGGAGGCGACGCCTCGCCGGCGCCGGTTCGGCGGTTGCAGTGTTCAAAATCTCAAGCATACGCCACGACCTTCCGGGTTCGCTTCAACGAGGGGTGCCCTGTGTAGAGATGAAATCGTTCGAACTGGAGTTCTTCGGCCAGGTGTCGCACCAGAGATTCCCGAACCGCTCCCATTGAGATCGGTCGCTGGCGGTCTTCCGCGATGGAAGTCGGGCGTCCGAGGCCGGCGTCCACCAGTTGATACAGCCGGGGGGAGGGATTGACGTTCAGGAACAAGCCGTGCCGACTGATTCCCGAACGAACTGCGATTCCCACCTGCCCGACCTGCCCGCCCCGTGTGGCGATCGACCCGGTTCCCGCGACATGGACGGCGGCCAGCCGTTGTTCCCGGCAGGCAAGACAGGCAATTCGCGCCAGAAGGTCTCGGAACCCAGTGACCGACTGCCCCAGCCGATCGAGCGGGGCGACCGGATACAGCGCAATCTGACCGGGGGCATGTATTTGCACGCCGCCTCCCCGGTTGAGCCAGCGGACTTCGAGTTGCAGGGCGACCAGGTCGGCGGGTTCGCACCCGATTTGCGAGCGACTGCCATCGCGACCAACGGTGATCAGCGGCGGATGTTCGCAGACCAGACAGATAGTCCGCCGATCGTCGCGGGACCGCAGTTCGAGCGCGATTTGCGTCTGCAACGCCAGCGCGGCGTCGAAGTCGACCACACCCAGGAAATACACGTCGAGCGCCTGAGCGCCGGCGGATTGCCAGTGGGAGTCGTCAAGTTTCGGCATCGGATGCGGGACCAATCCCCTTGGGTTGTCGCTGGGGTCGCGACAAGTGCCAGCGGGAAATATCGAGTGCGTTGGAGTGGTTCGAGGGAACCAGCAGGAATCACAGGGCGTGTTGGACTGTCGCCCGTCAGAACAGGAGATCCAGTCTATCGGTCGGTGGGGCCGGCCTCAACTCGGATCGATCGGCGGGAGATCCCCTTCCGCCTTGTCCCGCTGAAACAGCAGCCAGAGATCGTTCAGCGACAAAATCCAGGCCATCAACAGGTACACGAGGCCCGCGATCGCGACCGGCACCCCCAACGCCACCAGATCACCCCCGACACGCAGCCAGCGATGTCCACGGGGAATCACCACGGTCAACATTTCGCCCCAGTCGGGCTGATTCTGTTGAACCAGCAGGCAAACCGCCAGCATCACGAGCGACGCGACGAGCGCTTTGCCAGCGGTGACCCAGAATCGGGGCCAGTCAAAACGCCCGACCCGGCGTTGCAGCATGACGCACAACAGGCCGAACTGTGCCATCGCGGATATCGCCGTGCTGCACGCGAGTCCCTGCTCGGCCAGGAACCAGATGAGCGTGAGATTCAGGGCGGAATCGAGCAGAATCGCGAACATCCCAATCCGCAGCGGCGCGGTACGGTCTCCCAGGGCGTAAAAGCCGCGAAACAGAACGGGAATCCCGCAATACGCCCACACCCCCAGGCTGTAGGCCGAGATCATCGCCGACGTGCGATTCGCGGCGGATTCGCCAAATTCGCCATGTTGCAGCAAAGCCCGGGTGAGCGGGTGTGCGACCGCCATCAGTCCGACGCTGGCGGGAATACCGATCACCAGCACCAGCCGCAATGCCAGAGACAGGTCGTCGCGCAGGCGTTTGAGTTCCCCACGGGCGGCGTGTCGCGCGAGCAGCGGGAACAGCACCGTTCCCAATGCGACACCAAACACCCCCAGCGGAAACTGGTAAATCCGTTCGCCAAAATACAACGCCGAGACCGCTCCCCCCTGGAGCGGGTATTCTGGGGAACCGGGCAACGCCATGGTCAAGCTGCCGTTGGGCGGGCGGGAAAAAACCCAGGCCACCAGACTGTCGAGAACCGAGTTGATTTGTGTGATTGACAGGGCGATGGTGACGGGAAGGATCGCGCGGATGATCCCCATGACCTCGGCCCAGACCGGCCGCCAATCCCGTTCGTAACGGAAGCCCAACCGATACAGTTCGGGAATCTGCAGCGCGAGTTGAAAAACACCCGCAAGTAGAATCGAAGCCGCCATTGTGTAGGCTTGGGCGGTCGGCTGCTCGTGAGCCCAGCGGTGCGCCACCCAGACTCCGGTCAGCCAGCAGAGATTCAGCACGACCGGGACGAACGAGGGCCAGCCAAACCGGCCCAGGGCCTGAAGCACCGCCGAGACTTGGGCGGCGAGGCAGATCAAAACCGCGTACGGGAGCATGACCGCCGTCAGCCCCAGCAACAGCTCGGCTTTCCCCCCGTCATAAGCGAAGTGTGCCATCAGGGCGAGAAACAGCTCGCCCACAATCACCAGCCCCGTCATGCCGAGCGCGAGCAGGGTGAGAACAGCGCTGGTCAATTGCCAAGCACCCCGGTGTCCGGTGGCGGCGGAGTGTTCGTACGCTTTGGAGAAAGCGGGAAGAAAGGTGGCCGAGAGCGCCCCTTCGCCAAAGAGCCTGCGGGCGAGGTTGGGGATGCGAAACGCGAACGCGAACGCATCCATCACAGGGCCGAGTCCAAACAGGCCGGCGGTAGCGGTGTCTCGCACCGCCCCGAGTACCCGACTGAGCAGAGTGGACGAGATGACGAGCCTCAATCCCGACATCAACTTCGGGATGGGAAGACGCGTTTTCGGGGGCGGCGTACCCGCGGATTGAAGAGGGAGAGGGGCGGTGGACGGATCCGCGTCCGGGATGCCCGCGTCCAAAACGTCCGGGTTCAGTCGCCCGATTGCAGCGTGCGCGGGGTCGCGAACCGCTGTGGAGCGGGTCTCGACATCGGAGGATCGAGTTGCGCCAGATTCAGGTGCAGCGCCCCGAGGATTTCGATCACTCGGTCGATCGGCAGAGCCCATTCTTGTGCGTCGTTGATCAGGTTCAGGTTTTCGAGCCCCTGCCACGCCCGCTCGAGAATCCAATCGATCGTCTCGTTGTCCCCTTGAGCCTGGAGATGCGTGATCAGATTGAAATCGTCCATCGGGAACTCTGCCCAGGCACGCATGCCCGCCAGATGTTCCAGGCGACCGATCCGGCAATAGATCGGCCAATGTCGGGAAAACCAGTCGTGGAGCGCCTCGTCACCGAGGTCCGTTCCATGCTTCTGGCTTTCAATCCACTTGTGTTTGGCCGCTTCGTGCCAACACTCAATGTAAAGACTTACGGTCATGGGACTGGTCAACCCGGCCTAGCGCTGCGGTGGGATGGAGAAACAACCAGCCGACGGTCGTACCGGATGCAACCCGGGACGGCCGCGTGCGCGAAATGGGTATGCAAACCCCCATTCCATGCGTGCGTGAAAGTCTAGCCCGTGGAATCTCCACGGGCAAGTTCGACTTTTCACGAATTCTGAACGGAACCTTACTTCCGCTGATACATGATCGACACGTTCGTGGTGTAATCGGAGGGAACTTTTCCCACGTTCGGTTGACTGTTGTACTGATAGAGCCAGCCAACCCGCAAACTCCACCTCTCCCGTTCGTCAAACGCGTACAGGATCGACGTTTGGTTCTGAGCCCTGCCAACCGCCAGTTCCGACAAGCTCGGAAAAACGGTCGACTTCTGTTCCCACTTGAGGCGTTTCCACAAAGGCAACCGCAGTTCCAGCTCGGCGAAGAGGTCGGGGGTTGTCCGTGTATCCGCCGGGTTGTGGAAAGATTCCACCGTCACACCCGGCCCCACGCGGGTGATGATCCGGCGCTGGTCGTCAAACAGAAACCGATAGCCGATCCCCGCGGAAAACGTGCCCCGGTAATTGAGGTTTTGCAACGAGTCGTACTGATCCATCACTTTGGTGAACGTCAACCACTTGTCGCCGTGATAGAAGTCGGTGGTCGAGTTGGCGAACCAGCGATTCGCGACCACCTTATCGTTGGATTGCCCGAATTGGCCTCCCAGATTCACCTGAGTTGCCCGCAGCGCGGTCTTGTTTTCAAAGTCCGCGAGCAGGTCGATGAAGTTCTGATCGCTGTTCCCCGCCAGCGAGCGCCCTCCCAGCGAGATCCGTGAGGTCCATTCATCAAACAGTCCGGAAAATCGGCGGATGATCCGACTCTTCCACGTTCGGTTCGTGGTCTCGTCGGACAGATCCGATTCCGAGACGACCCGCTGAAACCGTCCGGACTGGAGATCTTCCGGAGTCACCGCACGATCGAAGTCGTATTGAATGGGCAAATACGGGGAGTCGTAGTCGGGGAGAAACTCCAGATCCATCGGCACCATAAACAAAGGGGACGGAGCGTCGAGCGGGGGCAGGAAGTCGGTCGCGTCGGCGGATGCCGGCTCCACCAATTCGTCCCCGAGGTCCCCCGCCGGATCGACAACCTCCATTGGAAACGACGGCGGGGCAATGATTTCGAGTCTGCCCGCTTCGGTCCACCCCCCAGACTCCACATCCGCCCCAGTCTCGCCAGCCATTTCGGTCTGGGCGGGGGCCAACTGGCCAAACGCCAGCCAGAACCAACAGACAAAGGACAGGAAGCGGAACATGACTTCACGAACCAGAAAGTACAGCCTCAGGATGCGCTCGGGATCGTAGTTCAAATCTTCCAAACGCGACAAGACGATTTTGCCGCCGGGGATCGTGGGGTTTTGGTTCCTTCGATCCACTCGGCGGCAGGCCCGTCGTCGACAGAAACGTCATTGCGGGATCAGCGGCCAAAGGCCTGTTCCAGTCGCAAAGAGAACGTCAACAGCCCCTTCGCATCCGCCGCGTCGATGATTGCCCTCAACGCGTCACGGTCGGCCTGGGTCATGTCGTCTTTGAACGCCGCGTAAACCGCTTCACCCAGGAGTTTGATGCTGACATTGGCCAGCAGGAAAGGCTGATTGAAAATCCCCGAACTGTTCAGCGACTGGATTTCGTACACATTCCCGTTGGCATCGCACAGGAACGCCAGGTCGGTCCAGTCGATCTCATTCCATTCATAGCGATACACCAGCGCGAAGTGCCCGGGGACACGCACATTGTTTCGGGTGACACCCATTGTGTCTTTGTGCTGCATCGTCTTGGCAGTCGCTCCAAGATGCGCGTGGCCCATGATCGACTTCGCGCGGGCGGGTTTCGTGAGGAACTTGTGCGCCTTCACCACGGCGGCGTCATCCGCCGCGAACGATTGCGTGACAACGAAGAGAACCAGCAACAGCGCCACCACAGACGGCAGCAGACGACGGACGGAAACCGATGAGAAGACTTGGAGCATGATCAACCGATCCCTTGGCAGGAGTGAAATGAACTCGGCCGTCGTGTCGAGCGGCCTCATGCCATGAAAGACGGAGGTGATCTGCCATTTTTGATCAAATTCTCTGTCGTTTGGAAAACTGATCGGTTTCGCCCCCATCCACCTTGGGGGCTGTCGGTTTTTTAGCGACGACGCTCCGCGGAGTCGCTCCGGTTGCGGTTCCCGCGAAGCGGAATCACAACCGGCTGTGGCAAGCACGCGGCCGGATTGACGAAATCGATAGCCCCCGAGCCGGAATGGGTCTGGGGACGCGAATTGCCTTATGTCACGCCGTGCGGAGTATCGAGTAGGGTGCGGTAACGAACGACGCAGCGACCGCACCCGCAATTCTGCCTGCTCCCGGAGGTGTTCGGTTCAGACTGATGCGAACAGTGCCGAACGCCCCCACCCCAGCCAAAGAAAAAATGCAGCCGGGAGACGCCTCGTTGGTGGGGCAGGGACCAACGTGCATCGATCAACCGGCTGCGGAAACAATCATATCTGGGCAGAAACGGATTTCAAGTTCATGCGACGACTTTTTTTGAGAATTTTCGAAAAATCCAGGTTTTGTCCGTCCGGTTCTCTTGAGTGATACGTTGAGAGATTGTGGGATGTCTGGGATGTCTCGGCACGACGCGGCTGCCCGGCTGGGTCTGGATCCCAAGAAAAGTCGCAATCCATTATGCGACAAGGGGTTGTGGATATCTCCCGGTGAACACTCGGCGAACCCTGTGTTCGAATCGTCGCGCAGGCGATCGTCGGTTCCTCCGCAGTGAACGGTTTCGGCATTTCAGAATTCACACCAGTACGTCCACTTCCTCCGAATTCTCCACTCGGCTCATTGGCAAGCAGAACCAAGGCGAGGGCCACTCATCAGCCAACCAACTGGTCACCTATGTGAGTTGATTCTCCCGCGCTGAGTCGAATCAACGCAGGGGCAGTGGGCCGTGCCGGCCGTCCTGGAGTCGGTGTCACTCGGCATGCCGGTTGCTCCGGCAAACGAACCCGTTGCCGGCCTACACCCTATCGAATGACGCCGATTCCGCTGAACTGCCCTTTCCGCGTGCGATGTACATCGCCCATGAGTGACGACGCGGTGCGGAAGCTCACTCCTCATTCGGGTGTTCTCGGCCTGCGCGCCAGCCTTTAAACTCCGCCGACGTCCTGCCCGCCGTCGCGGTCAGGTTTTGTCCGTCGATCTTCGGGGCGATTACCCGCCGTATGCGGCGCGACGGGTTGGCATCCCGTGCAAAGACCGGCGGCGCCGATTCGCCGCCTCTTGGGCCATCGATTCAGGAGAACCTGCCACCTGGCGGAACCAGCCGTCGAAGCCCAGCAGCAATTCCATCCATCCCCGCCTCGGGAATTCCCAAACGTTCGAAGATCGGCGGCAGATTGCCGGGTATCGTTCCGCGCTTGTCCGCGCGCCAATGCCGACCGCTCCATTCGAGCAGCTCCAGGTACGCCGCGAACGACATCTCCAGACATCCCTTGTTCGACGCCCGAGCGCCCGGCACCACGTGCTGTTCTATTTCTGCGGAGATTTCGAGCGGCACAAGCCAGGCCGCCCGGTCCGGCTTCGCCGCTTCCGACGGCGTCTGGGTCGATACTGAATCTTCCGCCAGGAGTGAACTCGC
>CAMATH010000221.1 GCA_945860955.1 Planctomicrobium piriforme
CGGAAGCGGAATGGGAATACGCCTGTCGTGCCGGGACGACGACCGATTTTTCCAGCGGTGGCGATAATACGTTGCTGCGAAACTATGCGACGTTCCAAGAGAGCCGCGCGGCCCCCTGTGCGACGAAACTGCCGAACGCCTGGGGGCTGTTCGATACGCACGGTAATGTCGAAGAGTGGTGCGACGATACAATCGGCTCGTCGGATGGAAAGCGTGGCTCGTTCCGGGCGTTCCGGGGCGGGAGCTGGAACTGCTCCGCCGGGCGCTGCCGGTCGGCGCACCGCACCTGGTACGTCCCTTCGCACCGGAACTACGACCTGGGCTTCCGCCTGTGCCTGAGTCCGTCTAACAAGTGAGCGGAGCGTCAGGAATAGGCTGCAAGCGGAGCCGGGAGTGAAGGCCCGGCGGGAGCGGTCTTTACCGGCGACCAGAGGTGCCGAAATGGACGGCGCAGCGAGCTGTCAATCGTGTCACGACGGTATAACCGCGACTCGAAACCCGGTTCATTTCTAGGCCACACGATCCCCATTGGAAACTCCGATCGTCCTCGCCTTCCTGCTCTGCGACCACGTCTGGCAGAATCCCGACGACGGAACGCACAGCATTCTGAACACTTTCTCGGGCCTCGGCGGTCTTCGGTTCCCCCTCACTCGACGCAGCGTGACGCTATTCTTCGTCCTCACGAACGGCCGCGGATCGCAGAAGCTCCGGATCGAACTCGTTGACGTCGACGAGACCCGGAAACCGATCTTTGTTGCCGAGGCGGATCTTCATTTCGTCGACCCGCGACAGGTGGTCGAACAGGCAATTGCGTTCAAGAACGTGACGTTTCCCCAACCGGGCGACTACCGACTGAAGCTCTTCGTCGGCCGGGAGTTCCTGATGGAGAGGCGGTTGGAGGTGGCGCAGGCAGGGGAGCTCGGGTATTGATCAGTCCGCTCACGCCACGCCTCCGCCCCCTCACCGTGATCATCCGCAGGATCGCAGCGTACAGCGTGGAGTGCGCCGTCTTAGCACTGGGTTCTTGCGGGCTATTTTAATCGCATTCCAAACTGCGATTCTTACCGAGAATTCGCAAAGCGTAACTTTTGTGCCGCTGCGAATAAAATCAACCCGCACGCAAGCAGTGCGAACCCGGTCGGCTCAGGCACTGCGGCCGCAAAGGATCCGTAAAAATTGACATAGTTAAACATCAAACTTTCACCAACTGGAATCTGAAAATTTTCGGGAAAGAATGTGGGGGATTCGCGAATTCCGAACTTGGCGTCGACTGTGATGGATTCGCCCGGATTAAGGGTTAGTGGCGCGAAAACAATATCCACCTGACTGACGCTGCCCGGGAGGTTAGTCAGTCCAAATGGGCCACCAAAACCTCCGGTTGCCGGGGAGCTTGTGACGAGCATCGCTGGCAAGTCCGGACTAGCAACGGATGGCGCGCCGACATCGAAGTTAAATTTATCGAGAGTGACGGAATAGCCCGGGTTCGCAGTAATTGTGAACGTCAGAATTGCTTCTCCCGTGGTCGCGGTTCTTGAAAGTGCGATCGCGTCGTAGGGGGAATTCACCAGCGCCGTTTGCGATCCAGCATTTGCTGAGAAACTCACAGTCAAAGCGGCCTGAGCTTGGGCAGAGCTATAAACTGGGTCGACACCACTCGGGAGAAATGGTGCATATGACACCAATACTCCACCAGAAGCTGAGCCGCACCCAATGAGGGGAAGTGCTGAAGCAAGAAACAGGGCGGCGCAGAGACGACGGATCATTGAGCGAGCCTTTCCAAGTCTGGGTTGTTACGGGTAAAAGACTGACGATCGGGCTCCAATTGATGACCCGAGGCGACGTATTCTATCGACTATGTGTGGGATAGGGAAAGGAACCCTCCCAACAGAAAAACGAGAACCGCCGAAAATCAAGGTCTGGTATGTGTGCATCCGAATATATGCCAGGTGCCGACAGACATTCGCTTCAAGAGTGCCCACGCCGGGTCTCCATGGGGTTGATCTTCTCTCCGGATGCCGGAAATAGGGCGATTAACCGCGACTCGGAACCCGGATCATAACAACGCCCCACGATCCCCAATGGAACCACCAATCATTCTCGCATTCCTACTCTGCGACCACGTCTGGCAAAACCCCGATGTTGGGACGTACAGAATTCTGGACACATTTTCAGGAGTCGGCGGATTTCGGTTCCCGCTCACTCGCCGCAGCTTGACTGTGTTCTTCGTCCTCACGAACGGTCACGGATCGCACAAGCTCCGGCTCGAACTTGTGGACGTCGACGAGGTCCGAAAGCCTATATTCGTCGCCGAGGCGGATCTTCATTTCGTCGACCCGCGACAGGTGGTCGAGCAGGCAATTGCGTTCAAGAACGTGACGTTTCCAGAGCCAGGCGAATACCGACTGAAGCTCAGCGTCGGTGGCGAATTCCTGATGGAGCGGAAATTGGAGGTCACCCAGGCGGGGACGTGATCCGGGACTTTAAAACCGACTTGCTGGGCCAATGCGGCGGGTGAAGGATCGTCCGGGCCTGTAATCCGGATTCGCCATCTCGGACTTCGATCCAAACGACGTGCGAGGTGGATTCCAGTTCGACCACGACCCTGGAGATGTCGCAACTCGTCTGGTCTTGTTCCCCCATTTGGGCAGCGATTCACGGCGCGGGGGCTTCGACGCCACGGATGACATGACGCGACAACGGTACGACGGCGACGACGAAATGGACGGATCGAAACCAATTCACTCGTTGAGACTGTCCGTTTCGGCTTTACGTGCCTTTTGCCGCATTCGGATTTCGTCATTTGTCATTTCTACGGCGGTACATCCCCCAATTCACGGCGCAGCCGCAGCAACACCCGCGATTTCGCAACGCGGACGCTGCCTGGTGTCATCTCCAGGTCATGCGCAACGTCGGCGGCGGCTCGACCTTCGACGACAACCCCCCAGAACGCCCGCCATGTGCGCTCGTGAAACTCGCCTTGAATCGATCCCAATGCGATTCTCAACAATTCATTGAGCACGACTGCTTCGTCGGAATCCAACGGTGACTCTGAATCGATCGCAGCGTTCGACGCGACTGTCTCTGGGATTTGCTGCAATTGACGCATTCCTTCAGAGCCTCCCTGGGCGACCGGTTCTAGTGAGCGACGGCGGAAGTGATCGCGGATCTTGTTGCGAGTGATAGTCGCCAACCAGCCGCGAAACGTGCTGTTCGGCCGTTCGCTTTGGAACCGGTCGAGGTGGGCCGCTACCGCCGAGAACACCTCTTGAAGAATATCCGCGACGTCCTGCTCGGCGACCCCCCAGCGGCGACACCACGACGCCACGAGCGGCGCGTACAATCGAACGAGCCGCTCCCACGCTGCTGGCACGTCGCCCTTCGCGCCCGCCAGCAGGCTGCGCGATGTTGAACCATCCGAACGACGTTCATCGCTCTGGCTGGCGTCGATAGTCATCCGCCAACCCCCTTTCGCGTCCGCTGAGCCAAAACCGTGACCGCAATGCTGATCACGAGTAACAACGAGGAAATCGACATTACCAGCAAGAAGGCGCCCCGCAAGCCGTTCTCGGTGTTTTCAATCTCGCGGTCCAGCGGGCGTACAATCTTCAACACCCCCACCAAGTCGCCCTCTTTCCAGTCCTTTTTCGGACTGCGGCTGTCGGGATGGTTGTGGCAGCCGATGCAGCTCTTCTCCATGTGCCGTGCGGAATAGTAGACCAGCTTTCGGCCCCCTTCCGCCGCGACGAAATGTGTGTATTCCGCCGGCGGATCGTCGTCGGGTCGGGCATTCAATTCCAGCGACCGCAGAGCGGCCCGATCGATGTCGTCTTGCGGGCCACCGTCTTTGCGGTTGGGCCAAGGATATCGGCTATAGACGCGAACCTCCATTCCCGGACTGCGGCGGCTGATTCGCTCTCCCAGATCGATTGCGAACGTCGCCGGCAGAGGGATCGCGGGATGCACGTTTCGATAATTCTCGGTGATCGACACCCCGGTGACCTGTGGATTGATATCGGAAATCTCTTCACTGTAGAATTTCCAGACTTCATCCAGCATTTTCGTTTCAAGTCGGGCGCTTTCGATCGCCGTTTGCCGAACGAAAAACTCCGACAGACTCGACAGGTACCACAGCCCGGCCACCGAGCCGATCATCACGGCCGCCAGCACGCTGACCGCCAGCGGATACCGCCAGCACCAACGCGCGAAGCGCTCGACGTAACCGATGGGGCGCGCACGAATCGGCTGACGCAACAAAAACTGCCGCAGGTCGGCCGCCATTTCTCCCGCCGACTGGTAGCGCCGCGAGGGAGACTTGCTCATCGCCTTCAGGCAGATGATCTCAAGATCCCGGGGCAGACCGGGCTTAATAGCTCGGGGGGGACGAGGATCATCCTCAAGAACTTGAAGTAGCAGCAGCCGACGATTTCCGTGAAACGGGCGCTCTCCCGAGATCGTTTCATACAACACCACTCCCAGACTGTAGATGTCGCTGCGGGCGTCGACCTGGTGCGACGCGCCGGCGGCCTGTTCGGGAGGCATATACGCGGGAGTTCCCATTATGCGACCGTCCGAAGTCATGGTTGGTTCGCCTGAGTCCCGTTTCGCCAGGCCGAAATCCATTAGGTGCGCCCGTGCGTGCCGGTCGAGAATAATGTTCGACGGTTTGACATCGCGATGAACAACCCCCTGTTCGTGAGCGTAGTGCAGGGCGTCGGCGATCTCGGCGACCATGGCGGCCGCCTCATCGGGAGAAAAGGCTTCTTCCTGCAGTCGTTGTTCCAGGGTGACGCCGGCGATGTATTCGCACACCAGGTACCAGACGTTGTCTTCCGTCTGACCGGTTTCGAATAGCGAGACGATCGCCGGGTGTTTGAGCCGGGCGGCACTTCGGGCCTCCCGTTGGAATCGTTCTACGTCTTCTTTTGACGCCAGACTGCCCGCCCGTTGGACTTTGAGCGCGACCTCCCGTTCGAGCCGCGGGTCCCAGGCGAGGAACACATAGCCAAACGAGCCGACTCCCAGTTCCGACCGGAGTTCAAAGCGATCGAGCAACACGCCTCCCTGCAGCAGCCGTCGTGCCAGTTCCTGACCGGCGTCGGCGGAAATTCGCGAACGCGTTCGCCCGGCTCGAGCGAGAGTCTCGATCACCTCAAGCGCGAGCGCCTGATCGCTGACATTTTCGATCTGACCGATCGCTGGTATTGCGCGCAGTCGATCAACCAGAAAATCGGCCGACGCATCCAGCTCTTCGAGCTGCTGCTGGCAGTCGGGGCAACTTTCGATGTGCTGCAGTGCCGCGTCGAGGTCGGGGGAACTCCCCAGGCCAAGCGACACTTCCCGCAGTTTTTCTAGACACGGACAATTCGGCTTCATCAAGTACTACCGCAGGTTGCGGACTAGCGCCCCACGCACCATCATACATAACGAACCGCCGTTACACGGGTACTGTTGTGCAGGAAAAAATGCTGTGTAACGCCCTTCCGTTCTGGAATGTGGTCGTAAAAGTGCCGTCTCTTTCCCATTCACGCTCTGGAGAACCCCATGATTCCAAAGAATCGCCGCGAATTTCTGTCGGATGTTGGTCGCGGTATGCTCGCCGCCGGACTGGGCGCTTCCCTGGCTCAGAATCTGGGGTTTAACCCGGTTTTCGCCGAACAGGGAAGCGAATCGATTCCCCTGGGTCAATATACGGCCCTCGTGGAGCTGATGCGGAACACCCCCGCGGAGAAACTGCAGACGCTGCTGGCTGAGAAGGTTCTTAAGGGGGAAACCGACCTGAAAACGCTGATCGCAGCCGGTTCGCTGGCCAATGCCGTGACATTCGGAGGTTGCGACTACGTGGGGTTCCATACGGCGATGGCCATGCTGCCCGCTCTGGAAATGAGCAAGCTGCTGGTGAAGGGCCGGCAGCCGCTCCCCGTGCTGAAGGTACTGTACCGCAACGCGCAGCAGATTCAGTCGGTCGGCGGTGCATCAAAAACAACGCTGGAAGCACTGCACGCCGCAGAGCACGCCGCCGCCACTGGGGATCTGGGTGCGCAGATCCGCGACGCGTGTCGCAAGCCCGATTATGAACTTGGAGAGCAACTGCTGGCCACAGTGGGGGATTCCCCGCTGGCGGCGTTCAACGCGCTGCAGCCAGCCATGCAGGACGATCTCAACGTCCACCGGTTCGTGTTCGCCCACCGAACCTATGGTTTGGTTGGACTGCTGGGTAAAGAGTACTCCTACTCGCTCCTGCGGCAATGTGTGCGATTCTGTGCCGACCATGAACGGATGCGGATTGAGCACAAACAGCCCGAATCGCCGATCCGCGCTTTGGTGCCAAAGCTGCTCGATCAGTACAAGCTGGTCGGCATTTCGCTAGGCAAACGCGATCCTGGCGACGCCGCGGTGAAGGCGCTCAGTGAAACGATCTACCAGGGGCCGCGTGACCTGGCCGCCGAAGCGGTCGCCTCGGCGCTGGCCGATGGAATCGATCCCGAAGTCGTGGGTGAAGCGATTTCAATGGCCTCAAACCTGTACGTGTTGCGCCAACCTGCCGAAAAGTGGCGTACGCATGGCGATTCGGCCGGGGTCCATTCGTCGGATGCGACGAACGCCTGGCGAAATATGGCGCGGGTCGCCGAGTCGAAACACGCCGTGAGCGGCCTGATCGTCGCCGCGTATCACGCGGGGATTCAATCGGCCCCGTTTGAAACGCCCCCTTACCCCACCGCAGAGCACCGCGCGCTCATCAAAGTTGAAGATGGAAAGGGATTGCTGGCCGAGACCGAAGATGCCATTCGGCAAAACGACCAGGGACGTGCGACGGCCGCAATTCAAATCTATGGTGAACGCGGCTACGCCGTCGATCCGGTGTTTGATCTGATGATCAAGTACGCCATCAGTGAAGACGGACGGCTGCACGGCGAGAAGTACTACCACACTGTACGCGAAGAATATCGCACCACCCGTCCTGCGTTCCGATGGAGGCAAGTTGTGGCTCTGGCCCGTGTCACCACCAGCGCCTACGGCTATAACCGCGAAGACGAGCACGGTTTCCGCGCCGCCGGCTACGACGACGCTTGTAAGCTTCTGGGGGTCGAAGCCTAAGGAAGAGTCCTCGGCAAAGTCGCCGGCGAAGCGGCCGGTCACGGGGCCGTCGTGTGATCAAAGCGCCGGGAGCAATTGCTCCCGGCGTTTTTTCATTCGCTCGACGTATACCACAAGCCGTACATCAACTTCCGACGACCGTCCTTCCCCCCTGGCGTCGTGGAGCGATCTCTTTGGTTTAGGACGTGAGTTCGGAGTACCGATCGAGAAAGCCGGTTTCACGTTCAGGACCCCGTACCCAGTGGGTTCGAACTCTCTTTGTCTCTGGTGAACAGACCCAGCGGTTAACAGGGCCGGCGGGTATGCTCATCGACATGCTTCAATGGGGCCGCCCTTCATCAGGGCGGAAGACGGTCGCTGGCCGATGTGCTGACGGAATGGGTTGATGCTTCAATGGGGCCGCCCTTCATCAGGGCGGAAGACGATGATTCCCGAGGTGTTGCTCGCGTCGGGTATGGGCTTCAATGGGGCCGCCCTTCATCAGGGCGGAAGACTCCGCTGGAAGCCGGGGAACCGAGTTCAACGCATGGGCTTCAATGGGGCCGCCCTTCATCAGGGCGGAAGACAGTGGGCGGCTTCCAGCTTCCCGGAAGTGAAACGCGCTTCAATGGGGCCGCCCTTCATCAGGGCGGAAGACAGCGGCCCCCCGATTCCGTACAGGTCCGGACAACATGCTTCAATGGGGCCGCCCTTCATCAGGGCGGAAGACCGGAACGCGGTCGTGTTCCAGGCGTGGCGGGACGCGCTTCAATGGGGCCGCCCTTCATCAGGGCGGAAGACAGCTTCGGGCCGCGTTGCTGCACGCCGGTTGCAGCGCTTCAATGGGGCCGCCCTTCATCAGGGCGGAAGACCTGCGATGGAACCGGTCGACTCGACGCCTGACGGTCGCTTCAATGGGGCCGCCCTTCATCAGGGCGGAAGACCGACCCGGAGGGAATTCCGAGCAGGGTGACGTCGAAGCTTCAATGGGGCCGCCCTTCATCAGGGCGGAAGACG
>CAMATH010000222.1 GCA_945860955.1 Planctomicrobium piriforme
GGCGTCTGCTCCGCCGCCGGGATCTCGATTCCCGCGATGACGATCGGTTGGATTGGCTGGGGGTCTGACTGGCTCATGCGCCATACATTCCCCGAAAAACCGACTTTGAGTAAATACCAGTTTCCGAGGGGTTATTGAGCAGTTACATCTTTCTCCCCATCCGCTCAAGGCGGATGGGGCCGTCGCCGACACCAGCCGCCATCCGGTTTTCGCAAGACCCCTTCCGGCTTGAGTGCAATGCCGCGCCCCGCGCAAGAAACACGGTTTTGATCCTGGACTGGTTCTAAGGTGTATCATGACGTGGTTTGAAAATCTGACCGGTTGTTCGGAAAATTCTCCCGTTCAGGTCCGAACGGACCTCGAAGTCCATGGGGGGCGATTGACTTCCCGTCGGAACGGCCGCTCGTGGCAATGCGGTGATCTGGAAACACCAACGCTCGCCCAGCTTCGCGAACGTGTTCGTATTGTGCCGCGGAATACCAAGGCCAATTCCGTTCGCGAAGTGGTTGCCAACGTCCAAGATCTGCATGCGGACAAAGCGAATGCGAACGCACACTTCCAGGTCGCGTCCCAGTTCAATCTGCTGGAGATGGTCGCGCCCGAGGTGACGCCGGAGCGGGGTGTCGGGATCTATGAACGGGACCGCACACAGGGCCCGGCATGTGCGATTTCCGCAGGTGCCGGCACGATCTTTCGCAATTACTTCGCGCCCGTGAACGGCAAGATTGGACAGTCCGCCGACAACCAGATCGACTGCCTTGTCGGCGTGGGGAAGTTGGTCGGCAACACCGATCAGCGACTTTGGAAAATGGTCAACGGGTACGCACTGCCCTCCGCCGCTGGCCTAACGGAAATCGACGAGTTACTGAAAGGGCTCGACGAGCCGGGTCGTGATCGCCTGAGACAGGCCCTTCAGATCGGTCTTCAGTGGGACACTCAGGTGACTCTCGATGGTTCATCCCATCTCGTGTCACAGGCCTATTGTTCCGCCCTGCCTGTCGCGTACACGAGGCACCCATCGGAGTTATGGGCTCGATTCGCGACACTGGTCCTGGAAGCATCCTACGAAGCCACGATCTGCGCGGCGATTCTCAACTCGGTTCGGACGCGGAATCGTACCGTATTTCTAACGCTTCTGGGGGGCGGCGCGTTCGGTAACGAACGGGAATGGATCCTGCACGCCATTCGCCGATCGATTTCGCTCTACCATGAGTTTGGTCTCGACATTGCGATTGTGAGCCATGGAAATTCGAATCCGCACGTGCGACAGCTTGTTGCCGAATTTGCTGGAAACTGAGCCGCCAGTGCCGTCTGGGATTCACTTGTGAATGTGGAGCTGGACGGAACGGCGTTTCGGCGACCTACTCGTCCTCAAACCCCGCTTTTTTGCGTTCAATCCGCCGGAGGAACACATCCATGATCCGCCGGTAGAGTTCCCCCTTAAGGATCTTGTCTTCAACACCCGCGTCGATATTGGGGTTGTCGTTGACTTCGATCACATAGCACTGGCCAGCGGTCTGTTTGAGATCGACGCCGTACAGGCCGTTGCCGATCGGCTTGGCCGCCTTGAGCGCCGCCCGCACCACGTGCCGGGGGGCGATTTCGACCGGAATCGTTTCAAATCGGCCGAAGTCCAGCTTCCCCTCGGCTTCCTTCTTGATGATCTGCCAGTGACCGTCAGCCATATGGTACTTGCAGGCGAACAGGGGCTGTCCGTCACAGATACAGATCCGCCAGTCGAACACGGTGGGCAGAAACTCCTGCGCGATGACCAGTTCCGACTTCGCCAGGAATTCCTCAACCCGCTCGCGTAGAATCTTCTCGTTCTCGCATTTGACCACCCCCTGCGAAAACGCCGCGTCGGGTTGTTTGAGAACCACCGGGTAGCCCAGCGTCGGTGCGATTTCGTCGATGTTGTCACTGTGGACGATCATCGTTTTCGGCGCGGGGACTTTGTTCCGAACCAGCAACTCGGCCAGATACACTTTGTTGGCGCACTTCAAAATCGACTCGGCGTCGTCCATCACCACCAGCCCCTCGGTCGCCGCCCGGCGGGCGAAGCGGTACGTGTGGTGATTCACCTGGGTCGTTTCGCGAATGAACAGGGCGTCGAATTCCGCGATGCGGGCGTAGTCATCGCGACTGATGATCTCGGCCCCCAGCCCCATCGATTCCGCCGCTTTGACGAATTTTTCGATCGCCTTCTTGTTCGAGGGGGCGAGTTCGTCGTCGGGATTGTACAGAATCGCCAGGTCGTACTTGGCGGGAGTCCGCTTCTTCACCGAGCCCCGTTTGCCCGCGAAATACTCGGTCGCCTCGGCGATCACAAACGGGTGGTGCGACTGGGGGATTTCACCGACGGGAATCGGCGCGATCTGCTTCAACTGCCACCGGGTGCCGGTCTTTTCGAAATGCGCCCGCAGCAGGGGGGCCTGAAACAGGTTGAACAGGTTGAGGGCGAGCCGGTCGTAGCGCTTGGCGACGTTGTGCCCGAAATAGACCGACAGCGTGAATTCGTCGGATTGAATGGGAGCCAGCGTCGTCTGAGTCAGTTCATCGAGATCGTCCGAGACGAAGCGCACCATCGTCTGCGACTTCATGTCCTGAATCGTCGTGATGTTCGGGCACGGACGGTGTCCGCGAGCCTGCGCCAGGAGCGTCACGTAGTAACCAGCCGTCTGGTACCGGTAACTTCGGCAGAGGTTGAACAGCTTCACCCCCCGGCGTGAGCCGATCTCCGGCTGGGTCAGGTAGGACCAGGCGTCGATGACCTCGACTCCGGGGATGTGGAATGGCCACTCGGAGACGTTATTGACGACGATGAGGATGGACACGGCGTCCCTGCCTGGGCATTCGGCGAGGTTCGATAATCAGCAAATTCGCGTCATACGTGATGATGCCCAGTAGGATGGCACATATCACGCGATCGATGCTGATGACGTACTTGTTGGAGCCAGCGAGCGGGTTCTTGCGAATCGGATCGGCGACCAGGACGTCGCGCGAGTCGGTGTCGTAACCACACAGCACCACGAAGTGCCCCGAGGGTTTCCCCCGGACATCGTCGTCGTGGCTGTCGTCGCCGAATTCGCGGGCGGCCGAATACAGATAAGTGGCCGACAGCCCGGTGAGTATGGGGATTTCGCGCTGCAGATACTTGCGAATCAGCGCGGCGTTGAGTTCTTCGTAGCGGATCTGCCCCCCCAGCTCGAGAAATTCGAGGTAGGCCCGCGTGGCGACATGAAGCTTGGGGTCGTTCTTGCACTCCATCTGCAGCCGCATGCGTTCGGGAAGATCGACCAGGACTTCGCCAAACCAAGTCGGGTCAAAAAGTTGCAGATTGTAGGTGAAGATCTTGGCCGAATAGCCCCGTTTCAGAGCATGGTTGGCCAGCAGAACGTCGAGGGTGCCCCCGCCATCTTCGAGCATGTCGACTTCGCCGATCACCTCGTCCAGCGCGATTTCGTCGCCGAAGTACTGGTAGAGCGCGTGCAGACAGGTGGGACCGCAGGAATAGTCGTCGGGTTGAGTGAGAATCTCAACCGGCAGTTTGGTCTCCATTCGAACGACGACAATCGACGAGGTGAGTGTGGGAGCCCCGCTCCATCAGGGGCCAACTGGCGGGATCGTAGCAGTTCTGCGAACTTCAGTCACCCCGAATTCGCGGAAAATACGAGCGGCGGAGCGATTGCCCTAGAGATCGATCACAATGGAGGCCGACCGTTTTCAATCCCTGATTTTCTCTGAAGAGTCGATAATGACTGAGTGGATCGCTTCGGGGTGCTGCTCCACGCGGCTCAAGAACCGGTGTCTTCCTAAAGCGGCTTCCGTCTGGAGGAGTTCGTCGGATTCCGCTTACTGACGACTCGGCTGGGACTTGTTATCGCAATCGGTCGATATGGCTTCCTGGTGGCCGAAAGGTACAATCGGCCGATCAAATTGGCGAACCGTCCGGTTGGGCGGTGTCGGAGTCGACATACGGAATTGAGAGCCGTTGCTTCGATTCGGACTCGCCCGTTCCGAACCTGGTTCTGTCCCCGCCGCACGATGTTCGCACTCATCCGACAGTCGCGTCTGGAACTTGTCCAAGGCGACATCACGCAGCAACAGGTCGATGCGATTGTCAACGCCGCCAATTCCGAACTTGCGGGCGGGGGAGGGGTTGACGGGGCGATTCATCGGGCCGGGGGGCCGCAGTTGATGGCCGAAACCGACCGGCTGTACCCGGACGGTTGTCAAACAGGAAGTGCCGTCGCGACCGGGGCGGGGAGGTTGAATGCCCGCTTCGTCTTTCACGCCGTCGGACCGATCTGGGAGGGGGGCCATTCCGGTGAGCCGGCGCTACTGGCAGGAGCGTATCGGCGTTGTCTGGAACTGGCGATGGAACACAACTGCCAGAGCGTCGCGTTTCCCGCGATCAGTACCGGAGTTTACGGATACCCCAAAAATCGCGCCGCCGAAACATCGCTGGCTGCGGTTTGCGCCTTCCTTCAGACGCACAATCAACCCGCGCTGGTGCGGTTCGTGTTGTTTGACGCGGGGACTCTGGCGGCGTATTCCCAGGCGCTCGAAACTCTGACTCGGGACTCGTGACGTCAATCGCTCCGCAATTCCTGTTTCCCAATTCCAGACGGTCTGTTTGAAACCTCTCTGTGAGCCAACCATGCGAACAACGATAACCACGCTCCGCTTCCTGACGAACGCCGCCGCCGTCTGTGCATGTGTGGTCGTCTGCACGATGGGCGTTCCGTGTACCCGCGGCGCGGATGATCCCGCCGGGACGACGAAGCCAAAAGTTCCCGCCGCTCCGGAAGGGGTCAAACCGCGAACCAAGCCGGCCGCCGGCCCGGTCCCCTTGAATGAGGCGGGAACGGTTCTGCTCGATCGCGCGGGAAAAAAGGTTGTGATCAAGGGAGAGGTCGTCCTGCGCAACGGCGGGCTGGAGATGTTCGCCTGCCGCAAGAAGTCCAAGGAGCATGAATCGATCATCGGAATCGACGCCGACGCGTTCGTGATTCACTCGGCGCTCCTGGCACTGAAGGCGGCCCCGGGCGGACCCGCGGTGTACGAACCGAAGTTCGCCCCGCCACACGGCCAGAAACTCGACATCTTCGTCAACTGGACCGATGGAGAAGGAAAGAATCGACGTGAGCGGGCCGAGTCGTGGGTCCGGGAGACGGTCAATCGGTTTTGGGTGAAGCCCCTGGAAAAACTCCCGGAAGGAGTCGATCTGCCCGAGAATTCGCCCCTCAAATACGATCGCAAACAGCACGACCTGTTGTGGTACGGACCGATGAGCGACAAACAGAAGACTGAGTATCTGGCGATGTCGAAAGACAAAGCGTGGCGCGAAGCGATTGAGTTCTTTCACGAACGGGGACAGTTGCGCGGCTTGAAGGCCAACTGGGTGTTTGTCGGTAGCATTCTGTCGGTTGATGAAGCCACTGGGGAGAAAAGCTACGCCGCCGAGGAGGGGCAGTACATTTGCGTCTCGAATTTCCCGTCGTCAATGGTCGACGTCGCGGTTCAAAGTAGCGACCAGGCGGACAACCTGGCCTATGAGGCCTGGACGGAACGGATTCCGCCCAAAGGGACTCTCGTCACACTGGAATTGATCCCGGTGTTTGAGATGCCTCCCGAGAAGACCGCGAACTAGCCGATAGGGTTTCATGAAGATCACGCGACTCGAAACCTTCGTCATCGGCGACGGACCGGAGATCGATCCCGATCAGGGAGGGATCGAGCCGATGGCCTGTTTGCGGATTCACACCGATGAAGGCCTGACCGGACTGGCCGAGGTATTTCGCGTTCCCCCAGGGGTCGTGCAGGCGACTGTGGGGGGACCGCAGTCGCACTTTGGCAAGCTGCTTCTGGGGCGGGAGATCACCCATCCGGAACAACTCTGGCAGCACGTGTGGGACGCGTTGATCCACACGAATCGGCGGGGATGGCAGGTGATCATTCTCGGGGCGCTCGATGTCGCTCTATGGGATCTCTACGGGCAGATGTTGAATCAGCCGGTCTGGCGTCTGCTCGGTGGAGTGCAGCGGGGACCGTTTCAATCCTCGGCGGAAACCTCGACCACGCATGTCGTTCCCTATTGCACCCTCGTCTCGGATGTCTGGGGGGGCGAGCCGATGTTTCGGCAACAGGTCGCACGGGCCGAAACGCTCGCGGGACTGGGATACCGCGCGTTCAAAATCGAACCAATGATGTCGTCGCCGCGTGATGTGGTGGAACTCGCCCGGCGGTTTCGGAAAACCCTCGGTTCGGCCCCCACCTTGATGGTGGATGTGGGATATCTATTCCACGATCTGCCGACCGCCGAGCGGGTGGCTCGTGAGTTGGCGGAATTCGACATCTACTTTTTTGAAACTCCGTTCGCGGTCGATTCGCCGGAACCTTATGCCAAACTGGCGGCGAAGTGTGACATACCGCTGGCGATGGGGGAGCATGGCGTCACGCGGTGGGAGTTTCTCGACATGATGGACCGCGGCGGCGTGACGGTGGTGCAACCGTATATGACGACGTGCGGCGGACTGACGGAAGCGAAGCGGATCGTTGAGTTGGCGCGGGCCCGGGGCGCGGTGGTCTGCCCGGGGAACTGGTCGACGCAAATTCTGGGGGCGGCTTCGGTCCACCTGGCGGCGTATTCGCCAATCACTCCATTCATCGAATTCGCGCCGGCGGAAGTCTTCGCATCGCCGTTGAGGCTGGAATTGCAGCGGAATGGATTTCCCGTCGAGAATGGTCAGATCGCGATTCCGGATCGTCCTGGAATTGGCTACGTCCTGCCGGATGAGATTGTTCAGCGGTATGCGATGGCGTGAATCCATCCACTCGTTTCCCATACACACCGGGGGTTGTTCAAAGAACAACGCGACCCTGGCATCCCGCCGAATGCAGGGGCCAGGGTCGAGAATGGAATTGTTGAGTCGCCTGCTGTAGTGAATCAGGCGCTACGCCTTCCTGGCTGTTGTTCGACGCAGCCGGGTATACGCGCCGCAGGCCACCACGGCGATGCCAAGCAGGCAGGCGGTTGACGGTTCGGGGACCGCGGAGAAGACAATGGGTTCGGAATAGATAAAGTCGTCCATGATGACCGCGTCACTTCCGCCTCCGAAGCTGTTATTCCCAAAAACCACCTCGTCGCCGGTCGTGATGCGAACACGGGCGATCCGTTCACCGGAATTCGCGACGGCACCAAAGAACGAAAAGCCACCGCTGGCAGGTTCGCGGAGAACGAAATGGCTGAGCAGGAGGTCATTGGCGTCGTTGAAAAATTCCACCTTCGTGGTATTTGCCAATTCCACGTCACTGAAAACCACACCAAAGCCGGCGACCGTCGCGGCCGTGGTGACTGTCCCCGGAACAAAAAATGTGACGTCCGTGATCAGGCTTCCGATCGGAGTGAACAACCGCTCGGCACTGAATGGCCGAAAGTCGGCGGGATAACCCAATCCCAAGGTCGCGTTGGACGGATTCGAACTGTCCGCGGTCACCAGAAATCCGGTACCGGGAGTCGAGAAACTCGCCCCACGGGCGCGTCCTCCAGCCGCCTGGTTAAAGAAATCACCCGGCAGCAAATTCGGGTCGGCAAAAGTATCTGGAACGGCATCCCAATTGATCTCGCGGCGGCCCGCCGCGAAACTCTGCCCGTTATTGGGGTTCAAACTCCCCAGGCTGGCACGAAAACTGTCAACCGCCGCCTGAATTAGCGTCGCTTCCGGACCAGCCGCTTCGGTCTGCGTGAACCCCGCCTTCGCGAGACGAACCGAAGACGTAGCGAACATCGCCACAATCGCCACAAACCACAAACGCCTTACCAACACCATTGGGTCACCTCCAGAATTGAGTCGCACGCGCCCCGTCCACGTAGTTACACGAAACGTAACTGCTCAATAACCCCTCGGAAACTGGTATTTACTCAAAGTCGGTTTTTCGGGGAATGTATGGCGCATGAGCCAGTCAGACCCCCAGCCAATCCAACCGATCGTCATCGCGGGAATCGAGATCCCGGCGGCGGAGCAGACGC